>NZ_JBIAXG010000052.1:0-55391 GCF_042896465.1 Streptomyces sp. NPDC001292
GCAGCCCCTCAACGCCCACCGGAGCGGCACCGTCAAGGGCCTGTCGGCCGACGTCGGCGCCTCCGTCACCTCCGGCGCCGTCATCTGCGAGATCAAGGACTGATCCCCGGAGCACCCGCAGGAGCCCGGCGAGCCGCGAGAACGGCCCGCCGGGCTCCATGCTTTTTGCCGAGGACGGCCCGAAGGCGTTCCCAAAGGCGGTCCGAAGGCCTTCCCGGGGACGGTCCGAAGCCCTCATCGCCTCCGGAGGTCCGCCACCCGCGCGGCCGGGCGTTCCGTGCCGTTCGACTGTTCCCCGCCCAGGGACGCCGGGCGGAGGTTCGCGCTCGGCGGCTGGGTGCGGCGGGGGCCCGGGAGCGGGACGTCACGGCGACGGTCGCGGGGAGGGGGCTGGTCCGTCGCCGGGTTTCCCGTCGCGCCGGCCACGGCGATCTGGACGCCCTGGTCGGCGAGGGCCTGGAGCTCGGTGGCCGCGCGGTCGTCGTGGGCCGGGGGCTCGTCCGTCACCAGGCGGGTGATGAGATCGGTGGGGACGGTCTGGAACATCGTGTCCGTACCGAGCTTGGAGTGGTCGGCGAGGACCACCACCTCCGCGGCGGCCTGCACCAGGGCCCGGTCGACGGACGCCGACAGCATGTTGGAGGTGGACAGGCCCCGCTCGGCCGTCAGTCCGCTCCCCGACAGGAAGGCCTTGGACACCCGCAGCCCGTGCAGCGACTGCTCCGCCCCCGATCCGACGAGCGCGTAGTTGGAGCCGCGCAGCGTGCCGCCGGTCATCACGACCTCCACGCGGTTGGCGTGGGCCAACGCCTGGGCGACCAGCAGGGAGTTGGTGACGACGGTCAGGCCGGGCACCCTGGCGAGCCGGCGGGCCAGCTCCTGAGTGGTCGTACCCGCGCCCACGACGATCGCCTCGCCCTCTTCGACGAGGCCCGCGGCGAGGTCGGCGATGGCCGTCTTCTCCGCGGTCGCGAGATGCGACTTCTGCGGGAAGCCGGACTCCCGGGTGAACCCACCCGGGAGTACCGCACCGCCGTGGCGGCGATCGAGGAGTCCTTCGGCCTCCAGTGCCCGCACGTCCCGCCGTACGGTCACTTCGGAGGTCTGGACGACGCGGGCGAGTTCACGGAGCGACACGGCACCGTTCGCTCGCACCATTTCGAGGATCAATTGGCGACGTTCAGCAGCGAACACGAAACTGACAGTAACCCCAGCGACCGTCTGCTTTCAGCAGTTTGCGCCGAATAGCAGAAGTTGTTCGCAGGGCAGAGCGGGAAGTGGTATAGAGCCTGTTCCCCTCGCTCGTGCCCGCGGCATGGTCCACAACTCCCCGTGACCGGCGGGGAGTCGATCCGGGCGCCGGGGCCCGCCCTACGCCCCGCCCGTCGTCTTACGGGTGTGCAACTGCCGTGCCACCTCGGCGATCGATCCCGACAGCGAGGGGTACACGGTGAAGGCGTTCGCGATCTGTTCGACCGTCAGGTTGTTGTCGACGGCGATCGAGATGGGGTGGATCAGTTCCGAGGCGCGCGGGGCCACGACCACGCCGCCGACCACGATCCCCGTGCCCGGACGGCAGAAGATCTTGACGAAGCCGTCCCGGATGCCCTGCATCTTGGCGCGCGGGTTGCGCAGCAGCGGCAGCTTCACGCAGCAGGCGTCGATCTTCCCGGCGTCCACGTCGGCCTGGGTGTAGCCGACGGTGGCGATCTCGGGGTCGGTGAAGACGTTGGAGGAGACCGTCTTCAGGTTCAGCGGGGCCACCGCGTCGCCCAGGAAGTGGTACATCGCGATACGCCCCTGCATCGCCGCCACCGACGCCAGCGCGAAGACCCCGGTCACGTCGCCGGCCGCGTACACGCCCGGAGCCGTCGTCCGCGACACCTTGTCGGTCCAGATGTGACCGGACTCGCGCAGTTTGACGCCGGCCTCCTCCAGGCCGAGCCCGGCGCTGTTGGGGATCGCGCCGACGGCCATCAGGCAGTGGCTGCCCGTGATGACCCGGCCGTCCGCCAGCGTCACCTCCACGCGGTCCCCGACCCGCTTGGCCGCGGCGGCCCGCGAGCGCGCCATGACGTTCATGCCGCGGCGGCGGAAGACGTCTTCCAGGACGGCGGCCGCGTCCGGGTCCTCACCCGGCAGCACGCGGTCGCGGGAGGACACCAGCGTGACCTTCGAGCCGAGTGCCTGGTAGGCGCCGGCGAACTCGGCACCGGTGACACCCGAGCCGACCACGATGAGCTCCTCGGGCAGCTCGGTGAGGTCGTAGACCTGGGTCCAGTTGAGGATGCGCTCGCCGTCCGGCTGGGCGTCGGGCAGCTCGCGCGGGTGGCCGCCGGTCGCGATCAGCACGGCGTCCGCGGTGAGCGTCTCCTCGCTCCCGTCGGCCGCCCTGACGACGACCGTGCGCGACCCGTCGAGCGCCTGCATGCCCTCCAGCCGGCCGCGCCCGCGCATGACCCGGGCGCCGGCCCGCGTCACGGACGCGGTGATGTCGTGGGACTGGGCGAGCGCCAGCCGCTTCACCCGTCGGTTGACCTTCCCCAGGTCGACGCCCACGGCCTGCTCCGCCGGCGGATCCTGGGCGGGGCCGCCGTCGGAGGGAGTGTCGGCGACGATGATCCCCAGTTCCTCGTACGACGAGTCGAAGGTGGTCATCACCTCGGCCGTAGCGATAAGGGTCTTCGACGGCACGCAGTCGGTCAGCACCGACGCTCCGCCCAGACCGTCGCAGTCGACGACGGTCACCTCCGCGCCGAGCTGCGCCGCCACCAGCGCCGCTTCGTAGCCGCCGGGTCCACCACCGATGATCACGATCCGAGTCACGTACTCCATTGTCCCGCACCGTTCAAGGTGCTACGGCCCGGGGGCGCGGCGCGACGGTCTCACGTTGCCCCTGGGACACGTGAGACTGGTGCGCGGCTGCCGTACGCTCGACGCATGTCGCTCTATGCCGCATACGCCAGCAATCTCGACGCGCGGCTGATGTCCCGCCGCGCCCCGCACTCGCCGCTGCGTGCCACGGGCTGGCTGAACGGCTGGCGGCTGACCTTCGGCGGGGAGCAGATGGGGTGGGAGGGCGCGCTGGCGACCCTCGTGGAGGATCCGATCTCCCAGGTCTTCGTCGCCCTGTACGACATCGCCCCGATGGACGAGGACCCCCTCGACCGCTGGGTGGGCGTGGGCATGGACGTCTACCGGCGCGCGCGCGTGCGCGTCCACACCCTGGACGGCGAGGAACCGGCCTGGGTCTACGTCCTCAACGCCTACGAGGGCGGCCTCCCCTCCGCCCGCTACCTCGGCGAGATCGCGGACGCGGCGGAGTCGGCGGGGGCGCCCCACGACTACGTGATGGAGTTGCGGAAGCGGCCGTGCTGAGCGGCTGGGAAGCCTGACCTCGGGTCCCCTGCGGAGCCGCCCCTCGCCGGAAACGACCGGAAACGACAAGACAACGATCGCATTGCCGTGACCACTGACATCTACGCGCGTAGGCGAATACCGGCTACGCTCATGCGCGTGAACGCATCTCTTCTTCCGGACGACATCCAGGGCGACCCCTACGCCGCCGCCGACGCCGCCGCCGCGCGCCTGCGCGAACTCACGGGTGCCGAGTCCCACGACGTCGCCCTCGTGATGGGGTCCGGCTGGGCACCGGCCGTCGACGCCCTGGGAACCCCCGACGCCGAGTTCCAGGTCACCGAGCTGCCCGGATTCCCGCCGCCGGCGGTCGAGGGCCACGGCGGCAAGATCCGCTCGTACGCCATCGGGGACAGCCGCGCGCTGGTCTTCCTGGGCCGCACCCACTACTACGAGGGCCGGGGCGTGGCCGCCGTGGCCCACGGCGTACGCACCGCCGTCGCGGCCGGCTGCAAGACGATCGTGCTCACCAACGGCTGCGGCGGCCTGCGCGAGGGCATGCGCCCAGGCCAGCCGGTGCTGATCAGCGACCACCTCAACCTGACGGCCACCTCGCCGATCGTCGGCGCCAACTTCGTCGACCTCACCGACCTGTACTCCCCGCGCCTGCGCGCCCTGTGCAAGGAGGTCGACCCCACCCTCGAGGAAGGCGTCTACGCCCAGTTCCCCGGCCCTCACTACGAGACGCCGGCGGAGATCCGCATGGCCCGCACCATCGGCGCGGACCTGGTCGGCATGTCCACCGTCCTGGAGGCCATCGCCGCCCGCGAGGCGGGAGCGGAGGTCCTCGGCATCTCCCTGGTGACCAACCTCGCCGCGGGCATGACCGGCGAGCCCCTCAACCACGAGGAGGTCCTCCAGGCGGGCCGCGACAGCGCCACCCGCATGGGCTCCCTGCTGACCCAGGTGCTGGGCCGCCTGTAGCCCCCCCCCCGCGCCCACACGGCACGCCGAACGGCCGGCGGCACCCACGAAGGGAGAGCCGCCGGACGGCGGAAGGGGCCGTGGGGTGCGCCGGCGGCCTGCCGCACACTTCGTCTCCGCCCGGCGGTCTCCGCGGCGCGACCTCGAGACTCCGGGCAGTACGCTCGCGCGCGGCGGCCGGACGCGCCCCACGGCCCCGCCCGCCCCCCCAACGCATCCCAGGTGCCCCGGCACCCACCCGCCGGAGGCAGACGGCCCAGGCCGACAAACTCACGAGAGGCTGACCCCAACGTGCACGACGACCTCATCGCACGGGCCAAGGCGTGGCTGGCCGAGGACCCCGACGCCGAGACCCGTGACGAACTCGCCCGGCTCCTCGAAGCCGGGGACGTCGAGGAGCTGACCGCCCGCTTCTCCGGCACGCTCCAGTTCGGCACCGCCGGCCTGCGCGGCGAACTCGGCGCCGGGCCCATGCGCATGAACCGCTCCGTCGTCATCCGCGCCGCCGCCGGCCTCGCCGCGTACCTGAAGAAGAACGGGGCCGCCCACGGGGACGGGAACGCCGGCCTCGTCGTCATCGGCTACGACGCCCGGCACAAGTCCGCCGACTTCGCCCGCGACACCGCCGCCGTCATGACCGGCGCCGGGCTGCGCGCCGCCGTGCTCCCCCGCCCCCTCCCCACCCCGGTCCTCGCCTTCGCCATCCGGCACCTCGGCGCGGTCGCCGGTGTGGAGGTCACCGCCAGCCACAACCCGCCCCGCGACAACGGCTACAAGGTCTACCTGGGCGACGGCTCCCAGATCGTGCCGCCGGCGGACGCCGGGATCGCCGCCGGGATCGACGCGATCACCACCCTCGCCGCGGTCCCCCGCCCGGACTCCGGCTGGGACACCCTCGACGACTCCGTCCTGGAGGCCTACCTGGCCCGTACGGACGCGGTCCTCGCCCCCGGCTCGCCCCGCACGGCCCGCACCGTGTACACGGCGATGCACGGCGTCGGCAAGGACACCCTCCTCGCCGCGTTCGCCCGGGCCGGCTTCCCGGCCCCGGACCTGGTCGCCGAGCAGGCCGAGCCGGACCCGGACTTCCCGACCGTCGCCTTCCCCAACCCGGAGGAGCCGGGTGCCATGGACCTGGCGTTCGCCAGGGCCCGCGCGAGCGATCCGGACCTGATCATCGCCAACGACCCGGACGCCGACCGCTGCGCGGTGGCCGTCAGGCACGGCGGCGACTGGCGCATGCTGCGCGGCGACGAGGTGGGTGCCCTGCTCGCCGCCCACCTGGTCTCCCGCGGCGTAACCGGCACCTTCGCGGAGTCGATCGTCTCCTCCTCCCTCCTCGGCCGCATCGCCCGGAAGGCGGGCCTGCCCCACGAGGAGACGCTCACCGGCTTCAAGTGGATCGCCCGCGTCGAGGGTCTGCGCTACGGCTACGAGGAGGCCCTCGGCTACTGCGTCGACCCCGACGGCGTCCGCGACAAGGACGGCATCACCGCAGCCCTCCTGATCACCGAGCTGGCCTCCCGGCTCAAGGAGGAGGGCCGCACCCTGCCGGACCTCCTGGACGACCTCGCCGTCGAGCACGGCCTGCACGCCACCGACCAGCTCTCGGTCCGCGTCAAGGACCTCTCGCTGATCGCCGACGCGATGCGCCGCCTGCGCGAACAGCCCCCGACCGCGCTCGCGGGCCTGCCCGTCACCCGCTCCGAGGACCTCACCCGGGGCACGCACCGGCTGCCGCCCACGGACGGCCTGCGCTACACCCTCGAAGGCGCCCGCGTCATCGTCCGCCCCAGCGGCACGGAGCCCAAGCTGAAGTGCTACCTGGAGGTCGTGATCCCGGTCGGCAGCCACGCCGACCTCCCGGCGGCCCGCGCCGAGGCCGACGGCCTCCTGGCGTCCATCAAGCGGGACCTGTCGGCCGCGGCGGGCATCTGACCCGCGGCGAAACGGAACGGGCGCCCCTCCGGCGGAGGGACACCCGTTCCGGGCCAGGCCTCGGCCTGCGGACGTGCGGGCGCGCCGCCGGGAGACGTACCGGCGTGCCGCCCGCGCCTGTCAGCCCAGTGCGATCAGGATCGCCAGCACCACCGCGCCGGCCAGCGCCGGGCCCACGATCTCGTACGCCCAGCGGACCGTCACCCCGCCCTGGGCCGTTGCGGCGTTCTCCCGGGCCTCCCGCAGTTCGCGCAGGTCGTCCATGAACCGGTCGCCCGCCGCACGGATGGGCCCGTCGCCGCGCGCCTCCTGCCCGCGGCCCGGCCCGCCGAACCCCAAGGCGCCGCCGGTGCGCCCGCCGGCCCGGCCCGTCCCCGCGCCACGCTCGTCCACGGCCGCGGCACGCGCCTCCTGGCGGGCGGCCCGCTTGCGCCCCCGCAGCGAGACGGGCACCGCCCACAGCTGGTACTTGGTGCCGGACCGGTCCAGCACCTCGTTCGAGTAGCCGGAGCGCAGCCCGGAGACCTGGCCCCAGGGCAGCACGATCACGCGGAAGGGGTTGCGCACGCGCAGCCGGTCGGCGTTGACGTACACGGCGGGCCGCAGGGTGAAGGCGACCACGAGCGGCACCGCGAGGATGATCCCGGCGAGTGCCAGCCACGGGGTGCGGCCCTCGCCGGCGACCAGCGCGTCGATGCCCAGCCACAAGATGATGGCGAGCAGCAGGACACCGCCCGCGATGCCCGCGGACGACCGGTGGACCCGGTCCTCGAACTCGGGGTCGGCGGGCTGCGGCGCGGGGGGCTCGTGCTCGGGCGTCGTCATGGCCCCGATTCTGCCCGACGCCCGCGGGCGCCCTCATCCGCGGTGCCGGAGCACGGGACGGGTATCGTGCGGATACCGGCTGGGCCACAAGATGAGCCCGGGGGTGTACAGCCGCTACGCGCGTAGATATGCTCGCCTGGTGACCATGCCCACCACTGCACCCCCGCTCGCTGACGTCACCGCGTCCGACAGCACACTGCGCCGCTTCCTGCACGGGCTGCCCGGCGTCGACGCGGTCGGCCTGGAGGCGCGCGCCGCCTCGCTCGGCACCCGTTCCATCAAGACCACCGCGAAGGCGTACGCGATCGACCTCGCCATCTCGATGGTCGACCTGACGACGCTGGAAGGCGCGGACACCCCGGGCAAGGTCCGGGCGCTCGGCGCCAAGGCGGTCCGCCCCGACCCGACGGACCGCACGGCCCCCGCCACGGCCGCGGTCTGCGTGTACCCCGACATGGTGGCCACCGCGAAGGAGGCCGTGGCCGGCTCGGCGGTGAAGGTCGCCTCGGTCGCCACCGCCTTCCCGGCCGGCCGGGCGCCGCTGGGCGTCAAGCTGGCCGACGTGCGCGAGGCGGTCGCCGCCGGCGCGGACGAGATCGACATGGTCATCGACCGCGGGGCGTTCCTCGCGGGCAAGTACCTGAAGGTGTACGACGAGATCGTCGCCGTGAAGGAGGCCTGCGGGACCTCCGCACGCCTGAAGGTCATCTTCGAGACCGGCGAGCTGTCGACGTACGACAACATCCGCCGTGCGAGCTGGCTCGGCATGCTGGCGGGCGCCGACTTCATCAAGACCTCCACCGGCAAGGTCGCCGTCAACGCCACCCCGGCCAACACGCTGCTCATGCTGGAGGCCGTCCGTGACTTCCGGGCGCAGACCGGCGTGCAGGTGGGCGTGAAGCCGGCCGGCGGCATCCGCACCTCCAAGGACGCGATCAAGTTCCTGGTCCTGGTCAACGAGACCGCCGGCGGGGACTGGCTGGACAACCACTGGTTCCGCTTCGGCGCCTCCTCGCTCCTGAACGACCTGCTGATGCAGCGCCAGAAGCTGGCCACCGGCCGCTACTCCGGCCCCGACTACGTGACGGTGGACTGAGACCCCATGAACACGCAAAACCCGCTTTCCCCCTTCGAGTACGCGCCGGCGCCCGAGTCCCGGTCGATCGTCGACATCGCGCCGTCCTACGGCCTGTTCGTCGACGGCGAGTTCACCGAGGCCGCCGACGGCAAGGTCTTCAAGACGGTCTCCCCCAGCACGGAGGAGGTGCTGTCCGAGGTCGCCCAGGCCGGCGAGGCGGACGTGGACCGCGCGGTGCGCGCGGCCCGCAAGGCCTTCGCCACGTGGTCGGCGCTGCCCGGCTCCGAGCGCGCCAAGTACCTGTTCCGCATCGCCCGCATCGTCCAGGAGCGCAGCCGTGAGCTGGCGGCCCTGGAGACGCTGGACAACGGCAAGCCGATCAGGGAGACGAGGGACGCGGACCTGCCCCTGGTGGCCGCGCACTTCTTCTACTACGCCGGCTGGGCGGACAAGCTCGACCACGCGGGCTTCGGGCCGTCCCCGAAGCCGCTGGGCGTGGCAGGCCAGGTCATCCCGTGGAACTTCCCGCTGCTGATGCTGGCGTGGAAGATCGCCCCGGCGCTGGCGACCGGCAACACGGTCGTGCTCAAGCCCGCCGAGACCACCCCGCTCTCCGCGCTGTTCTTCGCGGACGTCTGCCGCCAGGCGGGCCTGCCGAAGGGTGTCGTCAACATCCTTCCCGGCTACGGCGACGCGGGCGCCGCGCTGGTGGCCCACCCGGACGTGAACAAGGTCGCCTTCACCGGCTCCACGGCCGTCGGCAAGGCGATCGCGCGCACGGTCGCGGGCACGGACAAGAAGCTCACCCTCGAACTGGGCGGCAAGGGCGCCAACATCGTCTTCGACGACGCGCCGATCGACCAGGCCGTCGAGGGCATCGTGAACGGCATCTTCTTCAACCAGGGCCAAGTCTGCTGCGCGGGCTCGCGCCTGCTGGTGCAGGAGTCGATCCACGACGAGCTGCTGGACTCCCTCAAGCGCAGGCTCTCCACCCTGCGCCTGGGCGATCCGCTCGACAAGAACACCGACATCGGCGCGATCAACTCCGCCGAGCAGCTGGCCCGGATCACCGCGCTCGCCGAGCAGGGCGAGGCGGAGGGCGCCGAGCGCTGGTCACCCGCCTGCGAACTGCCCGAGAACGGCTACTGGTTCGCCCCGACGCTGTTCACCGGTGTCACCCAGGCGCACACCGTCGCCCGTGACGAGATCTTCGGCCCGGTGCTCTCCGTCCTCACCTTCCGCACCCCGGACGAGGCCGTCGCCAAGGCCAACAACACCCCGTACGGGCTCTCGGCGGGCATCTGGACGGAGAAGGGCTCCCGGATCCTGGCGGTGGCGAGCAGGCTGCGCGCCGGTGTCGTCTGGTCCAACACGTTCAACAAGTTCGATCCGACCTCGCCGTTCGGCGGCTACAAGGAGTCGGGCTTCGGCCGCGAAGGCGGCCGGCACGGCCTGGAGGCGTACCTCGATGTCTGAGAAGTCCGAGAAGTCTGGGGCGACGACCGAACCGCGGCTTTCGGTCCTCAAGACCTACAAGCTGTACGTGGGCGGCAAGTTCCCGCGTTCCGAGAGCGGCCGGGTGTACGAGGTGAGCGACTCCAAGGGCAACTGGCTGGCGAACGTACCGCGGTCGTCCCGCAAGGACGCCCGTGACGCGGTCGTGGCCGCGCGCAAGGCGTTCGGGGCGTGGTCCGGCGCGACCGCGTACAACCGGGGCCAGATCCTCTACCGCATCGCGGAGATGCTGGAGGGCCGCCGCGAGCAGTTCGTCCGCGAGGTCGCCGAGGCGGAGGGCCTGTCCAAGGCCAAGGCGGCCGCGCAGGTCGACGCGGCGATCGACCGCTGGGTCTGGTACGCGGGCTGGACCGACAAGATCGCCCAGGTGGTGGGCGGCGGCAACCCGGTCGCGGGCCCGTACTTCAACCTCTCCTCCCCCGAGCCGACCGGCGTGGTGACGGTCCTGGCCCCGCAGGAGTCGTCGTTCCTGGGCCTGGTCTCGGTGATCGCCCCGGTGATCGCGACCGGCAACACGGCGGTGGTGGTCGCGAGCGAGAAGCACCCGCTCCCGGCGCTCTCCCTCGGCGAGGTGCTGGCCACCTCCGACCTGCCCGGCGGTGTCGTGAACGTCCTGTCCGGCCGTACGGCGGAGATCGCCGCGCCGCTCGCCGCGCACCAGGACGTCAACGCGATCGACCTCACGGGCGCCGACGCGGAGCTGGCGAAGGAGCTGGAGGTCGCGGCGGCGGACAACCTCAAGCGCGTCCTTCGTCCACAGCCTGTGGACTACGCCGCGACGCCGGGCATCGACCGCATGACGGCCTTCCTGGAGACCAAGACGGTCTGGCACCCGACGGGCTCCCTGGGCGCCTCCGGCTCGTCATACTGAGCCGCCCGGGGCGCCGCGGCGCCCCGCACGGACGAGAGCCGCGCCTCCCCTCCGTCCGGGGGAGGCGCGGCTCTCCGCGTGCTCGCGTGTCAGCGCACCGATCCGAGCACCTGGCCGGCGACCGGCACGGCACCCACCGACGTGGCCTGGGCCACCGGGCCTGTGAGCATCTGCCAAATGGGGCGCCCCGCACTGGCGGGGGCCGTTGACCAGTACAAACCGCACGACCACACGCCACGGCGCTGTCGCCGTGGCGATCGGCAGGCGCGCCCAAGGGCATCCGATCCGGCGACGGACGGCATCGCCCCGTGCACACCAGAGCGATGTGCACGCGCATCGGACTGTCAGGCCGACGGCATGCCCTGGGGCGTGAGGAAACCCGCCCCCGCATCCCCGGACCACGGACACGATCCGTGCCGCCGGACCGCGGAGCGGACGCGGGAGACCAGAACACCCAACACCATTCCGGGAGTTCGGCTGAGCACGAGGCCTGGGAACAGGACCCGCTTACCGCTCGGTCTTCAGGAGCCGTAGTTGAGACGTAACCCACGTTCCAAAGCCGACCCGCGGGGTCGGCAGGCGGGCCACCATGCGTCAAACTGGTGTTCCGTGAGCCTTCATCCCCCGTCACCCGCCCGTGTCGTGCTGCTGTGCGGCCCCTCGGGCTCGGGCAAGTCCCTGGTCGCCGCCCGCTCCGGACTGCCCGTGCTGCGCCTCGACGACTTCTACAAGGAGGCCGGCGACCCGACCCTGCCGCTGGTGACGGGGAGTTCGGACATCGACTGGGACCACCCCGGCTCCTGGGACGCGGACGTCGCGGTCGCGGCGATCAGCCGGCTGTGCGCGACGGGCACCACGAGCGTGCCGGTGTACGACATCTCGCTGAGCGCCCGCACCGGCGAGAGCACGCTGCACATCGGCCGCACCCCGCTGTTCATCGCGGAGGGCGTCTTCGCCGCCGAGATCGTGGCGCGCTGCCGGGAACTCGGCGTCCTGGCCGACGCGCTGTGCCTGAACCGCGGGCCGGTCACGACCTTCCGGCGGCGTTTCCTGCGGGACCTGAAGGAGGGCCGCAAGTCGGTGCCGTTCCTGCTGCGCCGCGGCTGGCGGCTGATGCGCGCCGAGCGGTCGATCGTGGCCCGTCAGGTCGCGCTGGGCGCCCACGCCTGCGACCGGGACGAGGCCCTGGGCCGACTGACCGCCGCGACGGCGGGACGGCAGGCGCAGACACGGACGGCCGCGTAAACCGGCGTACGACACACGGGGGTACGCGCGCCGTACGCCCCCTTGTGCGTCAACGCGCTTTCGTGCGCGCGCACACGAAAGCGGGACTGGACAGACCCCCCGGTCCTCCAGTCCCGCTCCCTTGGTGCTCCCCCACATTCCCCCGTGTCCCCCGGTCCCCCTGATTCCCCCGTATCCCCGGAGTCCCCCGTCCCCCGTGATTCCCCGGTATCCCCCGTGTCCCCCGTCCCCCGTGATTTCCCCCGGGACTCCCCCGTCTTTCTTCCCCGTCCCCCGATCCCCCCTGCCCTTCGGTCGGTCAGGCGACGAGCTCGCCGAAGGACTCCTCATGGTCACGGCCGAAGCTGAGGACCTCGTCCTCGCGCAGCCGGCGCAGGGACCGCCAGATGCTGGACTTCACCGTGCCGACGCTGATGCCGAGGATGTCCGCGATCTCCGGGTCCGTACGGCCCTCGTAGTAGCGCAGGACCAGCATGGTGCGCTGGAGCTCGGGCAGCCGGGCCAGCGCCTGCCACAGGACGGTGCGCAGCTCGGTGCCGCGCATGGCGTCCGTGTCGCCGGGCGTCTCCGGCAGTTCCTCGGTCGGGTACTCGTTGAGCTTGCGGCGCCGCCAGGCGCTGATGTGCAGGTTGGTCATGGTGCGGCGGAGGTATCCGCCGACGGCCGCCTTGTCACTGATCCGGTCCCACGCCCGGTAGGTCGAGAACAGCGCGCTCTGCAGCAGGTCCTCGGCCTCGAAGCGATCGCCGGTGAGGTGGTAGGCGGTTGCGTACAGGGAGGCGCGGCGCTCCTGGACGTAGGCGGTGAACTCCGCCTCCGACAGCGCGCGGCGCTCCCCCGGGCCCTCCCCGTACGCGGTTCCCCCGTGTGTTTCCCCCGTGTGCGCGTCAACCACCGTGATGCGCGGCTGAAGCCCCTGCTGCGCATGCGCGGTGTGCTGACGCCCGGTGCCGCGAGCGCACCCCCGCCCGCTCACGGCACCGGACTTCTCCGGAGACCGGGCCACGTCGTGCAGACGCGTGACCACTGCGCTGTGGCTGGTGCTGTGCAGCGTGTTCATTCGCGCCCCCCGTCGTGGAGTTCCGGTGTTCCGTCCTGCTTCCCTGCCTCGTGCCGAAAAGCTTGCCGTGGTCACTTCATGGCCGTGTCCGCCGACTGTCACAGACCTGTCACAGAGGTATGGAGCCGGGTACCGGGCGCAGGTAGCCGTACGGGTGTCGAAACACCGACCCCGCATGGGCCAGAATGAGACTCGTGCCTTCCCTGTTGCTGATCGAGGACGACGACGCCATCCGAACGGCCCTGGAGCTCTCACTGACGCGCCAGGGACACCGGGTGGCCACCGCTGCCAGCGGCGAGGACGGTCTGAAGCTGCTGCGCGAGCAGCGGCCGGACCTGATCGTGCTGGACGTGATGCTGCCCGGCATCGACGGGTTCGAGGTGTGCCGGCGCATCCGGCGCACGGACCAGCTGCCGATCATTCTGCTCACCGCGCGCAGCGACGACATCGACGTGGTGGTCGGGCTGGAGTCCGGAGCCGACGACTACGTGGTCAAACCCGTGCAGGGGCGAGTGCTGGACGCCCGGATCCGGGCCGTGCTGCGGCGCGGCGAGCGGGAGGCGAACGACTCCGCGACCTTCGGCAGCCTCGTCATCGACCGGGCGGCGATGACCGTGACGAAGAACGGCGAGGACCTCCAGCTGACCCCGACCGAGCTGAGACTGCTGCTGGAGCTGAGCCGCCGGCCCGGTCAGGCACTGTCCCGGCAGCAGCTGCTGCGGCTGGTGTGGGAGCACGACTACCTCGGTGACTCGCGACTGGTGGACGCTTGTGTGCAGCGGCTGCGCGCCAAGGTGGAGGACGTCCCCTCGTCCCCGACGCTGATCCGTACCGTGCGCGGGGTCGGTTACCGCCTGGACGCGCCGCAGTGACCGATGAGCAAGGCAGGCTCCGGGGCTGGGCCTCGGGGCGCAGGGGAACGTTGTCCCGGCTGCGGTTCACCAGTCTGCGCCTGCGGCTGGTCGTCGTCTTCGCGCTGGTGGCGCTGACCGCGGCCGTGTCGGCGTCCGGGATCGCGTACTGGCTCAACCGCGAGGCGGTGCTCACCCGTGCCCAGGACGCGGCGCTGCGCGACTTCCAGCAGGAGGTGCAGAACCGCGCGGGCGCGCTGCCGGTGCACACCACGCAGGACCAGCTCCAGCACACCGCCGGGCAGATGGCCGGCAGCAGCCAGCGCTTCAGCGTGCTGCTGGTCGGCCAGGACGCGAACGGCAGGACGCTGTACGGCAACTCCGGCGGGCTGAACGGCTTCTCGCTGGAGGACGTGCCCACCTCGCTGCGCACCGCGGTGAACAGGCAGCAGCCGCTCTCCTCCGCCAACAAGGCGCCCTACCACCTGTACTGGCAGCGGATCGTCATGCACGGCACGCCGTACCTGGTGGCCGGCACGCGGGTGATCGGCGGCGGCCCGACCGGCTACATGCTCAAGTCGCTGGAGCCGGAGGCCAAGGACCTCAACTCGCTGGCCTGGTCCCTGGGCATCGCCACCGGCCTGGCACTCGTCGGTGCCGCTCTCCTCGCCCAGGCCGCCGCCACGACGGTGCTGAAGCCGGTGCACCGGCTGGGAGTCGCCGCGCGACGGCTCGGCGAGGGCAGGCTCGACACCCGTCTGCGGGTGTCCGGCACCGACGAACTCGCCGACCTGTCCCGCACGTTCAACAAGGCGGCCGAGGCGCTGGAGAAGCGGGTCGCCGACATGGCCGCCCGCGACGAGGCCTCCCGCCGCTTCGTCGCGGACATGAGCCATGAGCTGCGTACGCCGCTGACCGCCATCACCGCCGTGACGGAGGTGCTGGAGGAGGAGCTGGACTCCGAGGGTGGCGGCATCGACCCGATGATCGAGCCGGCGGTCCGGCTCGTCGTCAGCGAGACCCGGCGGCTGAACGACCTGGTCGAGAACCTGATGGAGGTCACCCGCTTCGACGCGGGCACGGCCCGGCTGGTGCTGGACGACGTCGACATCGCCGATCAGATCACCGCCTGCATCGACGCCCGCGCCTGGCTGGACGCCGTCGAGCTGGACGCCGAGCGCGGCATCCACGCCCGGCTCGACCCGCGCCGCCTGGACGTCATCCTCGCCAACCTCGTCGGCAACGCGCTCAAGCACGGCGGCTCGCCGGTGCGGGTGTCGGTGCGCGAGTCGGCCGATGAGGCGGAGCGGCCCGCCGAGATCGTCATCGAGGTGCGCGACCACGGGCCGGGCATCCCCGAGGAGGTCCTGCCGCACGTCTTCGACCGCTTCTACAAGGCGAGCGCGTCCCGGCCGCGCTCCGAGGGCAGCGGCCTGGGACTGTCCATCGCCCTGAACAACGCGCACATCCATGGCGGTGGCATCACCGCGGCCAACTCGCCCGAGGGCGGAGCGGTGTTCACGCTGCGGCTGCCGCGGGACGCCTCCGCGCTCGCCGCGGAGCGGACCGAGCGCGAGCAGGACGGGGACAACGGCTCGAAGGGGACCGCCCGATGAACGCACGCCGACTTCGGACGGCGGGGCTGACCGCCCTGGGCCTGCTGCTCGCCGGGTGCGGGATCCGGCCCACCGAGGTGCCCACGGACTTCGGCGGCGCGCCCTCCCGCGTGCCCTGCTCGCTGTCCCAGCCCGACCTGGCCACCCAGTCCTCGCGCGGCGTGCCCGTCCAGGTGTTCCTGTTGTGCGGCTCGTCGCTGGTGACCGTCGACCGGACGGTGCGGGTGCCGGAGGGCACCGCGGACGCGCGGCGGCGGGTGATCGTGGCCCAGGGGCTGCTCGACCAGCTCGCCGCGCCGCCGTCCGCCGGTGAGAAGGCGGCCGGGTACACCACGCACGTCCCGGGCGGTCTGAGGGTCGAGGGGCCACGTCCCCGTGACCCCGCCGATACGCTCCGGCTGAGCAGCGTGCCGGCCGGCCTCGCCCCGTACGCCCTCGCGCAGATCGTGTGCACGCTGTCCGACTCGGCCGCCGCCGAGGGGGACGGCTCCGTCGTTCTCGGCGGGCCGGACGACACGCGGCTGCGCCGCTACGAGTGCACCGGGGAGCTCCGCGCCCGGCCGGGCACCACCCTGCCGCCGTCGACCCAGGTGACCGACGGCTGACACGGAGGCGGCACACCGGTGTGGCGCACGGGTGTGGCGCACGGGTGTGGCGCAGCACTCACCAGGGAGTGTGCCGTCCGGCCGGAACCGATCGTGCCGGGGGCCGCGTCTTGGGTTGCGTGCAGCGTCAAGGCTCCATCTGCGGCAGCGCCGCGATCCACGTCCGCGTGACAGGGGGTGTCCTCCTCGTCGCCCACCTCGCGCTCGTCGCCTGGCTCACGCTGCGTCCGCTGGACGTCCCCTGGGTGACGCCGCCCAATCTGCGTCCGCTCGCCACCGTCCGGGCCGACCTGGCGCTGGGCTGGCCCGAGGCGGCCCGGCGCATCGGCGAGGGACTGGCGTTGCTCGCGCCGCTGGGCGTACTGCTGCCGATGACGCACGGCTGCCTCCACGTCTCTCCGGTCGGATCCCTGATCCGCACGGTCGCCGCGGGCACCCTGGTCTCGCTGGGCATCGCCCTGCTCCAGACGGGCGTACCGGGCCGGGTGGTGGACGTCGACACACTCCTGCTGAACACCGTGGGTGTGGCCCTCGTCCACCTCGCGATCGTCCCCGCGGGCCGCTCCCGCCTCCGCCGCGGGGCGGAACGCCGGGACCGGTCGGCCCCGCGCCAGGAGGATCCGCCTCAGGGTCGCACCCCGACGATTCCGAGGGTCGGCCTCGCCCCGTGGAGCGACGCCCTGCCCCCTTCGTCTCCGTAACGTGGAAGACGGACGGGGCAGCCGACGGGGAGGCCCCGCACCGACAGCCACGAAGGAGTCGAGATGACCGCCCTCGCCCGCCCGACCCACGACCGCATGATCGGCGGAGTGTGTGCTGCGCTGGCTCGGCGCTTCGGCACCTCCGCGACGACGATGCGCGTGCTCTTCCTGCTGTCCTGCCTGCTGCCGGGCCCGCAGTTCCTGGTCTACGTCGCGCTGTGGATCCTGCTGCCCTCCGAGGAGTCGGCCGGCAGCGCGTGGTGAACGCCGCGCACGCGGAGACGGCGGCACGGCTGGGGCACACCCTGGAACCAGGAGGTGCGCCCCAGCCGTGCCGGTGTCCGCGGTGGGGGGTCGGCTCAGCCCAGCGGCAGCCCGTTCACCGGCAGGCCGTGGGTGGGCAGGCCGTGGGTGGGCAGGCCCTGTACCGGCAGCCCGCCGAGCAGACCGGCGACCGGCTTGGTCGGGCCGTTCGGGAGCAGCACCTGGGCGGTCGGCTGCACGGCCGCGAGACCCGACTGCACCGCGGGCTTGGCCTGGTTCAGCGCCTGGCCGGCCCCGGGCAGCGCCTGGGTGACGTTCTCCGTCGGGAGCGCCTTGCTGACGGTGCCGAGTGCCTGGCCGGCGTCCGGAACGGCCGGTGCGGCGTTCGCCGCGCCCGCGCCGGCGGCGGCGAAGGCGGCCCCGAGGGCGGCGACACCGAGGGACTTGGCGGCAGACTGCTTCATGAAAACGCGTCCTTGGGTGGAAGACAGGGAACTGAGCGGTCCACGACCGTAAACATGCCGAGCCACCCGCCGCAAACATCGAAATACGGACGGAATATGCGGCCCGGCCGTGTTCCCGTATCCGCCGATCAGCCTTCCGAGGACAAGAAACCGCTGGTGGACGCGGCCTGCTGAAACAGCCATTCGGATTTCAGTACCGCATATCCGGGCTTGATCACGTCGTTGATCATCGCCAGTCGTTCATCGAAAGGAATGAATGCTGATTTCATCGCATTGACGGAGAACCACTGGATGTCGTCGAGCGTGTATCCGAACGCCTCGACCAGCTGCTCGAACTCCCGGCTCATGCTGGTGTGGGACATGAGACGGTTGTCCGTGTTGACCGTGGCCCGGAAGTGGAGCCGGCGCAGCAGCCCGATCGGATGCTCCGCGTACGAGGGCGCCGCCCCGGTCTGGAGGTTGGAACTCGGGCACAGCTCCAGCGGGATGCGCTTGTCGCGGACGTAGGAGGCCAGCCGCCCCAGTTCGACCGTCCCGTCCTCGTGGACCTGGATGTCGTCGATGATGCGCACCCCGTGGCCCAGCCGGTCCGCACCGCACCACTGCAGCGCCTGCCAGATGGACGGCAGCCCGAAGGCCTCGCCGGCGTGGATCGTGAAGTGGTTGTTCTCCCGTTTCAGGTACTCGAAGGCGTCCAGGTGCCGGGTGGGCGGGTAGCCGGCCTCGGCGCCGGCGATGTCGAAGCCCACCACGCCCGAGTCCCGGTAGCGGTTGGCGAGTTCGGCGATCTCCAGGGCGCGGGCCGCGTGCCGCATCGCGGTCAGCAGGACCCCGACCCGGATCCGGTGACCGTTCTCCAGGGCGGTCCGCTCCCCCTCGCAAAAGCCCTCGTTGACGGCCTCGACGACCTCCTCCAGGCTCAGTCCGCCCTCCAGGTGCTGCTCGGGGGCGTAGCGCACCTCGGCGTAGACGACGCCGTCCTCGGCGAGGTCCTCGGCGCACTCACGGGCGACCCGGACGAGGGCGTCGCGGGTCTGCATCACGCCGACGGTGTGCGAGAACGTCTCCAGGTACCGTTCCAGCGAGCCGGAGTCGGCGGCCTCCCGGAACCACAGGCCGAGCTTGTCCGGGTCGGTCTCGGGGAGTTGGGAATAGCCCGACGCGCGGGCCAGGTCGACGACGGTTCCCGGGCGGAGCCCGCCGTCGAGGTGGTCGTGCAGCAGAACCTTGGGCGCCCGGCGGATCTGGTCCGAGCTCGGGGTGTTCCCCTGGTGGGCAGTCTGGCTCGTCATTTCCGCACTCTAACGCCTACGCGCGTAGATCATCGCGTGTACACATCCGTCGATATGTAACGGTGACCGCCCGGACGGGTGGCGTACACGGGTGCTTCTGACACTGTTCTGCCATGGCACACCAAGCGACGCCGGTTCGCACGGCCCGGCTGGGGAGGACGCTCGGCCCGGAGCCGGCGGCGGTGGGCGGAGCGGTGCTGCTGCTCCCGGGCGGCCAGGAGGTCTCCACCCGCAGACCCTCGCCGGTGCTGGCGACCGCCTCGGTGCGCGCCCTGGGGCGCCAACTGGCCCGCGCGGGGCGCGAGGAGGGCCTGGCCGTGCACGTGGTGCACTACCGCTACCGCGGCTGGAACGGCGACGAGGCGCATCCGGCCCGCGACGCCGCGTGGGCGGTCGAGGAGGTCGTCCGGCGCTACGGGGACGTGCCGGTCTGCCTGGCCGGTCTCGACATGGGCGGCCGGGCCGCGCTGCACGCCGCCGGGCACGAGACCGTCAACTCCGTGGTGGCCATCGCCCCCCGGCTGCCCGAGGCCGACATGGCGGCCTCGCCCGAACCGGTCAGGCAGCTCGCCGGGCGCCGGGTGCTGATCGTGCACGGCACGAACGACGAACGGACCGATCCCGAGCTGTCCTTCCGGTTCGCGGAACGGGCGAAGAAGGCGAACCGGGACGTGTGCCGGTTCGAAGTCCACGCCGACGGGCACGGGTTGCGCCAGTACCGGGACGAAGTCCTCGCGCTCACCACCGACTTCGTCATGGGCTCACTGTTCGGGCGGGTGTTCTCGCGGCCGGTGCAGGACGCGCTGATGGCTCCGCCGCCGCTGGGCTTGCGGATGCCGCTGGCGGCCGGGTTCGGCAGGACGCTGCGACGGTAGGTGCTCGCCCTCAGGTGGGGAGCAGCTTGCCGCGCTTGGCGAGCAGGAACTTCTTGAAGGCCGCCACCGGCGGGGTGTCCGGGTGGCCCTCCAGCCATGCCACGCCGATCTCCCGTACCGCGCGCGGGGCCGTCACCGTCAGCTCGACGACCCCTGGGCGGGGGAAGGCCGGCGGGGGCAGCAGGGCGACCCCGAGGCCCGCCGCGACCAGGCCGCGCAGGGTCTCGGCCTCCTCGCCCTCGAAGGCGATGCGCGGTCTGAATCCGGCTTCCCGGCACAGGGCGTCGGTGATACGGCGCAGGCCGTAGCCGGGTTCCAGGATGACGAAGGGCTCCTCGACGGCCTCAGCCAGGCGGATGCGGCGGCGGGCGGCGAGCCGGTGGTCGGCGGGGACGACCAGGCGCAGCTTCTGCTCGTCGAGGCGGCGGGCGACCAGGTCGGGGGCGTCCGGCACGGGGGACGTCAGGCAGAGGTCGAGCTCGCCCGCCCGCAGCCCCTCCAGCATGGCCTCGCCGTAGTTCTGCACGAGGCTGAAGCGGACGCGGGGGTGGTCGGCGCGGAAGGCGTGGATGAGGCCGGGCACGGTCTCGGCGCCCATGGTGTGCAGGAAGCCGAAGGCGACCTTGCCGGTGGCCGGGTCGGCGTCGGCGCGCACCTCGTCGGCGGCACGCTCGATCTCGGCGAGTGCGCGTTCCACGGAGGCGAGGAAGGTGCGGCCGGCGGGGGTCAGGGAGACCGTGCGGCCGCGGCGGGCGAAGAGGTCGACGCCGAGGTCCTGCTCCAGCCGGACCATGGCCCGCGAGAGCGTCGACTGCGGGACCTGCATCTCCTGCGCGGCCCGGGTGACGTGCTCGGTGCGGGCCACCCCGGCGAAGTGCGCGAGGCGGGGCGCCAGCGACGCGACGATGTCTTCTGTGTCACCGGTCTGTGACAGACGGGCCCGCGACCTTGGCTGATGCACCATGGGAACGATTATGCCGAGTCCATGCATTGGACGGATGAGTACGGGGCTCCCTACGGTCGCCGTATGACTCCCGTCGATACCGGGGCGCCCACCACCGTGGGCGCCGTCGCCTCAGTCCCCGACTCCGACTCCCGCATGGCCCCGGGCGGACCCGGCTACCGCCGGATGAGCCTCGCCCTCTTCCTCGCGGGTGTCGCCACCTTCGCGCTGCTGTACTCCACGCAGGCCCTGCTGCCGCTGGTCTCCGGCGACTTCCACGTGGCGGCGAGCGAGGCGAGCTGGACGGTGGCCGCCGCGACGGGCGGCCTGGCGCTGTTCGTGCTCCCGGCGAGCGCGCTGTCGGAGCGTTTCGGACGGCGTACGGTCATGACGGCCTCACTGGCGGTCGCGGTGGTCGTCGGTCTGCTGGTGCCGTTCGCGCCGTCGCTGGGCGCGCTGGTGGTACTGCGGGCGCTCCAGGGCGCGGCTCTCGCGGGGCTCCCGGCCTCGGCGCAGGCGTATCTGGCGGAGGAGGTCCGGCCCCGGGCCCTGGTCACGGCGATCGGCCTGTTCGTGGCCGGCAACAGCGTGGGCGGCATGAGCGGCCGGGTCATCACCGGCTGGGTCGCCCAGGAGTGGGGCTGGCGGGTGGCCGTCGGGGTGATCGGGGTGATCGCGGTGGGCTGCGCGGTGGCCTTCCGCCTGCTGCTTCCGGCACCGCGGCACTTCAGGGCGGGCTCCCTGCGCCCCCGGGTGCTGGCGCGCTCGGTCCGCGACCACCTCGCCGATCCGCTGCTGCGCCGCCTGTACGCGATCGGCGCGCTGTTCATGACGGTGTTCGGCGGCGTCTACACGGTGATCGGCTACCGCCTGACCGAGGCGCCCTTCTCCCTGCCGCAGGGCGTCGTCGGCTCGATCTTCCTGGTGTACCTGGTGGGCACGGTGTCGGCGTCGACGGCGGGGCGGCTGGTGGGCCGCCTGGGCCGCAGGGGCGCCCTGTACCTGGCGGGCGCCACGACGGCGGCGGGTCTGCTGGTGTCCCTGCTGGACTCGGTCGCGCTGGTCCTGCTGGGCCTGGTCCTGATCACCGCGGGCTTCTTCGCCGGTCACGCGGTCGCCTCCTCGGCGGTCAGCCGGACGGCGACGCACGGCCGCGCACAGGCCTCGGCGCTCTACCAGTCCGCCTACTACGTCGGCTCCAGCGCGGGCAGCACGGTGGGCGCCATGGCCTTCCACGCACAGGGCTGGGCGGGAACGGTCGGGGTCGGCCTGCTGGCCGTCCTGGGTGTCGTGGCGATCACGGTGCTCGGGTCGCGGGCGGCCAGGGTCGCGGCGCGGCGGGAGCCGGTGCCCGCGTAGCCGCGCCGGTCCCCGCGCCGAAGGGCCCGTCCGGCACGCCGATGCGCGGGCCGCGGGCCCGTGGACACACTCCGACCTGGTGGTTCTTCCGCTCCAGCGGCCGTTGTCAGTGGGCTGCGGTAGCTTCCGGAGTGCTGGGCGTGATGACGCCCACGGACGGGACGGCCACAGGGGTGGACGATGGGAAACGGCACGGCGGCGACGGCGGAGCTCGACGAGCGGCTGGAGGAGTACCGGGTCGAGCTGACCGGTTACTGCTACCGCATGCTCGGCTCGTCCTTCGAGGCGGAGGACGCGGTCCAGGACACCCTCGTGCGCGCCTGGCGGAGCTACGACAAGTTCGAGGGGCGCTCCAGCCTGCGCTCGTGGCTCTACCGCATCGCGACGAACGTCTGCCTGGACATGCTGGCGGCGGGCAGCAAGCGCGCCCGGCCGATGGACCTGACCGAGTCCATGCCGCTGTCCCGCGCGGCGCTGTCCCCGCGCGCGGACCACACATGGCTGGAGCCGATGCCGGACGCCCGCGTGCTGCCCCCGGTCGAGGATCCGGCGGAGGCGGCCGTCACCAAGGAGTCGGTGCGGCTCGCCTTCATGGCCGCGTTGCAGCAGCTGCCGCCCAAGCAGCGGGCCGTGCTGATCCTGCGCGAGGTGCTGGCCTGGCGGGCGAGCGAGGTCGCCGAGCTGCTGGGCACGACGGTCGCCTCGGTCAACAGCGCCCTGCAGCGGGCGCGCGCCACGCTCGCCGAGCGGGGCGACGAGGCCGCCGATGCTGCTGTGTCGGACCCGCTGGACGAGGCCCAGCAAAGGCTCCTGGAGCGCTATGTGAAGGCGTTCGAGGGGTACGACATGGCGGAGCTGACCGCGCTGCTGCACGAGGACGCGGTGATGACGATGCCGCCGTTCGATCTGTGGTTGACGGGCCCCTCGGACATCACGGGCTTCATGACGACGCTGGGCGCGGCCTGCGCGGGCTCCCGGCTGCTGCCGGTGCGGGCCAACGGGCTGCCGGGCTTCGCCCAGTACAAGCCGGACCCGGAGGAGGGCGGCTTCACCCCGTGGGCGATCCAGGTCCTGGAGACCTCAGAGGGCCGGATCACCGGGTTCCACTGCTTCCTCGACACCCCGCGGTGGTTCCCGCTGTTCGGGCTGCCGCTCCATCTCGAAGCAGAGGCCGACCAGGCCGAGGAGGGCGTCTAGCGCCGGGTCGGGGTCGCGCAGCCGGATACGGCCGCCGGCCCGCCGGGCGGTGAGCTGGAGCCGCGCCAGCAGGTCGACCACGCCGAGTCCCGGCGGCCCCAGCCCCCCGACGTCGCACACCACGACTGCGGCCCGGGTGTCCTCCAGCAGGGCCCGCACATCCGCGCACAGCTCCACCACCTCGTCCCGGGTGACGGGGCCGGCGAGCACGAGCACGGCAGGTGTCCTGGCATCCACGGTCTGTAGACCGTGCGGCCGGGCACAACTCATCGCGGGCCGGGGGCCGGAGGCCCGCCGGTCGGTTCCGGTGCTGGTGGTGGTCGCGGCACTGCCGGGGTGACGGCCCGTCAGTCGACCGGGAATTCGGCGGTGTCGATGACGAGATCGAAGGGGGCGGGGAGCTTGAGGGCCTCGCCGAACTTCACGCTGCTCAGCGGGCGGTACACGTCGCCCTTGGGCTCTCCGTAGAGCGTCGCGGTGGGGCCGTCGGGGGCCCAGCGGTCGACCAGGAGGTAGAGCGGGACGCCTGCGGTGGCGTAGGCGGCGGGCTTGCTGATGCGGTCGTGGCGGGCGTTGGACTTGGAGGTCACTTCGACCACGAGTTCGGCCAAGGCGGCCGGGATGTGGGTGTCCGCCTCCGTTTCCTCCCGCACCGGGGCCACCACAAGGTCCGGAATGAGCATGCCCAGCCGCGACGGCACGGCAATGGCCAGTGTCTGGAAGATCCCCCGGTCGTCGGGGACCACTGAGTAGAGGCGACGCTGAATGCGTTCCGCGATCAGGTTGTGGCGGTACGCGGGAGCAGGTGACACGGTGACGATCCCCTCGATGATCTCCACCTTGCTGCCCTCGGGCCATTCCATCTCCTCCCAGAACCGGACGAGGTCGTCCCAGCCCTGCTCGGGATCATGGCTGACGGTGAGTGCGCTCATGGCGGTCTCCTATCGGTGCGTCACCGATCCCAGCATGCCGAACGGGACCGGTGGAGGTCCACCGATCCCGTTCGCCCGAAAGAGGAAACCGCAGGTCAGGCGATACGTTCCAGCACCACCGGCGAGGCGGTGAAGTCCGTGCCTGGCGCCGCGATGTCGTACGAGCCCTCGACCGACTGGAGCGCGTACTCGAAGCGCTCGGGGGTGTCCGTGTGGAGGGTCAGCAGGGGCTGGCCCTCCGTCACCCGGTCGCCGGGCTTGGCGTGCAGCTCGACGCCCGCGGCCGCCTGGACCGGGTCCTCCTTGCGGGCGCGGCCGGCGCCCAGGCGCCAGGCGGCGACACCGATGTCGTAGGCGTCGAGGCGGGTCAGGACGCCGGAGGACGGGGCCGTGATCACGTGTTGTTCCCTGGAGGTGGGCAGGGGGGCGTCGGGGTCGCCGCCCTGGGCCGCGATCATGCGGCGCCAGACGTCCATCGCGGAGCCGTCGGCGAGGGCCTTCGCCGGGTCCGCGTCCTTCAGGCCGGCCGCGTCCAGCATCTCGCGCGCCAGGGCCAGGGTCAGTTCGACCACGTCCGCGGGGCCGCCGCCGGCCAGGACCTCGACCGACTCGCGGACCTCCAGCGCGTTGCCCGCCGTCAGGCCGAGCGGGGTCGACATATCGGTCAGGAGCGCGACGGTCCGCACGCCGTGGTCGGTGCCCAGGCCGACCATCGTGGACGCCAGCTCACGGGCGTCGTCGAGCGTCTTCATGAAGGCGCCGGTGCCCACCTTCACGTCGAGGACCAGCGAGCCCGTGCCCTCGGCGATCTTCTTGGACATGATGGAGGAGGCGATCAGCGGGATCGCCTCGACCGTGCCGGTCACATCGCGCAGGGCGTACAGCTTCTTGTCCGCGGGCGCCAGACCGTCGCCCGCCGCGCAGACCACCGCGCCGACTCCGTCCAGTACGGACAGCATCTCCTCGTTGGACAGCAGCGCCCGCCAGCCGGGGATCGACTCCAGCTTGTCCAGCGTGCCGCCGGTGTGGCCGAGGCCGCGACCCGACAGCTGCGGGACGGCCGCGCCGCAGGCCGCGACCAGCGGGGCCAGCGGCAGCGTGATCTTGTCACCGACGCCGCCCGTCGAGTGCTTGTCGGCGGTGGGGCGGGACAGGGAGGAGAAGTCCATGCGCTCGCCGGAGGCGATCATCGCCGCGGTCCAGCGGGCGATCTCACCCCGGTTCATGCCGTTGAGGAGGATGGCCATCGCGAGCGCGGACATCTGCTCGTCGGCGACCTCCCCGCGGGTGTACGCGTCGATCACCCAGTCGATCTGCTCGCCGCTGAGTTCGCCGCGGTCCCGCTTGGTGCGGATGACGGAGATGGCGTCCATGGCCATGGGGTTCGGTTCCTCCCGGGTGCGAAGGGGGCGGGCGGCTCTCCTGGCCCCAGGGTTCAGGAGAGCCGCCCGGGCGTTACTTGGTGAGGTGGTCCGGCCCGAAGGCCTGCGGCAGCATCTCGGACAGCGGCAGGATCCCCGCCGGGGTCTCCAGGATCAGGTCCGGCCCGCCGAACTCGTACAGCAGCTGGCGGCAGCGCCCGCACGGGACGAGGATCTCGCCCTTGCCGTCCACGCACGTGAAGTGCGTCAGCCGGCCGCCCCCGGTGTTCGCGAGCTGCGAGACCAGACCGCACTCGGCGCACAGGCCGAGTCCGTAGGAGGCGTTCTCGACGTTGCAGCCCGTGACGACCCGGCCGTCGTCGGCCAGGGCGGCGGCACCGACCGGGTAGTTCGAGTAGGGGACGTACGCACGGGTCATCGCCGCGCGCGCCTCCCGCCGCAGCGCCTCCCAGTCGACCGTCGCGTCCGAGCTCACTTGCCCTGTCCCTTCCGATACGGCTGACCGTCCGCCTTCGGCATCCGCAGGTGCTGTGCCGACAGCGACAGCACCAGCAGGGTGACGATGTACGGCGTGGCGGTCACGACCTGCTTGGGCACCTCGTGGGTGCCGAGGTACCAGGCGAACATCCCCGCCGAGACCACGGCGGTGATGACGGCGGGCACCAGCTTCTTCTTCCACACCAGGTAGGCCGCGCCCAGCACCAGCAGGATCGCAAGCAGCAGGATCAGCGCGTGCACGTTGGTCGTGCCGCCGCGCAGGTTCAGGCTGTCGGTGTAGCCGAACAGGCCGGCGCCGAGGGCGAGGCCGCCCGGCATCCAGTTGCCGAAGATCATCGCGGCGAGACCGATGTAACCGCGGCCGGCGGTCTGGCCGTCGAGGTAGACGTTCGAGGCCACGATGGACAGGAACGCGCCGCCCAGGCCCGCGAAGCCGCCGGAGATGATCACGGCGATGTACTTGTACTTGTAGACGTTCACGCCGAGCGACTCGGCGGCCACCGGGTTCTCGCCGCAGGAGCGCAGGCGCAGCCCGAAGGCGGTGCGCCACAGCACCCACCAGGACAGCGGCACGAGAGCGATCGCGACGACGGTCAGCGGCGACAGGTTGGTGATCAGACCGCCGAGCAGGCCGGCGACGTCGGAGACCAGGAACCAGTGCTTGGCGTTGAGGGTGTCCAGCCAGCCGGACAGGCCCGGGATGTCGAAGGTGCCGAGCGAGTCGATCGGCGGGGACTGCTTGGAGGAGCCCTGGGGGGCGTGCTCGAAGGTGAACTTCGACAGGTAGCGGGTGGTGCCGAGGGCCAGGATGTTGATCGCCACACCGGAGACGATGTGGTTGACGTTGAAGGTCACCGTGGCGATGGCGTGCAGGACGGCGCCGAGCGCGCCGCCGATGATGCCGAAGACGACACCGGCCCACGGGCCCCACTGATAGCCGGCCCAGGCACCGAACCAGGTGCCGAGGATCATCATGCCCTCGAGGCCGATGTTGACGACGCCGGACCGCTCGGCCCACAGACCGCCGAGGCCGGCGAGGCCGATCGGGACGGCCAGGCGCAGCGCGGTGGACATCTGGCCGGTCGAGGTGATGCCGTGCGCGCCGGTGACGAGGCGGACGACCGAGGTCAGGACCAGCACACCCGCGATGATCAGCAGGAGCGCCGGGAGGGAGACCCGGCGGCTGCCCTTGCCGGGCTGCTTGGCCTGCGGCTTGGCGATGGTCGCGGTGGACATCAGGCCGCCACCTCCTTCTTCTGGACGTTGTTCTGGGCGGCGGCCGCGGCGAGCTCGGCGCCGACCTGCTTCTGCTGGCGGCGCAGGCCCCACTGGCGTACGGCCTCGTAGGAGATGACGACCGCGAAGACGATCAGGCCCTGCATGATGGTGGCGATCTCCTTCTCGTACGCCACGGGGATGGCGTAGTCGAGGGCGGGAGAGGCCTTGTCGAGGAACGCGATCAGGAGGGCGGCGAAGGCGATGCCGACCGGGTTGTTGCGGCCGAGCAGGGCGATGGTGATGCCGGTGAAGCCGAGGCCGGTCGGGAAGCTCAGGCTGTAGGTGTGGGCGTCGCCGAGCAGCAGCGGCAGACCGGACAGGCCCGCGACCCCGCCGGAGATCAGCATGGCGGTGAGCACCATCTTCTTGGCGTCCACGCCGGAGGCCGCGGCGGCGCTCTCCGACTCGCCGGTGGCGCGCAGGTCGAAGCCGAAGCGGGTGCGGTTCAGGACGATCCAGTAGACGACGCCCATGGCGACGGCGAGGAAGACCAGGCCGTAGATCTGGCCGACGTCCGAGCCGAGGTCGATGCCCGAGACCCAGCCGGACTCCTTCATGATGCCGGTCGTCATGTTGTTGCCGACCTGCACACCCCAGACGTCCTTCAGGGTGAGGTAGCCGATGAGGCTGGTGGCGATGGCGTTGAGCATGATCGTGGCGACGACCTCGCTCACGCCCCGGGTGACCTTCAGCAGGCCGGCGATGCTGGCCCAGAAGGCGCCGGTGAACATGCCGACGAGCAGCAGCATCGGTATCTGCAGGAAGGACGGCAGGGCCAGATGGGCGCCGACCACGGCGGTCATCATCGCGGCGAGCCGGTACTGGCCGTCGACGCCGATGTTGAACAGGTTCATGCGGAAGCCGACCGCCACCGCGAGCGCCGCCAGGTAGTACATCGACGCCTGGTTGATGATCAGCACCTGGACGTCGGAGAACGACGCCTGCTCGAGCATCAGCGTGTACGGCTCGATCGGGCTCTTGCCCGAGGCGATCAGCACGACCGAGGTCAGCAGGATCGCCGCGACGAGCGCGATGACCGGGCCGGCCACCGCGAGGAGCACCCGCTCCTTGTCGAACTTCTTCATCGGGCCTCGTCCTCCGGACCGGCGTCTTCCTCGGTGGTTTCGGTGTGTTCCAGGTGGCCGGACGCGGCACCCGTCATGGCCGAGCCCAGTTCCTCGGGGGTGATGGTGGCCGGGTCGGCGTCGGCGACCAGCCGGCCGTTGTAGATCACCCGCAGGGTGTCGGACAGACCGATCAGCTCGTCCAGGTCGGCGGAGATCAGCAGCACGGCCAGGCCCTCGCGACGGGCCTCACGGATGTGGTCCCAGATCGCGGCCTGCGCGCCGACGTCCACGCCGCGGGTGGGATGGGCGGCGATCAGGAACTTCGGCTGGTGGCTCATCTCACGGCCGACGATCAGCTTCTGCTGGTTGCCGCCGGACAGGGAGGCGGCGGTGACGTCGATGCCGGGGGTGCGGACGTCGTACTCCTCGACGATCCGGCGGGTGTCCTCCTGGGCGCCCTTGGGGTCGAGCCAGAAGCCCTTGGCGTTGGGGCGCTCGGTGACGTGTCCGAGGATGCGGTTCTCCCACAGCGGGGCCTCCAGCAGGAGCCCGTGCCGGTGGCGGTCCTCGGGGATGTAGCCGACGCCGGACTCGCGGCGCCTGCGGGTGGGCCAGGAGGTGACGTCCTCGCCGCCGAGGGTGATCGTGCCGGAGTCGGCGGACTTCAGGCCGATGAGCGCCTCGATCAGCTCGGTCTGGCCGTTGCCCTCGACGCCCGCGAGGCCGAGGACCTCGCCGGCGTGGATGGTGAAGCTGATGTCGTCGAGGACGGCCCGGCCGCCCTCGGCCTCCAGCCGCAGCTTGTCGACGGTGAGGACCGCGCGGTCGGTGACCGTGGACTCGGCGGTCTCCGGGGTGGGCAGTTCGCTGCCGACCATCATCTCGGCGAGCTGGCGCGAGGTGGTCTCGGCGGGGACGGCCGTGCCCACGGTGGTGCCGCGGCGTATGACGGTGATGTCGTCCGCGACCGACAGGACCTCGCCCAGCTTGTGGGAGATGAAGATGACGGACAGGCCCTCGGCCTTCAGCTCGCGCAGGTTGTCGAAGAGCGCGTCGACCTCCTGCGGGACGAGCACGGCGGTCGGCTCGTCGAGGATGAGGGTGCGGGCGCCGCGGTAGAGGACCTTGAGGATCTCCACGCGCTGGCGGTCGGCGACGCCGAGGTTCTCGACCAGGACGTCCGGGCGGACGCCGAGGCCGTAGCGGTCGGAGATCCCCTTGATCTTCCTGCGGGCGCCGCCGCCGATGCCGTACAGCTTCTCGCTGCCGAGGACGACGTTCTCGAGCACGGTCAGGTTGTCGGCCAGCATGAAGTGCTGGTGGACCATGCCGATGCCGCGGGCGATGGCGTCGGCGGGGCTGCCGAAGCTCACCTGCTCGCCGTCGACCGCGATGGTGCCCTCGTCCGGCTTCTGCATGCCGTAGAGGATCTTCATCAGGGTGGACTTGCCGGCGCCGTTCTCGCCGACGAGGGCGTGTACGGTTCCCTTGCGGACGGTCAGGTGGATGTCGTGGTTGGCCACCACTCCGGGGAACCGTTTGGTGATGCCCGCGAGCTCTACCGCGACTGTCTGCTGGGCGGTGAGCGGAGGGCTGCTGGACGCGTCGATGGCGCACTCTCCTTGGGGAAAGGGGCCGCTCTACGCGCGTAGCGCCCCTGCTTTAAATAGTGCCCGGACCCGATCGACCTTGATTTGTCCTCGATCCGTTCCGAGCATTCTGCCGCGCGAACGGGGTGCGAGTCGCTGTGCGCTTCCACACCCCGTTCCGCGGTCGTAACGCTGCCGTCGCAGCGTCGTTCAGGCCACCCCTGCGACAGGCCCGCGACCGTCCGGTCAGGAGTCCTTGACCTTGATCGAGCCGTTCTTGATGCCTTCCTCGGCCTTCTTGATCGCGGCCTGGAGGTCGGCGTTGTTCTTGAAGACGGGGTTGGAGTCGGAAAGGCTCACACCGCCGGTGGCCAGGCTGGCGCGCACCTCACCGGTCTGGGGCTTGCCGTCCTTGACCGACTTGGCCAGGTTGTAGACCGCACCGGCCACGTCCTTCATGGCCGAGGTGAGGATCGAGTCCTTGTACTTGGCCAGCGCGTCCTGCTTGTACTGGTCGGAGTCGACGCCGATGGCCCAGATCTTGTGCTCGGAGGCGGCCTTGATCACGCCTTGGCCCGACAGCCCCGCGGCGGCGTAGACGACGTCGGCGCCGGCGTCGATCTGGCCGTTGGCGGCGTTCTCACCCTTGTCCGGGCTGGAGAAGCCACCCTCCGCCGCCGTCTGGGTCAGGTACTGCGACTTGACCGTGACGCCCTTCTTGGTGTCCGCGACGCCCTGCTTGAAGCCCGCCTCGAACTTGTGGATCAGCGGAACGTCCACGCCGCCGACGAAGCCGACGGTGTTCGTCTTGGTCGTCTTGGCGGCGGCGACACCGGCCAGGTAGGAGGCCTGCTCCTCGTGGAAGACCAGGTCGGTGACGTTGCTCGCCTGGATCTGGTTGTCGTCGACGATGCCGAAGGTGGTCTTCGGGAACTTGGCGGCGGCCGCCTTGACGGCCGGCGCGTAGGCGAAGCCGACGCCGATCACCGGGTTGTAGCCCTGCTTGGCGAGGGTCTCCAGGCGCTGTACCTTGTCCGCGTCCGACTCACCGTCCTGCGGCTCGACGGCCGTGCTCTTGTAGCCGAACTCCTGGTCGGCCTTGTCCATGCCGGCCGTGGCGGCGTCGTTGAAGGACTGGTCGCCCTTGCCGCCGACGTCGTAGGCGAGGGCGAGGCCAAGGTTCTTGTCGCCACCACCGGCAGACTGGCTGGACGAGCTGCTGCCACATGCGGAAACAGTGACGGCGAGGGCTGCGGTTGCGACACTCGCAACCGCTATACGGGACACCCGGCGCATGGAACGAGACTCCTTCGTGCAAGCGCCCATACCAGGCGCTGGTTCCGCCGCAGCGTAACGCGCGTAGACATGGCGGAGAACCCCTCCTTGCCAGAGTGTTATCCGACCGTTTTGATCCTTCGGTGCCGCTCTGGCCGAGCGTGGGCGTCCGCCGGGGAGGCACACCGGCCCGCGGCCGGACGGGTCGTGGTCCCACCGCCACGGCGGGGGCGTCCGGCGCTCGCGGACACCGTGACGGCGAAAGGCCCCGGACCGGCCCTGGGTTCCAGAGGTCCTTGCAACACCAACGACCCCTCGAATCCACCGGCACGTCCGGGGCCTTCCCGTCAGCGCTTCCTGCCCGACGGCGCGGTCACTGGGTGTTGACGGTGACCGTGCCGTCGATGATGTCCTGCTTGGCCTTGTCGACGGCGGCGACGACGTCCTTCATGGCCTGGTACTTCGGGTTGGAGTCGGCGAAGCCCACCCCGCCCGACTTCAGGTCGCCGCGCACCTCACCGGACAGCGGCTTGCCGTCGACGACGGACTTGGTCAGCTCGTACACCGCGCCGCCGACGTTCTTCAGGGCGGAACCGAGGATCCAGTCCTTGTACTTGGCCAGGGAGCTCTGCTGGTACTGGTCGGAGTCGACGCCGATGGCCCACACCTTGTGCTCGGCCGCGGTCTGGATCACGCCCTGACCGGACAGGCCGGCCGCGTGGTAGATGACGTCCGCGCCCGCCTCGATCTGGCCGTTGGCCGCGTCCTTGCCCTTGTCGGGGCTGGAGAAGCCGCCCTCCTGCGGGGTCTGCGTCAGGTACTGCTTCTCGATCTTGATCTTCGGGTCGACCGACCGGGCGCCCTGGACGAAGCCCGCCTCGAACTTGTGGATCAGCGGGATGTCCACGCCGCCGATGAAGCCGATGTGCTTCTTCTTGGTCGCCTTGGCCGCGGCGACACCGGCCAGGTACGAGGCCTGCTCCTCGTGGAAGACCAGGTCGGCCACGTTGTCCGCCTTGACGGAGTCGTCGTCGACGATGCCGAAGGTCGTCTTCGGGAACTTGGCCGCGACCTCCTTGACCGCCGGGCCGTACACGAAGCCGACCCCGATGATCGGGTTGTAGCCGGCCTTGGCGAGCTGTTCGAGGCGCTGCACCTTGTCCGCGTTGGACTCGCTGTCGTTCGGCTCGACGTCCCGGCCGCCGATCTTGAATTCGCTCTCGGCCTTCTCGAAACCGGAGAAAGCGGCGTCGTTGAAGGACTGGTCGCCCTTGCCGCCGATGTCGTACGCCAGGCCTATGCCCTTGCCGGAGTACGCGCCGGACGACTCGGAGCCGCCACCGGCCGAGTCGCTGCTGGACTTGCCGCACCCGGCGGCCGCGAGCGCGATGACCGCTACGGTCACCGCGGCTCGGGAGAACCTGGTCCTCGATGAGTTCAGACGCACAGCAAGCACCCCTTCTTGCCCACGGCACCGTCGCCGGCCCGCTTTCCCCATGTGCCGCCTCTGGTGGCGATTCCGGCGCACAGTAACGCGCGTAGAGACGGAGGGAAACGGGGTTTCTCCTGGCCGTTACCGAACCGTGCCGACAGCGGGTGACCTTCGCGTGCCTCCGGCCTCGGGCACCGCGCACGTGAGTCCGGCCGGGCGTCGCGCAGGGGCATGCGGGCCAGCATCGGGCCCGGCCCGGCGCCGATCACGCAGTCCACCCCGTGCAGCGCGAGGGCACGGACCCGGATCACCGACGCCAGCTCGACCGCGTCGCGCCCGAAGGGCGGGCGGGTGACACCGGCCGGCGAAGGGGCGCCGGCCGGGCGCCCCTTCGCCGGGATCAGCGCGTCGGGTGCAGCAGGGCGGCGGCGGTGAAGAGCTCCACACCCACCCTGATGGCGGACTCGTCGGCGTCGAAGTCCCCCTGGTGCAGGTCGCGCACGGTCCGCTCACCCGGGGTGCGCACCCCGAGCCGGGCCATCGCGCCGGGCACCTGCTCCAGGTACCAGGAGAAGTCCTCGCCGCCGAGGCTCTGCTCGGTGTCCTCCACGTGGGCGGCGCCGCGCCGGGCGATCATGGCCTCGCGCAGCAGTTCGGTCACCACCGGTTCGTTGACCACGGGCGGCACCCCGCGCACGTAGTTGATCTCGGACTTGGCCTTGTGCAGGTTGGCGACCTCGTCGATCGCGGCGACCACGATGTCGGGCGCCTGCCGCCAGGCGTTGATGTCCAGGCAGCGGACCGTCCCGGCGAGTTCCGCGTGCTGCGGGACCACGTTCGGGGCGTGCCCGGACTCGATCCGTCCCCAGGTCACGGCGAGCCCGGCGCGGGTGTCGACCCGCCGGCCGACGAGCGCGGGCACGTCGGTGACGACCCGGGCGACGGCGGTGACGAGGTCCGTCGTCAGGTGCGGTCGTGCGGTGTGCCCGCCGGGGCCGTCCAGCAGGACCTCCAGCCGGTCGCAGGCGGAGGTGATGGGTCCCTGGCGCAGTCCGATCCGGCCGGCGTCGACCCGGGGGTCGCAGTGCACGGCGACGATCCGGCCCACTCCCTCCAGCGCGCCGCTCTTGATGACCTCGGCGGCGCCGCCGGGCAGCACCTCCTCGGCGGGCTGGAAGATCAGCCGCACGGGCCGCGGCAGCAGCCCCTGCCGGTGCAGGTCCGCGAGGACCAGTCCGGCGCCGAGGACGACGGTGGTGTGCACGTCGTGCCCGCAGGCGTGGGCGCGGTCGGGCACGGTGGAGCGGTACGGGCTCTCGCTCTTGGTGTCGGGGATGGGCAGGGCGTCGATGTCGGCGCGCAGGGCGAGCACGGCCGGCCCCCCGTCTCCGGGGTCGCCACCGATGTCGCAGACGAGACCGGTCCCGGCCGGGAGCACCCGCGGCGCGAGCCCGGCCTTCTCCAGCCGCTCCTTGATCGCGGCGGTGGTACGGAACTCCTGGTTGCCGAGCTCGGGGTGCATGTGCAGGTCGCGCCGGAAGGCGACGAGCTCGGCGTACAGCGCCTCCGGCAGCATGCCGGGAAGGGCGTCCGCCGTGGCATCAGCGGGGAGATCGGCCTCGGACTCTGGGGACATCAGTTGCTTCACCCTCTGAAGGGTAGGACGCCGGGGTGGTCAACTGACCCTCGATCAACAAAACTTCAACCCGTTGGGGGCAGAAAAAGTGGCCGCCCGGCGCATACGTATCGGCTGGGATGGGTAAACTCGCCCGCCTTCGCCGGCCGAGCGGATCACGGAGTCACCGGGAGAGTGGTTTGCGTCACACCCCTGGCACCCCGCCCCATTTGTTCTTTCTCCACGCATACCACGCCGCACCGGAACCACGCCCGGGATGTTCACCTGTCGGACGTCATCCGTATACCGCCTCCGCCCTCTCCGGGACTCCTCGGGGCCGCCCGCAGGAGTCCCGGAGGGCCGCTCAGCCGGCCTGGGCCGTACGGGCGAGGCGGTGCACGTCCCGGGCGGTGCCGGTCACCCCGGACAGGAAGCCCTGGGCGCGCGGGGAGGCGTGCGCCGTCAGCCAGCTCGGGTCGATGTCGCAGACGGTGACGCGCACCTCCGTGCCGGCCAGGGCGAGCGGCAGGGTGTGGACGACGGTGGAGGGGAAGCTGAGGACCGTACGGCCGATCGGGCCCCGGCGGGCGATCAGCTCCAGGGGAAGCTCGGGGCGGACGATCTGCAGACCGGTCTCCACGGCCAGCCGGTGCAGCTTCTCGGCGCTCTCGCGCCGGTGGGCGAAGTAGCGGGTCGCCCCGTGCGCCTTGGCCAGTGCCCGTACGGCGTCCAGGTACCGGTCGCCGTCGACGACGCCCGTCTCCACCAGTGAGGTGCCCACCAGGTCGGCGCCCGCGGTGACGCCGGGCGGGCCGAAGCGGGCGCGGGTCCAGTCGAAGCGGTTCGCGGTGACGGTCACACCCCGCGGGGTCTCGTCGATCGGCATGGACGAGAACACCTCCACCCGGCGCTCCCCGCGCGGGGTGAGCCGGCGCCGGGCGACGGCCGACACCGGGCCGAGGACGAGGTCCCGCGGGCCGCGGCGGCCGCCCTTGCGGTGCCAGCGCACCAGCCGCTCCCCGCGGGCGAGCTGGACGAGGAACTCCATCGTCGCCGTACCGTCGTCCACGACCACGAGGTCCCGCGCCCGGGTGATCGTCAGCAGCAGCTGCACATACCGCGAGAACGGGTCGCCCATCACGACCCGCTCGGCCCGCCGGAGCAGCCCGGCCAGGCCGCCGATCGTCCTCAGCGGCGCCCCGGCCCCGCCCCGCGCCTCCTCCCACCGCACCTCGTGCCCCTCGTCCCGGGCCAGCTGGGCCATCCGCCGCAGCTGACCGCGGCTCATCGGGTCGGTCGGCGACAGCACGACGAGGGTGATCCCGGACTCCGGGCGGGCGCCGGGAGCGGTCCCGCCCGGATCGGGGGCGCGGTGGGTGGTGTGGCCGCGGGCGTGAGCCCATTCCAGCACGTTCAGCAGTTGTACCGGGCTCTCGACGAAGGCGAGGGTGTGGGGGCTCATCGGCGCGGGACCGTCCGTGTCAAGGGGCTGGGGCTCAGACCGCGACCGGCTCGCCCGCCGCCGCGGCGATCTCCGCCTCGGCGACGACGCCGCTGACGCGGCGCAGCTTCTTCATCGGGCCGAGCTCGGAGTCGTAGACCTTCTTCACCCCGTCGCCGAGGGAGGCCTCGATCGTGCGGATGTCGCGGACCAGGCGCTGCAGGCCCTGCGGCTCCACCGAGGCGGCCTGGTCGGAGCCCCACATCGCGCGGTCCAGCGTGATGTGACGCTCGACGAAGACGGCGCCCAGGGCTACCGCGGCCAGCGTGGTCTGCAGGCCCGTCTCGTGGCCGGAGTAGCCGATCGGGACGTTCGGGAACTCCTTCTCCAGGGTGTTGATCACGCGCAGGTTCAGCTCCTCGGCCTTCGCCGGGTACGTCGACGTGGCGTGGCACAGCAGGATGTTCTCCGAGCCCAGCACCTCCACCGCGTGGCGTATCTGCTTGGGCGTGGACATGCCGGTGGAGAGGATGATCGTGCGGCCCGTCGCGCGCAGGGCGCGCAGCAGCTCGTCGTCCGTCAGGGACGCGGAGGCCACCTTGTGGGCCGGCACGTCGAACTTCTCCAGGAAGGCGACGGCCTCGGTGTCCCACGGGGAGGCGAACCAGGCGATGCCCTTCTCCCGGCAGTAGTCGTCGATCTGGCGGTACTCGTCCTCACCGAACTCCACGCGGTGGCGGTAGTCGATGTAGGTCATCCGGCCCCAGGGCGTGTCGCGCTCGATGTCCCACTGGTCGCGCGGGGTGCAGATCTCGGGCGTGCGCTTCTGGAACTTCACGGCGTCGCAGCCGGCCTCGGCGGCCGCGTCGATCAGCTTGAAGGCGTTCTCGATGTCGCCGTTGTGGTTGATGCCGATCTCACCGGTGACGTAGACCGGGCGGCCGGGGCCGGCCTCGCGCGAACCGAGCGTGCGGATACGGGAGTTGGTGCTCATGGCAGGAGTTGTCCTTACTTGGTGAGGGAATCGAGAGAGGGGCCGAGGATCCAGCTGGCGATCTCTCGGATCGCGCCGTCGCCACCGGGGACGGTGGTGACCGCGCGTGCGGCGCCGCGTACGACGTCGTGGGCGCTCGCGACCGCCACGGGCCAGCCCACGAGGGAGAAGCACGGGAGGTCGTTGACGTCGTTGCCGACGTAGAGCACGCGCTCGGGCGCGATGCCCTGCTCCTCGCACCACTGCTTCAGCGCGAGGTCCTTGCGGTCGATGCCGTGCAGCACCGGGAGCCTGAGCTTCCGGGCGCGGGCGGCGACGACCGGGTTCTGTTCCGTGGACAGGATCAGCATCTTCAGGCCGCTCTCGCGCAGCGCCGCGATGCCGAGGCCGTCCCCGCGGTGCACGGAGACGAACTCCCGTCCGTCGGAGTCGATCAGCACCCTGTCGTCGGTCTGGGTGCCGTCGAAGTCGAGTACGACCGCGTCCACGTCGTCGGCGGTCGGCAGCGCCTCGGGCCGGTTGGCGTCGAACAGCGGTGCCAACGCCCGCGCCCGCGCCAGGTCGTGCGGGTCGTCGATCTCCAGCACCCGCGCGGGGTCGGTGCGGACGAGCTCCGTACGGCCGAAGAAGCGGTGCCGGTGCGCGCGGAACCCGGACGCCGTCATGGCGTAGGCGGCGCCGGTCTCCAGCAGGTCCTGGGGGCGGTCCTGGCGGCGCGGGCGGACGGACTTGTCGTGGTTGACGCCGTAACCGCCCTCGGTGGCCGCGGACTCGGCGGCCGCCACGTCCGACGGTGCGCCGGCGGTCACCGGGTCGTCCGCGGCGTCCCGCCATACGAAGCCGTGGAAGGGCGCCACGGTCACCGCGGTGTCGGCACCGTGCTCGACGACCGCGCCCGCGACCCCGGCGACGTCCTCGCTCCTGAGGAACGGGCTGGTGCACTGCACGAGCAGCACCACGTCCACCGGTGCGCCGTGCAGTGCCTCGTGCGCGTCCAGGGCGTGCAGCACGGCGGCCTCGGAGGTGGCGGTGTCACCGGCGATGGCGGCCGGTCGCAGCACCACCTCGGCACCGGCCTGGCGGGCGGCGGCCGCGATGGCCTGGTCGTCGGTGGAGACCACCACGTCGGTCACCAGCCGGGCCGCCCGGCACTCGCGAACGGCACGGGCGACCAGCGGGACACCGCCGACGGGGGCGAGGTTCTTCGCGGGTACGCCCTTGGAGCCGCCGCGCGCGGGTATCACCGCGAGCACGCGGCGCGCCGGGGCGCCGGATCCCGCGTCCGGGTGGGCGTCGGTCATGGGCTGCACTCCTTGAGGTGGGATGCGGTCGCTCACAGCTCCCCCATCCGCCGGATCACGGGCGCCACGCGCTGCACGCCGTGGCGGTAGGCGCCGCGGGCGGCATGGCGGAAGATCCGGCGTACGGGGCCGGGCGCCCGGTCGGCGGCGGGCGCGCCCGGCAGGGGGCTGCCGTCGGGGGCGAGGTGGTGGCGCGCGAGGACGCCGGGCAGATAGCCGGGGGCGGTGACGGGGGTGTAGTAGGGCTTCAGCGGCGGGAGTTCACCGGCGGCCAGCAGTTCCTCGACGCGCCGGCGGGCCCGGTCGAAGGCGGCCTCGTACGCGCCCCCGGTGGCGACGCCCTGGCGGGCCACCCACCACGGGTCCGGTTCGGGCTCGTGCCCGGCGTCGAGCTGGTCCCAGGAGGCCAGGCAGCCGGAGCCCACGAAGTGGTGGTTGCCGAGCACCTCCCGCACCCCGAGGTCGGTCAGGACGACGGTGGGGATGCGCCGGTGCAGGGACTCCAGGGCGGCCGTGGAACTCACCGTGACCAGCAGGTCGGTGCGGTCCAGGACCTCGCCCATGTTCCCGTACACCAGACGGAGGTTGGCGGGCAGGTCCTTGCGCTGGGCCAGCTTCTGGTACGGCAGTTCCTCGATGTGCGTGGTGTGCTCGCCCGGCTTGGAGCGGAGCTTGAGCAGCACCTCGCGCCCGGGGTGCCGGCGGGCGTGCTGGATCAGCCGGTCCAGCAGGTAGGCACGGTCCCCGCGGTTCTGCGGCACGGAGGGCTGCGCGGCGAAGACGACCGTGTAGGGGTCGTCCTCCGTCCGGTCCGGGTTGTGCACGGCGCCACCGAGGAATGGCAGCGCCACCTCGGTCACCGACGAGGCGTCGGCGTCCACTCCCTCGTACACGGCCCGGAAGCGGTCCGCGTCCTGACGGGAGTTGGCGAGAACGAGGTCGGCGCCGTGCCGCAGCAGCAGCCCGTCGGTGAGCTTTTCGTAGACGACGCCGACGTAGCCGGTGACTACCACGGGCCGCTCGGTGCGCCCCTGCCAGACGTGGGCCAGTCCGTGCAGCATGGCCTGGACTCCGCCGCCGACGAGGGCGAGCACGACGACGTCGTACGGCTCCTGCGCCATCTCGTGCAGGAACTCGGCGGCGCTGACCTCACTCAGACGGTCCGCGCGAACGCCGACCTCCTCGAGCTGGCGGGCGGTGGGAGTGGCACGGCCCCGCAGCAGGTAGCCGTCAAGCCGGATGTCCGGTTCACCCCGGTCAGGGGAAACACCGGCGGAAACCAAGCGGTTCGCCGTGAGCGCACCCCATTTCCACCGGGTGTCGGAATCCGCGAGAACGGCGACTCGCCGGGACTTCTTCGCACTGGCTGGCACGCCGAAGACCGTAGGAAGGCATTTCTAGGTTCCACCCAACCCGAACACAACAAACGGTTAACAGCACATCGCCGAATGGCGAATCAAGCCGCCGGCGGCCCGGAACAAGGGCCGATTCACGGCGCCGCCACACGTCGTTCACCGAAGCTCAAGCTGGAGGTAAAGACGGGGGACGGGGCCGCGTCCTAACGTCGCCTGCGTGGTCAAGCTCTCCGTCATCGTGCCGTTCTACAACGTCCGGCAATACGCGTCCGACACCTTGAAGAGCCTGCGCGCGAACGCCCGCGAGGACTTCGAATTCATTCTCGTCGACGACTGCTCGCGCGACGAGACGCCTGACATTCTCGCGCGCGCGGAGCGCGAGCTGCCCGGGGCGGTGTACGTCAGACACGAGAGAAACGGCGGACTGGCGACCGCGCGCAACACCGGGATCGACACGGCGCGCGGCGAGTATCTGACCTTCCTGGACGGCGACGACTGGCTGGCCCCCGGCTACTACCCGCAACTGCTCGCCGCGATCGAGGACCTGGGCTGCGACTTCCTGCGCACCGACCATGTGCAGTGCACCGCGCGGGCGCGCACGATCCAGCGTGTCCCGCACGGCCGACGGGGCGAGGTGATGGACCCGCGGCAGGCGATCCTGCCCGCCGACCGCACCACCTCGGTCGACTATCCCTACGCCTGGGCGGGTGTCTACCACCGCCGGCTGGTCGACCGGGGCCTGCTGCACTTCACCGACGGTCTGCGCACGGCCGAGGACCGGCCGTGGATCTGGAGGCTGCACCGGGAGGCGGAGTCGTTCGCCGTGGTGAGTCTGCTGGGCGTCTTCTACCGGCGTGGAGTGCCCGGTTCCCTCACGCAGATCGGCGATGTGCGCCAGCTCGACTTCATCCGCGCCTTCGACCAGGTGATCGAGGAGACCGCGGCCGATCCCGAGGCCGACCGGCTGCTGCCGAAGGCGGTGCGCACCTACTGCGCGATCATCGCCCATCACCTGTCGGAGATCGACAAGTTCGAGCCCTCGGTGGCCAGGCAGCTGCGGACGATGAGCGCCGCGGCGATCAGGCGGCTGCCGCAGGAGCTGCTCACCGACGTCCTCGACACCATGGACCTGAACCGTTCCTCCAGGCTGCGCCGACTGCGCCGCCGGGTCCCCGCAGCGAAGGCGGCCTCCTGATGCCCCGCACCACCCAGATCTTCTGCGCCTCGACGCTGTACGGCGCCGCCACCCTGGCCGCCGCGATCGAGTCCGACTGCTTCCCCGAGGCGGACCGGCGCCTGCTGCTGGTGTGCAACAACGCCGCGACGCCGGAGATCGCCCCGGCCGTCGACGAGATGCCGGGCTTCGCACCGCTGCGCGACCACTTCGACGGCGTGCTGTCCTGGAACGAGGCGATCCGTCCCTTCCATCCGGGGGCGTGGTCCCCGCGCCCCGACGACTTCCCGCTGTTCGAGCGCCACCTGCGGCTGCTGTGGGACCTGGGCGACGACCGCGTGTCCCTGGTGATGGAGTCCCTCCAGGTCAACCCGGCCCTGGCCATCGCCCAGTCGTTCGCCGAGGCGCCCATCGACGTCTACGCCGACGGACTGATGAGCTACGGCCCCACGCGCAACAAGATCGACCCACTGGTCGGCACGCGCGTGCGGCGGCTCCTCCACCTGGACCTGGTCCCCGGTCTGACCCCGCTGCTGCTGACCGAGTTCGACGTGCCCGCGCAGGCCCTGCCGACCGGCGCGTTCATGAAGGTGCTGAGCCGGATCGGCGACGCCGTGCCGCAGCTTCCGCCGCTGCCCGAGCGTGCCGCCGTCCTGCTCGGCCAGTATCTGTCCGCGCTGGACATCCTCTCCGCCGAGGAGGAGGAAGACCTGCACGTGCGGATGCTGCGGGGCGCGGTCGCCCGCGGGCACCGCTCGGTCGTCTTCAAGCCGCACCCGACCGCTCCGGCCCGCTACAGCCGGGCGCTGGAGGCCGAGGCCGACCGGCTCGGCGTGGACCTCACCGTGCTGGACCTGCCCGTCCTCGCCGAGGTGCTGTTCGAGAAGACCCGGCCCGCGCTGGTGGTCGGCTGCTTCTCGACCGCGCTGTTCACCGCCTCCGCGTTCCATGGCCTGCCGGTCGCCCGGGTCGGGACACCTCTGGTGCTGGAGCGGCTGACGCCCTACCAGAACAGCAACCGCGTCCCCGTCGTCCTGGCCGACGCGCTGCTGCCGGACCTGGCGGACGGGCAGGGGGAAGCCATCATCGCCGCCGACATGCTGACCGGGCTGGTCACCGCCGTCGGCTTCACCATGCAGCCGCAGATCCACCCGGCTCTGCGCCCGGCAGCGGAGCGCTTCCTCTCCCAGCACTTCGGACCGCGCACCCAGCGCTACTTCAAGCGCCGCCGGCTCACCTCGCTGGGGCTGCCGGGCGGCATCCCGAAGCGGCTGGCGTTCCTCCCCCGCAGCGCCACGGCGCGCCGGGTCGTACGACGGGCCCGCGCCCTGAAGAAAAAGCTCTGAAGAGAAAGCCCCGAGGAGAGAGCCCCCGAGCAGGAAGCCCCGAGCAGGAAGCCCCGAGGAGACGGCTCCGAAGGGAAAACGGGAAGACGGCTGCCGGACGTGGACCGTTCGGCTGCGGTTCACGCAGCTTCCATAGTTTCCCCCAATGCGTCAATCAAGCATGGATTCCCCGGAGTTCAGCCTAATGGGCAGACCGGGATGACCCAGCAGGACATCCGCCCGCCCGTACGCGCCGCGGCTCCGGTCCGGCCCGCGCGGCCCGAGCCGCGGCCGGGCCGGCGGCCGCTGATCTCGTACGTCCTGCCGGTCTACGACGAGCAGGACGGCATCGCCGCCTTCCACACCGCGCTGACGGCCGCCCTCGCCGAGCGCCCGGACCTCGACTACGAGCTGGTCTACGTCAACGACGGCTCCTCGGACGGCTCGCTCGCCATCCTCAGGGATCTGGCGGCGGGCGACGGACACGTCCGGGTGGTCGACTTCGCCCGGAACTTCGGGCACCAGATCGCCATCACCGCGGGCCTCGACATCGCCGTGGGCGACGCGGTGATCGTGATGGACACCGACCTCCAGGACCCTCCGCGGGTGAGCCTGGATCTGGTCGACGCCTGGCGCGAGGGCGCCGAGATCGTGCACGCCCGCCGCCGCAGTCGGCAGGACACCGCGTTCAAGCGGGCCACGGCCCACCTGTACTACCGCGTCCTGCGGTCCTGCGCCGAGGTGGACATCCCCCTGGACACCGGGGACTTCCGGCTGCTGGACCGGCGGGTCGCCGACGAACTGCGCCGCTACCGCGAGCGCAGCCGCTTCGTGCGCGGCATCGTGGCCTCGATGGGCTTCCGCCAGACCGAGGTGGCGTTCGACCGCGACGAGCGTTTCGCGGGCGAGACCAAGTACCCGCTGCGCAAGATGGCCCGGCTGGCGATCGACGGGGTGACCAGCTTCTCCACGGTGCCGCTGCGGATGATCACCCGGCTGGGCTTCCTGGTGCTGCTGCTGTCGCTGGCCGGCATCGTCTACGCCCTGGCGATGAAGTTCTTCCGGCCCGACATCACCGTCTCCGGCTGGACGATGCTGATGGTGGTGGTGCTCTTCCTCGGCGGCACCCAGATGCTGTTCCTGGGGGTGCTGGGCAGCTACATAGGGCGCATCTACGGCGAGGTGCAGGCACGCCCGCTGTACCTGGTGCGCGAGGTGATCGGCTCCCGCGCGGACGAACGGGACGGTCCCGGTGGCGTCTGAGACCTCGGCCACGGCCGAGGCGGCCCCCGGCCGGCCGCCCGGAGACCCGGCCCCTGGCCGGGCCCGCACCCTGCGCCAGCTGCTGAGCTACACCCTGATCGGCGGCAGCGGCGTCGTGCTCGACCTCGTGGCCTTCCTGCTCCTGCACAACACCGCGGGAATGGACGAGCAGTTCGCCAACGTGCTCAGCACCACCCTGGGCATCGCCAACAACTTCGTCCTCAACGCGCTGTTCACCTTCGACCGGCGCGACCGGATCGTGGTGCGCTTCCTGCGCTTCTACGCCGTCGGGCTGGCCGGGATCGTCCTGACGAACCTGCTCTTCCTCGTCTTCACCGACGCGCTGGGGATCGGCGCCGACCTCGTCAAGGCGGGCTCGCTGCCCCTGGTCCTGGCGCTCCAGTTCGTGCTCAACAGAAAGTGGAGCTTCGCATGAACCTCGGCATCATCGGCGCGGGTGCCACCGGCCTGACCGCCGCCTGGGACGCCGTACGCGCCGGCCACCAGGTCACCGTCCTGGAGACGGCCCGCGAACTGGGCGGCCTGGCGGCGTCGTTGGAGGTGGGCGGTGTTTCGCTGGAACGCTACTACCACCACATCTTCCGCAGCGACCACGCCATGATCGCCCTGATCGAGGAGCTGGGGCTCGGCGACGCGCTGCGCTTCCACAGGCCCACCACGGGCATCTTCCGCGGGGGCCGGCTGATCGACTTCACCACCCCGTTCGACATGCTGCGCTTCCCGGAGTTCTCCCCGCTGGACGCCGCGCGCTTCGCCGGCTCGTCCGCCCTTTTGAAGGCGGTCCGGCGCGGTGAGCGGTACAACGACCGCACCGCCCTGGCCTGGCTGCGCCGGTGGGCGGGACGCAGGGCGACCGAGGCTGTCTGGGAGCCGCTGCTGCGCGGCAAGTTCGGCGACCGGGCGGAGCAGGTGTCGATGGCCTGGCTGTGGGCCCGCATCCACTGCCGCACCTTCGAACTCGGCTATGTGGACGGCGGGTTCGAGCGGGTCTACGCGGCGCTGCGGGACGGCGTCGAGGAGCGCGGCGGCAAGGTGGAGTTCGGCAAGGCGGTCGAGTCCATCCGGCAGGACGGCACGGACGCGCCCGCCGTGGTGCGCTGCGCGGACGGCTCCCGCTACGAGTTCGACCAGCTGATCGTCACGACCCCGCAGCCCGCCTTCGCCAAGGCGGCCGGGCTGCCGGCCGACGACGCCGTGTGGAAGAACCAGTACCTGGGCGCGACCTGTTTCGTGCTGGAGCTGGACCGCAGTGCGATCCCGTACTACTGGCTCAACATCAACGAGCCCGACTTCCCGTTCCTCGCGGTGGTCGAGCACACCCGCATGATCGACCCGTCCGTGTACGGCGGCCGGCACATCCTCTATGTGGGCAACTACGTGGAGCGAGACGACTGGCGGTTCACCACCGCGCCGGAAGAGCTGCTGACCGCCTTCCTGCCGTATCTGCGCCGGATCAACCCGGAGTTCGACGAGTCCTGGATCAAGGACTGGCACTTCTCGAAGGCCGGGTTCGCCCAGCCGGTGGTGACCCCGGAGTACCGCTCGCTGATCCCCGGCCACGACACGCCGATGAGCCGGGTCAAGCTGGTGACGATGGCGCAGATCTACCCGCAGGACCGGGGGCAGAGCTACTCCGTGGGCCTGGCCCGCGAGGTCACCGCCTCGCTCGGGCTGCGCTGAGCGGACGGGGCGGCGGGACCCCGGGCGGCGCACCGGTCGTGCCGTGGCCGCTCGGAGGCCCTACCGCGCGCCGCCGTCTTCCGCTCGGAGGCCCTTACCCCGCGCCGCCGCCCCTGCGGACGCACAGGACCAGCTTGCCCCCGGCGCTCGCGGGCGGGCAGTCGTACACGGCGGCGATGCGCCGCGCGAGGGCCGCGTCGACCTTGCCGGGCCGGAACCAGCCCCGCTCCAGGACCGCGTACGGGGCCGGGTCGTGGTCGACGCAGTCGGCGTTCTCCCGGAACGACGTCAGCTCGGCGACGTCCGGGAGGAAGCGGCTCCGCTGGAGGAACGTGGCGATCGGATAGCGGCACCGGGCCGGGTGGCCGATGTAGTACGCCGCGTCGCCGAAGGCAAGGTAGAGCACCGGGGCGCCGTCCGGCATCCCGGCCCGCAGCCGGCCGGCCTGGTCGGCGACGGACCGCATCTCGCGCAGATATTCGGCACTGGTCACCGTGACCCTGCCGTTCATCACCAGATGCGGGGAGCCGGGCCAGATGCTCCCGGCCAGGCACACCACCGCGGCCAGGGCCGCCGAGGCGTGCCACACCCCGTGCGCCGGACTCCGTCTCCGGCTCCCGGCTCCGGCGCCGCTTCCCCGGGTTCCCCGGGCCTCCAGCAGCGCGTCCACGAGGGCCGCGAGCAGCGCGAGGGCACCGGCCGCCCAGACGACCGCGGGCCGCTGCACCCCCTCGGGGGCCCGTGCGTACAGCACGGGCAGCGCCCCGTAGCCCAGTGACACGGCGCAGAACAACCGGGGTGGTGTGCGGCGCACGCCCCCCACGGCCAGGCCCCACAGGGCGGCGGCGAGCACGGGCAGCTGCGCCGCGTGGTAGAGGAACCAGTTGCCCTGCACGACCACGACGGCCAGGGCGCCGAGGCCGACGGCCGCGGCGACCGCCAGCAGTTCGGCCCGTCGCAGCCGCCCGCGCACCCGGCCCAGGACCAGCAGCAGCGCTCCCGGCAGGAGCAGCAGTACGGGGCTGAGCACGGCCCGGTCGGCCAGGTAGTCCACGGAGCGGGCGAGGACGAACGACGGGTGGATCCCGGTGCGGCTCAGGGCCGACTGGTTGATCTGCGGCATGTCCCGCGTCCACTGCCACTCGTGGGACCCGGCGAGCACGCTCAGCCCGAACAGGGCCGCCGCGGTGGGCACCGCGACCAGGGCGAGCCGCACGGCCCGCCCCCGGTCGACGGCGTACACGAGCAGCACCCCGATGGCGGCCGTGGCGGCGGTGGAGTACTTCATCATCACCGCGAGCCCCAGCGGCAGGCCTGCGAGCAGGGCCGCGGGCCACGGCCGGGCCGGGCCGATCGCCGCGGCGACACCGAGCACGGTCAGCACCACCGCCGCCCACTCCGGCTGGAGGAAGTCGGTGCGGGGGGCCAGCGCCAGGGCCAGGCCGGTGGCACCCGCCGTGAGCGCCGCCTCCCGCGCGGTGACCCGGCGCAGCAGCGCCGTGTACAGGGCCGCGGCGGCCGCGGCCGCGAGCAGCGCTCCGGCCGCCTCCAGCAGCGTCTCGCGCAGGCCCGTGCCACCGAAGGCGATCCGGTCGAGGCCGGCGATGAACCACCGGTAGAAGAACGGCCGGTGCGTGAACACCTCGGACGGCGAGTAGCCGGCTTCCCCGCCGGTCCGCAGCGCGCCGAGGACGTAGTGGATGTCGCCGGTCAGCCGCCGGGTGGCCACGGTGTACACCACGGCCGCCACGGCGGGCAGGGCGAACGCCGCCCACCACAGCGGTGAGCGGCGCCCGCCCTCGGGTCGGCCGGGGGCGGCGTCCGTGCCGCCGTCCCCCTCGGCCGGTGCCGTCGGCATGGGTCAGCCGCCCAGGAGGACGCGCAGGTCCGCGGCGTTGGCCTCGGTGACCTTCCACAGCTCCTGCTGCCGGCCGTGCACGTCGGCGACCGTCGCGTCGTGGTCGGCGAGCAGGTCCCGGGCGCGTTCCACGAGCCGTGCGCCGAGGTGGCGGTCGTGCACGGACACGCCCCACTCGGGCCGTTCGATGTCGTTCAGGAAGTACGCCATCTTCGGGTGCGAGATCAGGCTGATGACAGGCGTGCCGCAGCCGAACGGGATCATGCCCGCGTGTCCACGCATGCCGATCACCAGCTTGGTGCGGGCGTACAGGTCGCGGATCGCGTCGTTGTCGAAGTCGTACATCGGGATGACGGGCATCGAGATGCCGTACTCGCGGCGCAGATCGAAGACGATCTTCTCGTCGTCCAGCGAGTGCGCCACGCACTTGACCTCGGCCAGCTCACGCAGGCCCTTGACCGCCTCGGCCATCTGCCCCAGGAAGTAGGCGTAGTCGTGGCCGAAGCGCAGCCCGGCCCGGTCGTAGGCGGCGTTGATCAGGATGGTGTCGTCCCGCTCGGCCGGGTCCTGCCAGCCGGCGACGAGCTGGCGGGTGACCGTGGTGGGGCACGGCTGGAAGCGCACCTTGTCGTGCAGGTGGGACGGGAGCATGGCCCGCACCTTCTCGATCGAGCCGTGGTTGCGCAGCCCGAAGAAGGCCGCCCGCTCCACGAGGAGGCGCAGCGAGGTGCGGAACCGCTCGGCGCGGTAGGACTGGCCGTCGAAGGCGTTGAACCCGACGGCGTAGACCGCGATGGGCACGTCGATGCGGTTCAGCAGGGCGTCGGGGACGTTCCACTGCCAGGCGCTGTTGCCGTTGGGCATGGTGTCCGGGATGAACAGTCCGCCGCCGCCGATGACCAGGCCGCGGCGGGCGTTGACCCGCTCCAGGGCCGCCTCGTCGAACAGCCGGTGGGCGTGCACCGGGTGCCAGCGGCGGGAGGTGGTGTCGGGTCCGAAGGCGAGGCGGACGCTCTCCGGGAGGAGCTTGTCGCCCGCGTTGCCCTGGCGGTCCATGTAGAAGGCGACGTGCGCCAGCTGGTCCTCGGGGCTGCCCTGCTGCTGGGTGGGCACGCCGCCGAGGGTGCGGCGCTGCCAGAGCCGGGCGGCCCGGTGGGTGGGGTCGACGCCGACCCCGGCCAGGGCGTACCGCTGCGCGGTGGCGTCGTCGCCGTGGACCCAGGCGATCTGGGCGAGCCGGGCGAATGCGGTGGCGGCGCGGTTGGGCGCGGCCGTGGCGAGCAGCAGCTGCGCCCTGGCCTCGTCGTACCGGGAGACGCTCATCAGGGCGTGCCCGTAGACCTCGTGCGGCCAGGCCTCGTCGACCGGGATGTGCACCCGCTCCATGATGTCGACGGCGGACTGGTAGTCGCCCGCGCCGATGTGCGCGAGGGCGACCCGGCGGGCGGTGCCGACGTCGCCGGTGCGCTCCACGTGCGGTGTGCCGTAGTGCACGAGCAGGTCGCGGTGGGGCTCGGGGAGTGCGAGGTAGGCGGCGTGCAGCTCGGCGTCGTCCATGTCGAACTCGCGCCAGCGCTCCTGCGCCTGTTCGTAGCCGGCCTCGCCGCCCTGCCACGGCTTGTGCCGGCCGGTGAAGTGCAGGACGGCCGTGTCCTCGGGCACCGGAAGGTCGCCGGACAGACGGCGCTTGACGAAGTTGTACTTGGGGTCGAGGCGGACGAAGTCGCCGTCGAGCAGGGCGTTCAGGATGCCCTGGTCGTGCTTGTCGAGCTCGTAGGTGCCGGCGCGGCCGATCTCGTCGATCCTCGCGCAGAACTCGTCGCTCAGCTGCTCCTTCTGGATGACCAGCAGGCCGCTGTTGAGCTTGGACTCCCCGTAGAAGAACTGCGGCACGGCCGCGAACCCCTCGCGCAGCGTGAGCAGTTCGCCCAGCGAGCCGAGGACCACCATGTCCGTGTCGAGGGTGATGACGGTGTCGTAGTCGCGGATGCGGAACACGTCGAGGATGAAGTACGCCTTGCGCACCAGGTAGTTGTCCTGGTCGCCCTTGACGTACGAGTCGTAGTGGTCGGCGTCGACGCGGCGCAGCACGATCCGCGGGTGCAGGGCGCGGATCCGGGCTATGGAGGAGGGGCGCAGGTCGTCGTGGAGGACGATGAAGTCCTCGCACACGTCCGGGTTGGACAGCGCGAGCGAGCGCAGCAGGGCGAGGAAACCGGGCAGGTAGTTCTCGTCCACGAAGCTGGCGAAGGCGATGCGGCGCTTGCCGGTCAGCGCACGGGCGGAGCCCTCGTCGGAGGCCGGTGCCGGGGTCCCGGCCGCGGTGACGACGGGGCCGGAGGCGGAGGTGGGGGTCGCGGTCATCGCAGGGAGATCCTCATGCCGGAGACGCTCTGGGCCCGTTCCATGACCCACGCCTTCTCAGTGGTGTATTCGTGGACGGACGTGATGGGCAGCTTCATCGCGGCGTCGACGCGGTACGCGCCGCTCTCGTAGAAGTCGAAGCCGATCAGGTCCAGGGTGGGGCTGACGTCGAGGAAGTCGAGCAGCCAGAGCATGTTGAAGCCGCTGGTGGGGATCCCGGGGAACGCGTCGGTGCCGAGGTTCCCGATGTTGCGCGCGGGCCAGCGCAGCGACTCGTCACCGAGGTACCGCTGGGCGCCCGGCACCAGCCGGTGGCGCAGGGAGTACTTCCAGTCGCTGGAGTTCCCGCCGAAGACCAGACGGGTGGTCACGGACTGGTCCCAGTTGAAGCCGTGCTTGTGGATGGTGACGTGGATGTCCGTGCGCCGACCGGTGTGGACGGGGTCGATCCGGTACGAGTTGAAGCGTACGACGAGGTCGTAGGCGTCGATCTCGGAACCCAGGGAGCTCTGGCCGACCTTGCCGGAGTTGGCGATCAGGCAGACCGACTTCCCGGCGATCCGGTTGCGGAACTCGCCGAGGGTGATCCACTCCACCCCGCCGAAGAGGGGGTCTCCCACCGGTCCGCGCAGGCGGTTGCGGCGCTGCTCCGCGAACAGGCCGATGACCTCGATCAGTTCGGCCGTGGGCCGGACGTGGAGACGGGTGACCAGGTCGAGGTACTGGCTGAGCGCTTCCAGGAAGTCCTGCTCCGGGGATCCGGTGCGGTCCATGGCGAGCAGGGCTCCCACCAGGCGGGCCTGTGCGCCGTTCCAGTCGCCCTCGGCATGCGCCTGAAGTCCCTCGGCCCACGCGTCGGTCGGGGGCCGCTCGGCGAACCCGGCGGCGGCCGGGACGTCGCGCTCCAGCAGCGCGAGCAGCTCGGCACGCCGGTCCTGCGCGGTGCGGATGCCCGCGATCCGGGCCGAGGTGCCGAACCCGTCCTCCTTCGTCAGGGCCAGATAGCGCTCGTAGGCCTCGACCGCGGCGACCGGCAGCCCCATGGCCTCGAGCAGCCGGCCGCGCAGCCGCCAGCCGGCGCGGGAGTTCTTGCGCTGGGTCAGGACGGTGTCGCTGACGAGCAGGGCCAGGTTCAGCTCGTCGTCGTAGCCGCACTCCAGTGCCTTGTTGCCGACCGCGAGGAGGGCGTCGAGCAGGTCGTTGCCGATGCCGCCGCCGGCGGCCTTGGTGCCACGCCGCAGCAGGCCGCCCGCCGCGGAGGCCGCCGGTGCGGGCTGCTGCTGTCCGGCCCACAGGGCGAGCAGCTGACGCAGTTGTTCGGCCAGCGCCGTGCGTCGGTTGTCAAGGCTCCCGACGACCTTGCCGCTGTGGACGGCACACGCGCGCAGGCAGTCCTCCAGCTCGGTCGGGGTGACCTCGGCGCCGGGCAGACCGGGTTCCGCGGACGCCGGTCCCCCGGGCCGGGAACGTGACCATCTGCTGCGAACCCTCGTCATGGTGCTCCTGCTCTGAAAGGTGGGAAAACGGCGTGGAATTGCCAAGGGCCTGGGAGAAGGTTGGAAAACGTTAAGAAAGCAATGCGACGTCCCGGTGAACCAATTGGGACCAGCAGACAAACACCGACCTCGCCGAACAAAAGCGCTCACGAAGGCGTCTTAGGGTTCTCGACAGGCGGCTCTTCTCCGGCCTCGGCGCATACGGTTCCGAAGCGCACAGAACGAGCCCTCGACGCACCATGAGGGGTGAAAGCGTGACCGGAACGGTCGTGGGCACATCGAATCCGCAGCCTGCCGAGGCCGCCACCGTCCTGGACCGGCACGCTCCGGCCGATCCGCCGCGGAACAAGGCGTCGGGGGGCCGGCTGCGCGCCCTCGACGGGCTGCGGCTGGTGGCCGCGCTGATGGTGGCGGCCTACCACTACGGCGGCCGGGGCGGCGAGGTCACCCGGGCCTGGGGGGCGTCACCGGCGCGGCAGTTCCCCACGCTGCACTCGTGGTTCGCCTACGGCTGCCTCGGCGTGCAGGTGTTCTTCGTGATCAGCGGCTTCGTCATCTGCATGAGCGGCTGGGGCCGGCCGCTGCGCTCGTTCTTCGCCTCCCGCGCCTCCCGGCTGCTGCCCGCGTACTGGGCGGCGGTCATCCTGGTCACAGCGGTGTTCGCGCTGCCGGTGGTCACCTACGAGGCACTCTCACCGAGCGACACCCTGGTGAACCTGACGATGCTCCAGATGCCGCTGGGAGTCGACCGGGTGCTGGGCGTGTGCTGGACGCTGTGGGCGGAGATACGCTTCTACGCCCTGTTCGCGCTGTGCGTCGTGCTGCCCGGCGCGAACCGCCGGCGCGTGATCCTGTTCTGCGCGGGCTGGACGCTGGCGGCGGCCGTCGCGCAGGGCGCGAAGCAGCCCCTGCTCGACATCGTGCTGATGCCGCAGTACGCACCGTTCTTCATCGGCGGCGTGGGCCTCTACCTGGTGCACCGGGACCGGCGGGACGCCTACGCCTGGGGCATCGTGGCCGTGAGCTGGCTGATCGGACAGCACTACGCGGTGCGGGAGCTGTGGCACTCCCCCGGCGTGCACGCCTTCTCGTACCGCAGCTCCTACGGCATCGTCCTGGTCGTCACCTTCGGCTTCCTCGCCGTCGCCGCGATCGCGCTCGGCCTCCTGAACCGGGTGGACTGGCGCTGGCTGACGGTCGCGGGCGCCCTCACCTACCCGTTCTACCTGGTCCACGAGCACCTGGGCTGGGTCGTCATCGAGGCGCTGCACCAGGGCCTCGGCATCCCGTCGTACGGCACCTTCCTGCTCACCGTCGCCGTGATGCTGCTGCTGGCCTGGCTGCTCCACCGGTACGTGGAGCAGTGGCTGACGCCCAAGCTGCGCACGGCGCTGTCGCGGCCGCGCACGCAGCCGGGCCGGTGACTAGGCGCTCGCCAGCGACAGCTTCACCGCGAAGCCCAGGAACAGCACGCCCGCCGCGGAGGTCGCCGAGGCCGACAGGCGCTTGCGGCGGCGGAAGGCGGCGGCCAGCTTGGTGCCGCCGAATATCAGCGCGCTGAGGTAGAGGACGCTGGCGAACTGGAGGAAGGCGCCGAGGATGACGAAGGAGAGCGCCGGATAGGCGTAGGCCGGGTCGACGAACTGCACGAAGAAGGCGATGACGAAAAGGATCGCCTTGGGGTTGACGAGGCTGACGACGAGAGCGCGGCGGAACGGCCGCTCGCCCGCGGCCACCGGCGCGGAGTCCTCCTCCTGCGCCGCCTTCCCCCGCCGGGTCCGCCACATCCCCCAGCCGGTCCGCAGCATGCCGATCGCGATCCAGGTCAGATATCCGGCGCCGGCGTACCTCACGATCCCGAACAGCACCGGGTTCGCCTTCAGCAGGGAGGCGGCCCCGGCCGCACCCAGCGTCATGAGCACGGTGTCCCCGCACCAGACGCCCGCCGCGGCGGTGTACCCGGCGCGTACCCCGCGCCGGGCGGCGACGGAGAGCACGTACAGCGAGTTGGGCCCGGGGAGCAGGACGATGAGGACGAGCCCTGCCAGGTAGGTGGCGAGATGGATGACTCCGAACATGGAAAGGAGTGTCGCACGGCGGTGCGACACTCACTTTCCGGGTTCCGGGGGGCGAGACGGACGGGCCGGCCGCCCCCTCGGCGCGGGGCGGCCGTCGCTCAGAAAGCGTCGCTCGGCACGTAGTTCCCCCACACCTCCCGCAGCGCGTTGCACACCTCGCCCACCGTCGCCCGGGCCCTCAGCGCCTCCTTCATCGGGTACAGGACGTTGTCCTCGCCCTTCGCGGCCTTCTTCAGGGCGGACAGGGCCGTGTCCACCGCCGTCTGGTCACGCGCGGCGCGCAGCTTGGCCAGGCGTTCGGCCTGCTGGGCCTCGATGGCGGGGTCGACGCGGAGCGGCTCGTACGGCTCCTCCTCGTCGAGTTCGAAGCGGTTGACGCCGACGACGACCCGCTCGCCGGAGTCGGTCTCCTGGGCGATGCGGTAGGCGCTGCGCTCGATCTCCTGCTTCTGGAAGCCGTGCTCGATCGCCGAGACCGCGCCCCCGAGGTCCTCCACCTTCCGCATCAGTGCGACGGCGGCCGCCTCCACGTCATCCGTCATCTTCTCGATGACGTAGGAGCCGGCGAACGGGTCCACCGTCGCGGTCACGTCCGTCTCGTACGCCAGCACCTGCTGGGTGCGCAGAGCCAGGCGCGCGCTCTTGTCGGTGGGCAGCGCGATCGCCTCGTCGAAGGAGTTGGTGTGCAGCGACTGGGTGCCGCCCAGAACCGCCGCCAGGCCCTGGACGGCGACCCGGACCAGGTTCACCTCGGGCTGCTGCGCCGTCAGCTGGACACCCGCCGTCTGGGTGTGGAAGCGCAGCATCAGCGACTTGGGGTTCTTCGCGCCGAACTCCTCCTTCATCACGCGCGCCCAGATCCGGCGGGCCGCGCGGAACTTGGCGACCTCCTCCAGGATCGTCGTACGGGCGACGAAGAAGAACGACAGGCGCGGGGCGAAGTCGTCGACGTCCATGCCGGCCGCGACCGCCGTGCGGACGTACTCGATGCCGTCGGCGAGGGTGAACGCGATCTCCTGCGCGGGGGACGCGCCCGCCTCGGCCATGTGGTAGCCCGAGATCGAGATCGTGTTCCACTTGGGGATCTCGGCCTTGCAGTACTTGAAGATGTCCGCGATCAGCCGCAGGGACGGCTTGGGCGGGAAAATGTACGTCCCGCGCGCGATGTACTCCTTCAGCACGTCGTTCTGGATCGTGCCCGTCAGCTGGTCGGCGCCGACCCCCTGCTCCTCCGCCACCAGCTGGTACAGCAGGAGCAGGAGCGCCGCGGGGGCGTTGATCGTCATCGACGTCGACACCTTGTCCAGCGGGATCCCGCCGAACAGCACCCGCATGTCGTCGATCGAGTCGATGGCCACGCCCACCTTGCCGACCTCGCCGTGCGCGATCGGCGCGTCGGAGTCGTGGCCCATCTGGGTGGGCAGGTCGAAGGCGACGGACAGGCCCATCGTGCCGTTGGCGATCAGCTGCTTGTAGCGGGCGTTGGACTCCACCGCCGTGCCGAAGCCGGCGTACTGGCGCATGGTCCAGGGGCGGCCCGTGTACATGGTGGGGTACACACCGCGGGTGAAGGGGTAGGCCCCCGGCTCGCCCAGCTTCTCGGCCGGGTCCCAGCCCTCCAGGGCGTCCGGCCCGTAGACCGGCTCGATGGGCAGCCCCGACTCCGACTCGCGCGCCATGGTGTGTGCCTCCGCGTTTCCTTGTTACTCGCCAGTTACTCGCCAGTACGACCGACTCCCGCCACGGACTGTAGCGGCGGCCGTGCGCCGGGTGGAGTGCCCCACGCTGGGAGCTATCTCACAGACGGACCGCTCGTCCTGTCTCCCCACCTTGCCCCCTGGTTCGCCGCCCGTCACGCGTGGGGAGACATTCCGGTGTACCGCCGGCGACGGACGTCGGTGAGACAGCGGGGGGCGCCATGCGTACCGGGGGCACGAGGAGAGCGATCGCCGCCGTCGCCGCGGCCACGGCACTGGCCGCTCTGTGCGGCTGCACGGTGCAGTCCCCGGACGCGGACGGCCGGCCGCGCTCACCGGTGCACATCGAGATCCCGGACACCCGGCCGCCCGGCGGCCGCACCGGCACCCCCGGCGACGCGAGACCGGGCAGGACCCCGGGCCGCACCGCCGCCCAGGTCCTGTGGTCCCGCGGCGACAGCGGCCGTGACGTGCGGGAGCTCCAGGCCCGGCTGCGGCAGATCGGCTGGCTGTTCGACGGGCCCACCGGCTCCTACGACGACCTGACCGAACAGGCCGTCAAGGGCTTCCAGGGAAAGCGCGGACTGCCGCGGACGGGGCGGACCGACACGGTCACCTGGCAGCGGCTGCTGCGGATGACGCACGAGCCGGGCCGGTGGGAGCTGTACCTGATGGGCGGGCAGCCGGCCGGCCCGCCGGACAGGCGCTGCCTGACCGGCCGGGTGCTGTGCATCGACAAGACCACCCGGACGCTGCGCTGGATGGTGGACGGGCGGACGCTCTCCACGATGGCGGTGCGGTTCGGAACGGAGTACACACCCACCCGCGAGGGTGTGTTCCAGGTCTACTGGAAGTCGAGACACCATGTGTCGACGCTCTACGACTCCCCCATGCCCTACGCGCTGTTCTTCAGCGGTGGCCAGGCCGTGCACTACTCCTACGACTTCGCGGCGCGCGGCTACGCGGGCGGCTCGCACGGGTGCGTCAACGTACGGGACGAGGCGGCGATCTCACGGCTGTTCGCACAGGTGCGGGTCGGCGACAAGGTCGTCGTGCACTGGTGACGCGCGAGGCGGGGAGAGGGGAAGAGGGGGAGGTACGGGGGCGGGGGGGGGGGCGGGGGGCCCGGGGCCCCCCCCCCCCCCCGCCCCCCCCCGGGGGGGTGGGGGGGGGCCCCCCCCCCGGGGGGGGCCCGGAGCACAGGGCGCAAACAAAAAAAACCCCCCCCCCCCGCAA
>NZ_JBIAXG010000053.1:0-53766 GCF_042896465.1 Streptomyces sp. NPDC001292
GTCCGCGTACTGGGCGTACGCGGGCGATCCCGACAACGCGGCGAGGCGCCGTGCCAGGCGTCGCGGGGCAGGCGGGACTTTCGAAACGCGCCCTAATTGCGTGTTCCGAGGCGGCCGCCCTCCCTGTATGGGCCAGGTCGGCGGCGGCGAAGTCAGCCGGCCTGCGACGGAGCAGTGACCAGACACCCTCAGCCGGTTTGCCGCAGTGCGGGGACCGATGGACAGGAAAATGCGAGCACGCCGATTATCGGCAGTGAGGGACTGTTGTGGCTGGTCGAGCTGACCGGGGCTCGGCTCCGCCTGGGGCGATGGTGTGCGGGATGGGAGCACCCCGCGCACGCCACTAGGGACCCGCAGTCGGGAACGGCGCCCCCTGCATCCCGGTGCCGGCCGATCCCCCGCCGGAGGCATCGCCTTGACCGTAAGCCGCTCTATGCGGTGATCGACTCATGGCCACCGGCCCTATCCACCTGTGGGCGCGCGTCGGCGCAGCGCGCGCGGAGCGGGCCGAAGGCAGGAGCGCAGCGCGCGGCGGAGCCGGGAAGCGCGCCCGGCGGAGCGGAGCGCAGCCGGGTGCCTTGGGACCAGTAGTAGTAAGGGTTGTGACTCAGCCGAGGTTTTGGGGGTTCCGCAGCACCAGGTTCAAGGGTTCCCGGACCACAAGACGCCAACGATCTGCGAGGTGCCTTCAGGATCCGGCAGGAGTGTCCTCAACCAGGCACGCGTTGCGTAGCGCCCACTCGAAGCCGTCGCGAGTGATCTCCACAGCGAGAACCGTCTCCTGCCCCGCCTTCGTGCCCCAGCCGCAGCGGTACAAAGAGTGACCAGGTCGGGCACTGCAAGGGCCGGGGGCCGAGCGGGAGGGGGTCGATCACCAAGCCGGTCTTGTCGTACCCGCAGCGGCGCTTGCCGGTGTGCAGTCTTCCGCCCTGGGCGCGGTCGATCATGGAATCGATCCGCTGCGGTGATCGGCTCACTGGAGGCCGCCGTGGGACCGCTGGCCCTCCCCGCCAGGCCGAACGTCACTGGTCGCCGGAGCGGCGTGGTGTTGTCATGGGTAGGGAGACGGGCGTGGACGAGCGGCCGCGAAGGCCGGACCGCCGCGCCGTCACGAAGCGGAGGAGGCCGATGCCATGCTGCACCGCCGCACGGTCGGTGACGTGATGACCGAAGAAGTCATCACCCTCCGCCCCGACACACCGTTCCACGAGATCGCCTCTCTGCTGGACGCGAACGACATCGCCGCCGCCCCGGTCGTCGATGACGAGGGCGCCCCCATCGGCGTCGTATCCGCGTCCGACGTGCTGCGGCACGAGACCGGCATGCCCGATCCGCAGGGGCAGGACGGGAACGACGAGCGGGCATGGGGCAAAGCCCGCGCCCGGACCGCGGGCGCGCTCATGAGCAGCCCTGTCTTCACCGCCCGTGCCGACTGGACGATCCCCCGGGCCGCGCGGGAACTCCGCAGGCGGCACGTCAAGCAACTGCCGGTCGTCGGCGAGCACGGGCTCCTGACCGGCATCGTCAGCCGTAGCGACCTGCTGACCGCCTTCACCCGCTCCGACGTCGAAATCCGCGGCGAGATCGAGCGGGACGTCCTGGGGCGCATCCTCGGCCTGGAAGAGGGCACCGTCGCGGTCGAGGTCCGGGACGGTGCCGTTACCCTGCGGGGTCACGTCCCGGAACCGCGTCTTGTCCCGGTGGTCGTGGGCCTGTGCCAGGGCGTCGACGGTGTCGTCGCCGTGCAGGCCCGCCTCGCGGCCGCCCGGGCGGACTAGTCGCTGGTGACTTCGCGCGCCGGAGCGATGCGCGTCGGGCTGTACGCCCATGCCCGACCGCACGACGTCCGGGGCTCACGGAGCTGCCCAACCAGCTCGAAGAGCCCGATCACTGCGGCAGCGCCTTCCGCCATCGCCGACACCCGCGTCGTGAGCGTCGGCGCAGTAGCGCGATGGGCGGCAGCCGGCCGTTCGGCGAGTGCCTCGGTCACGGGCGCAGGTGCGCCGTGAGTTCGTCCTCGGCGGGGTACGGCCGCTCCTCGGGCAGCAGTCGGGCCGCGGAGTCCAGGTCGCCGCTGCTGACGAGTGCGTGGATCTCGCGGGCGAGCGGAGTCACGTCGCTGATGGAGACCGTCCACTCGTCCGCGTATCGCCGTACGGCCTCACCGGAGAGCCCGAGTTGCAACGAGCGGTAGGGCAGGGGCCGCAGGCGCAGATCGCGCTCGGGGTCCCACTGGACGCGGGTCGGCGCACGCTTCAGCTCGCGTTGCCAGGTGCTGTGGTCGGAATGCAGCCCACGTACGTAACTCGACAGGCACGCGTTGCGCAGTGCCCACTCGAAGCCGTCGCGAGTGATCTCCACAGCGAGAACCGTCTCCTGCCCCGCCTTCGTGCCCCAGCCGCAGCGGTACATCATCCACAGGAACGACGGCTTGATCCACGTCATACGATCCCGCTTCCACGCGGCGGGGAATCGGCCCCGGCGAACCGCGGGCATGCCGATCTCGGGGCAGTACGCCTGATAGACGGTGACCGTGGATGCGGTGTGGAACGCGCGGATCCTGCGCTGCGGTTCTTCCATGGAGCACAGGGTGAGGCCGACGGATCCCTGTCGGCCATTGATTTTCGAATGCGGCTGCTTCCGCAGGACGACTCGGCCGTGGCACCGCGCGTCCGACGACACCACGGCCGGTTGCACCGGGCTCATGCTCGTCCGGCTCCTGCTCCGTGACCTCTGGAGCAGGAGCGAACCCCGTCGGACAGGACGCCCCCAGTTGGTCTCGAACGGGGTACTTAGCTTGACTCCCGTCCCCCTGGCCCGCAGTACCCGTTCGGGTTTTTGGTGTCCGAAAGGTACTGCTGGTGGTACAACTCCCCAGGCAGGAGCCACGATTCCGGAGGGGGCCTGTCGCGGTGTCGCCAGACAGGCGTGCCAGGTATCCGTTCGCCCCGAGCGGGCAAGCGTCCTACTCTCGGCACATGAACAGGCCACTCGTCGCAATCCTCAGTGGTGCAGGCATCTCCACTGATTCCGGAATCCCCGATTATCGCGGACCGAACGGGCTGTGGCGGAAGGATCCCGGGGCCGAGAAGCTCGTGACCTACGAGTACTACATGGGTGACTCGGAGATCCGGCGACGTTCCTGGCAGATGCGGCGCAGGAACCGCGCGCTCACGGCCGAGCCGAACGCCGCGCACCGGGCCGTGGCCGAGCTGGAGCGGGCCGGGGTGCCGGTCAGGGTGATCACACAGAACGTGGACGGACTGCACCAGCTCGCCGGGATGCCCGCCCGCAAGGTACTGGAACTGCACGGCAGCGTGCGCAGTGTGGTGTGCACGCGGTGCGGGGCGCGCGGCCCGATGGAGGACGCCCTGGAACGGGTGGCGGCCGGGGAGGAGGACCCGCCGTGCCGGGAATGCGGCGGGATCCTCAAGTCGGCCACCGTGATGTTCGGCGAACGCCTCGACCCGGCGGTCCTCGGCGAGGCCGTAGCCATCACCAAAGCCTGCACCGTATTCATCGCGATCGGCAGCAGCCTCCAGGTGCAGCCCGCCGCCGGGCTCACGCGCATCGCCGCCGACCACGGGGCCCGGCTGATCATCGTCAACGCCGAGCCGACGCCGTACGACGACATCGCCGACGAGATCGTGCGCGAGCCGATCGGCACGGCGCTTCCCGCGCTGCTGCGCGGGCTGCGCGACGGCTCGCACAGCGGCTAGAAGAGGGCCGTTCCCCGTTCGAAGTCCAGCAGGCGCCGCTTTCTGGGCAGGCCGCCGCCGTAGCCGGTGAGGCTGCCGCCCGTGCCGATCACCCGGTGGCAGGGGACGATGATGCCGATGGGGTTCTTGCCGTTGGCGAGGCCGACCGCGCGGGAGGCGCCCGGGTTGCCGAGGGCGGCGGCGAGTTCGCCGTAGGAGCGGGTCTCGCCGTAGGGGATCTTCCGCAGCTGGTCCCAGACGCTGCGCTGGAACGGGGTTCCGTGCAGGCGCAGCGGGACAGTGAACTCCTTCAACCCGCCCGCGAAGTAGGCCTCCAGCTGGTCGATGGCCTCGCCGAAGGGGCGGTCGTCGGGCTCGCCGAAGGACTCCTCGGGCGGGCGGTGGCGCTGCTCGGTCATGTACAGGCCACACAGGACGCCGTCGTCGGCGACGAGGGTCAGCAGGTCGTATGGGCTGTCGATCACGGTGTGCTGCTTCATGGCGGAACGTCCTCAGACGGGAAGGAAGTTGATCGGGTGGCTGTCGGTCGCCCACAGATACTGCACGGCGTACGCCCGCCAGGGCCGCCAGGCGGCCGCGCGGGCGGTGAGCGCGGCCGGGGTGGACGGCAGGCCGAGTTCCTGTGCGGCGCGCCGGATGCCGAGGTCGGTGGGGAGGAAGGCGTCGGGGTCGCCGAGGGCGCGCATGGCGATGACGTCGACGGTCCAGGGGCCGAAGCCGGGGAGTGCCAGAAGGCGGGCGCGGGTCTCCTCCCAGTCGCTCTCCACGCCCAAGTGGAGTGTTCCATCGGCGAGTTGGCGGACCAGGTTGAGCAGTGTGGTACGCCGGGTGCGGGGCATCGCCAGTGACTCGGGGTCGAGGGCGGCCAGTGCCTCGGGGGCGGGGAAGAGGTGCGTGAGACCGCCTTCGGGGTCGTCGACGGGCTCGCCGTGCACGGCGGCCAGGCGGCCGGCGTGCGTGCGGGCGGCGGCCGTGGAGACCTGCTGGCCGAGCACGGCCCGCAGCGCGAACTCGCCCTCGTCCACGGTGCGCGGCACGCGCCGGCCGGGGGCCTTGTCGACCAGGGGCGCGAGGAACGGGTCGGTGCGCAGCTGGTCGTCGATGGCGACCGGGTCGGCGTCCAGGTCGAGCATGCGCCGGCAGCGGCTGATGGCGACCGGCAGGTCCCGCAGGTCGCCGAGGGTGAGGCGGCAGGCGATGTGGTCCGGCTTCGGGGTCAGCGCGGCGATCCCGTGGCCGTAGGGCAGGCGCAGCGTCCTGCGGTAGGCGCCGTCGCGCCACTCCTCGACGCCGGGTACGGCGGTGGCCGCGAGGTGGCCGAAGAGGTTGTCCGGGTTGAGCGGGGCGCGGAACGGCAGACGCAGGGAAAGGACGCCGGGGGTGCCCGGGGTGCTGGGAAGCCTGCCGGACTCGGTCGCGCCGGGCCGCCCGGGGGCGCGGGTGCGCAGTCCGCTGGGTGACAGGGCGAACACCTCGCGCACGGTGTCGTTGAAGGTGCGGATCGAGGAGAAGCCGGCGGCGAAGGCGATCTCCGCCATGGGCAGGGCCGTGGTCTCGATCAGCAGCCGGGCGGTCTGGGCGCGCTGGGCGCGGGCGAGCGCGAGCGGTCCGGCGCCGAGTTCGGCGAGGAGCTGGCGTTCGATCTGGCGGGTGCTGTAGCCGAGGCGGGCGGCGAGTCCGGGCACACCCTCGCGGTCGACGACTCCGTCGGCGATCAGCCGCATGGCGCGGGCCACGGCGTCGGCGCGCTGGTTCCACTCCGGTGAGCCGGGGCTGGTGTCGGGGCGGCAGCGCTTGCAGGCCCGGAAGCCGGCCTGCTGGCAGGCGGCCGCGCTCGGGTAGAAGGTCATGTTCTCCGGCTTGGGCGGCACCACCGGGCAGCTGGGCCGGCAGTAGATGCGGGTGGTGAGGACGGCGGTGAAGAACCAGCCGTCGAACCGTGCGTCCTTGGACTGGACGGCGCGCACACAGCGCTCCCGGTGGGTGTGCATCCCTTTCTGCATGCGTCCAGCATCCGGCACGAGGCGGGCCGGGGGCTGGCGGGAATCCGACATCGTCCTCGTGTGTCCTGGGTCCGCGCTGATCGCCCTCGGACGAGACGAGGTCCTCAGGACGATCCTGGCGGCACGAAGACGATCCTGGAAGCGTGAAGCAACAGCCGCTCGTCACCTTCGGACACGGTACGGCGGACCGCGAACGACTCACGGAGCTCATCCGCGAGGCAGGGATCGCCGCCGTGGTGGACGTCAGGACCGCGCCCGGGAGCCGCCACAACCCGGACGTGGGCCGGGAGAGGCTGCTGCGGTGGCTGCCCGAGCGCCGGATCGACTACCGCTGGGAACCGCGACTGGGCGGATTCCGCAAGGTGCCTCCGGACTCGCCCGACACGGTCTGGCGCAACGACGCCTTCCGCGGTTACGCCGCCCACACGCGCACGGGCGAGTTCCTCGAAGCGATCACCCAGCTCCTCGAAGAGGCCGCGCAGCGGCGGACGGCCGTCATGTGCGCGGAGGCGGTCTGGTGGCGTTGCCACCGCCGTGTCATCGCCGACTTCGTGGTGCTCGCGCGCGGACGGCCCGTCCTGCACCTGATGCACGACGGCCGGCTCGTCCCTCACCGGCTCAGCCAGGGAGTGCGTCTGCGCGAGGACGGACTGCTCGTCTATGACGACCAGCGGTCTTCGGACCGCCCCGAAGAGGGACGTGCGCGGCCCGGCCGCGGTACCTAGTGCTGTGACCGGGAGGTTTGCCGGGAAGCTCGCGGCGTCCGGTGCCGGGGGCACCTCCCACGCCCTTCAGGCAGTGGGGGAGCGTCGCAAGGCGGGGCGTCGCCCGCGTACCGGACGTACTCGGGTGATGCGACAACGCGGCGAGGTGCCGTGCCGGGCGTCGCGAGCCGCGGCGAGGTGCCGTGCCGGGCGTCGCGAGCCGGTGAACCTTTCCGGTCACAGCACTAGGGTGGGGGATGCAGGTCTGTGTTTCCGGGGAGGGACCAAGGGCGGTTCTGAACCATGAGGGATGTACATCGACTCGAGCCCGTCTCGGCGAACCTGGGCAGCGGCACCGTGCTCGCGGCGTGGGAACGGTTCGTGCAGGGCGAGGATCACATCCCGGACGTCCGGCCCCTGGTGGCGATCTCCTGGCATCGCTGCCGAGAGCAGTACCGGGTCGATCCGCACCTCACGGAGGCCCCGGTCGCCGTCGCGGAGCCCGACCACACGCCCGAGCACGACGTCGTATTCGCCGAGCTGGGTTTCCGTGCCGCCTCCGTGGCGCATGAAGTGGGCAGCCTCGGTGGCGTCGTCACCGTCGCCGATGCCAGCGGCCGGATCCTGTCCGAGTGGGGTGATCAGGCCACGCTCGCCAGGGCCGGCGAGTCCCATCTGGCACCCTGGTTCTGCTGGTCCGAGTGCGCGGCTGGCACGAACGGCATGGGCACGGCGCTCGAGGCGCACGGCCCGGTACCGATCAGGGGCGCGGAGCACTGGTGCCAGGCGTTCCACAACTGGGTCTGCGCGGGCATCGCGGTGCGTGACGTGGTGACCAGGGAACCGATCGCGGTGCTGAGCATCTGCTGCTGGCGCAGCCGGCTTCCCGAGTCCGCGGGGAGCTGGCTGGCGAACGCGGTCACCATGACCCGGTACCCGCTGAAGAGGCGCGCCCGGGACAGCGGCGCCGAGTTGGTCGCGGCCTGCACCCAGGCCAGGGCACGCTCCGGTGCGGCGCTCGCCGCGGTGGACACCGCGGGCAAGGTGGTGATCGCCGACGACATGGCAAGCGTGCTCATGGGCGTCCCGGCCTGCACCCCGGCGGTCGACCCCACGCTGCGCTGGAACCCCGGGCTGCCGGAACTGATCGCGGCCGCCCGGTACGCCACTGCGCAGGCGGCCCACAATCCCGACTGGGTCGGCTCGACGCAGATCTTCGCCCACCTCGCCGACGAGCCGACGTCGATCAGCATCCGGCCGGTCTTCTCCTCGGGGCACCTGATCGGGCACCTGGTCGCGTTCGGTGCCGCCGACGGAGCGCAACTGCCCCAGGTGGAGACGTCCGCGCACCCCAGGATGCAGCCGCGCCGGCTGGTCGCGATGCGCGACAACCGGCTGGTGCTGCTGCGCTTGCCGGAGGTCTCCTTCGCCGAATCGCGGGGAAACGACGTGTGGCTCTCCACCGATCAGGGGCGGTTGCGGGCCGCCTCTCCGAGCCTGAACAAGCTCGAGGGTGAACTGGCGGATGCCGGCTTCCTGCGGGTGCACCGCCGGTATGTGGTCAACCTCGGCCGCATCCGGGAGATCGAGCGCGGGCTCAAGGGCGAGCTGTCCTTGGTCATGGATGACGGAACGAACGAGATGGTGCCGGTTTCCCGGCGGAACGCGCCGGCCGTGCGTCGCGCGCTGGACATCTGAGTCCCTCGGAACGACCTCTGTTCGGAAGGAGGTTCCCGTGACCGACAGTCCGGCCGCCGTTTCCGGCGGGATGAACGTCGGGAGCGCCAGCAACCGCGACTGGTGGCCGAACCGGCTCGACCTGACGGTCCTCCGGAAACACCCCGCCGTGGCCGACCCCATGGGCGAGGACTTCGACTACGCCGCGGAGTTCCGGACGCTCGACCTCGACGCCCTGGCACGGGACGTCGACGAGGTGCTGACGACGTCGCAGGAGTGGTGGCCGGCCGACTTCGGCCACTACGGGCCGCTCGTGATCCGGATGGTGTGGCATTGCGCCGGGACGTACCGCATCGACGACGGCCGCGGTGGCGCGGGCGCCGGTATGCAGCGTTTCGCGCCGCTGAACAGCTGGCCGGACAACCGCAACCTCGACAAGGCACGCCGGCTGCTCTGGCCGGTGAAGAAGAAGTACGGCCGCAAGATCTCCTGGGCCGACCTGATGATCTTCGCGGGCAACCGCGCCCTGGAGACGATGGGCTTCACGACCTTCGGCTTCGCCGGCGGCCGGGCGGACGTCTGGGAGGCCGACGACGACATCTACTGGGGTCCCGAGCGTGCCTGGCTCGGCGATGAACGCCACGGCGGCGTCCGGCAGTTGCAGAGCCCTCTGGCCGCCGACCAGATGGGCCTCATCTACGTCAACCCGGAGGGGCCGAACACCGTCCCGGACCCGCTCACCGCCGCTCGGGACATCCGCGAGACGTTCCGGCGCATGGGGATGAACGACCAGGAGACCGTCGCGCTGATCGCGGGCGGCCACACGTTCGGCAAGAGCCACGGCGCGGCCGACCCGGACACCTACCTCGGCCCCGAGCCCGAGGGCGCCCCCCCTGGAGGAGCAGGGCCTGGGCTGGAAGAGCGGCTACGGCACCGGAAAGGGCGCGGACGCCATCTCCAGCGGGCTCGAGGGCACGTGGACGCCCGCCCCGACGAGATGGGACAACGGCTTCCTCGAGACCCTGTTCGGCCACGAGTGGGAGCTGGGGCTGAGCCCCGGCGGTCTGTGGCAGTGGATCCCGAGGGACGGCGGCGGGGCCGGCACCGTGCCGGACGCCCACGACCCGTCGGCGACGCACGCCCCGGCGATTCTGACGACGGACCTCGCGCTGCGGTCGGACCCGGTCTACGAGCCGATCGCACGGCGCTTCCTGGAGCACCCGGACCGGCTCGCGGACGCGTTCGCCCGGGCCTGGTTCAAGCTGACGCACCTCGACATGGGCCCGATCCAGCGCTACCTCGGACCGCTGGTCCCCCGGGAGACGCTGCGCTGGCAGGACCCGGTCCCCGCCGTGGACCACGAGCTCGTCGGGGCGGCGGACATCGCCGCGCTCAAGAGCCGGATCCTCGCCTCCGGCCTTTCGGTCTCCCAGCTCGTATCGACGGCGTGGGCGTCGGCCTCGACCTTCCGTATCAGCGACAAGCGGGGCGGGGCGAACGGCGCGCGCATCCGCCTGGAGCCGCAGCGGGGCTGGGAGGTCAACGACCCGGGCACGCTGGCACAGGTGCTGCGCACCCTGGAGGGGATCCAGGAGTCCTTCAACAGTTCCCAGACCGGCAAGAGGATCTCGCTGGCCGACCTCATCGTGCTCGGCGGGGCCGCCGCCGTCGAGCAGGCCGCCGGGACCGCCGGCCACGACGTCCGGGTCCCCTTCGCTCCGGGACGCACGGACGCCACGCAGGAGTGGACCGACGCGGAGTCCTTCGCCCCGCTCGAGCCGACCGCGGACGGGTTCCGCAACTACCGCGGCAAGGGCAGCCGGCTGCCGTCGGAGCACCTGCTGGTCGACCGCGCGAACCTGCTGAACCTGAGCGCGCCCGAGATGACGGTCCTCGTGGGTGGCCTGCGGGTGCTGGGCGCCAACCACCAGCGGTCGCCGCTGGGCGTCTTCACCTCGGCGCCCGGGTCGCTGACCAACGACTTCTTCGTGAATCTGCTCGACATGGGAACGGAATGGCAGCCGACGTCCGCGACCGCGGAAACCTTCGAGGGCCGCGACCGCGCCACCGGAGAGGTCAAGTGGACCGGTAGCCGCGTCGACCTCGTCTTCGGCGCGAATTCCGAACTGCGTGCCCTCGCGGAGGTCTACGCGAGCGACGACGCACGGGAGAAGTTCGTGCGGGACTTCGTCGCCGCGTGGGACAAGGTCATGAATCTCGATCGGTACGACCTCGCGTGATTCTCCCACTCCTCCCAACGGCGGCACATCGGGTCCGAACGGTAGCCGGTCGCGGGCGAACGGCATGAGCGGCACGGCGTGATTCCTCCGGCGTAGCGTGCCTGATAACCAATTCTTTACCCTTTTCGGCGTGATTTTCGAGGGCAATTCGGATTCGGGTGAGGAGAGTGAAGCCCCGATGACGAACGCGCAGGAACGATCCGACCTGCTGAGCAAGATCGGATTGGCCGCACAGAACAAGGCAACGCTGGGTCAAGTGCTGGGAACCGGAACCATTGGGCAGGCCACCGAGAAGTCGGATGGCACCATGCAGGCCACCATTCGTATCCACCCGGATGAGCTGACCTGGGATCCCTCCATTCTCGTCATGCCCCATGGAGGCGATATCGAGGTCGAACTCGTCAATGACGACCGGAACACGCACTGTGCGCTCCTGCCGAGCAATGGCGACCGGAAGTTCATCTGGCTGGTGAACCACTCTCGAGGGCGGGCGAGCCTCAACCTCGACGGGCCGGGCTACTACTGGTTCGGCTCGCCCACGGGCAATGACGAGGGCAGGGGGCTGACCGGGGCCATCGTCGTGATGGGGGACGCTCCGCCGGAGGCCCGCCTCGACCGTCCCGAACAGCCGCGGCCGTAGGAAGAGGAGGTGGAGCACATGACCGTCCAGTACGTGGACGCGGGTTGGGCCGTCGACCAGGGAAGCCTGAGCGGCAAGGTCGCGGGCGGAGACGTCGCGCCGCCCGTGGTGGCCGGCGTCGACTACGAGCGGCTGCTCAATGCCCGCGAGGAGCCCCAGAACTGGCTCACCTACTACGGTGCCTACAACGGGCAGCGGTACAGCCCGCTGGACCAGATCAACACGGAGAACGTCAAGCGCATCGGCCCCGCATGGGTCTTCCAGGCCGGCACGACCGGTCTGATCGCGGGCGCGTCGACCTACTCGTTCGAGGCCGCCCCGATCGTCGTCGACGGGGTCATGTTCCTCTCCGGCTGGGACGGCTGGGTCTGGGCCCTCAACGCGAAGACGGGTGTGGAGATCTGGCGGTACAAGCACGCGGTTCCCTTCGACGTGTCCCTGTGCTGCGGGAACGTGAACCGCGGGGTCGCCGTGGCTCAGGGGAAGGTCTTCTTCGTCACGGCGAACGCCCGTGTGCTGGCGCTCGACGCCACCACCGGCAAGCGGGTCTGGGACAGGACCTACGGAGACGTCCGGGCCGGGGAGAGCGCCACGGTCGCCCCGCTGGTCGTGAAGAACATGGTCATCGTCGGCAGTTCCGGCGGCGAGTTCGGCGTACGGGGCCACCTCGACGCGTTCGACCTCGAGACCGGCGAGCACCAGTGGCGCTGCTACACCGTGCCGAAGCCCGGGGAACCCGGCTCGGAGACCTGGCCCGCCGACGGCGAGGCCTGGGCACGGGGCGGGGCGAACTGCTGGGTCACCGGCACCTTCGACCCGGAGACGAACCTGCTGTACGTCGGCACCGGCAACCCGGCGCCCGACTTCGACGGAGCCGTCCGCGAGGGCGACAACCTCTTCACCGACAGCATCATCGCCGTCGACGTGGACAGCGGTCAGATCCGCTGGCACTACCAGTGCACCCCGCACGACGTGTGGGACTACGACAGCATCGCCGAGTGCATCCTGTTCGAGCAGGACGGGCGCAAACTGCTCGGTCACTTCGACAAGAACGGCTATTTCTTCGTCCTCGACCGCACGAACGGCGAGAGGGTCCGGATCACCCCCTTCGTGGACCGCATCACCTGGGGGGCGATCACGAGGGACGGCCAGGTGACGGCCAAGCTGTACCCGGACAAGGAGGGAGAACCGGTCCACTTCTACCCGGGTCCGGCCGGCGCGAAGGAATGGACCCACGCGGCCTACAGCCCGAAGACCGGGCTCTTCTACGTCCCGGTCCAGGACACCGGGGCCACGGCCACCCGGCGGCGCCGGGAGTTCAAGGAGAGCATTCCGTACTGGGGCGCGGGCGTTCAGGTGGACATCGAGGACATGGCGGGGTCCATCAGCGCGTTCGACGCCACCGGCGAGGAGAAGTGGCGCTGGCGCAACGAGCTCCCGATGTGCGCCTCGGTGCTGGCGACGGGCGGTGACCTGGTGTTCGCCGGTGAGGCCTCCGGGGAGTTCAACGCGCTCGACGCCCGCACCGGGGAGCTGCTGTGGCAGTTCCAGTGCGGAAGCGGCCACCACAGCAGCCCGACCACCTACATGGTCGACGGCAGGCAGTACATCGCCGTGCCGGTCGGCTGGGGCGGATGGGCCGAGGGGTTCCTGCCCGGCATGCTCGGCGCGGGACACGGAAGCGCCCTGATCGTCTTCGCCCTTCCGGAACCGTCGTAGCGCGTGACCCGAGCCCGCCCCGTTCGGGCCGAGAGGAGGTGAATCCATGGAGTCTCAGCTCGATGTGTGGGAGACGCCCGAGTTCGAGGAGATCCCAGTCGCGGCCGAGGTGACCATGTACGTCGCCCGGTTGGAGGACTAGCGGACCCGGGACGGCGCCGGACCCGGTCCGGCGCCCTCCGACGGCTCCGGACGGCCACGGACGGCCGGGCCGGCGACGGACCCGGACCTTCGACGAACGGAGTGCCGGCGTGTTGCTGCGCGTGCTGGGCTCGGCGGCGGGGGGCGGCTCCCCGCAGTGGAACTGCGGCTGCCCGGTGTGCGCCGCGGTCCGCTCCCGGGCCGGCCTCGCGCGCACCCAGTCGTCGGTCGCCGTCAGCGCCGACGGCCGCCGGTGGTTCCTCATCAACGCCTCGCCCGACGTCCGCACCCAGATCGAGGCCTTCCCCGGCCTGCACCCGCACGACGACCGGACGACGCCGCTGGAAGCGGTGCTGCTCACCGACGCCGAACTGGACCACACGCTGGGCCTGCTCCTGCTGCGCGAGGCGCGCGCCCTGCGGCTGTACGCCACATGGGCGGTGCGCGAGACCCTGTGTGCCGGCTCGGGGATTCTGCGCACGCTCGAACGCTACTGCCCCGTCGAGTGGCGGGCGGTGACCCCCGGCGCCGACCTGGCCCTGGCGGACGGGCTGTCCTGCCGGGCGTTCGACGTGCCCACCAGCAAGCGCGACCGGTTCGGAACCGGCGAGGACCACGGCCGCGTCGTGGGCTACCGGCTGACCGACGAGCGCAGCGGGCGGACGCTGGTGTACCTGCCGGCGGTGCAATCGCTGGCGCCGGCGCTGCGCGGGGAGATCGAGGGCTGTGCCTGCCTGCTGATCGACGGGACCTGCTGGCGCGACGACGAACTCGTACGGCTCGGTCTGGCCGGCAAGACATCCACGGAGATGGGCCACCTGCCCATCGACGGCCCGGACGGCAGCCTGGCGCAGCTCCCGTCGCTGGGCGTGGGGCGGACGATCTTCGTGCACATGAACAACACCAACCCGATCCTCCTGGAGGACACGCCCGAGCGGCGTACCGTGGAGGAGAGCGGCATGGAAGTGGCCACCGACGGCCTCGAGGTCCAGGTGTAGAGCCGTGACGACAACGACCACGACAACCGGCGCCGACGGTTTCGTCCAGGCGTTGCGGGCCCATTCGCGGCGGTACCACGACCAGCACCCGTTCCATGTCCGGATGAACGCCGGCCGGCTGAGCCGCCGGCAGGTCCAGGGCTGGGTGGCCAACCGCTTCTACTACCAGGAGAACATCCCCCGCAAGGACGCCGCGATCCTCTCCAACTGCCCCGACGTCGAGGTCCGCCGCCGCTGGATCCGGCGGATCACCGACCACGACGGCACCGCGGCCGGCGAGGGCGGCATCGAGGCGTGGCTGCGCCTCGGCGAGGCCGCCGGGCTGACCCGCGAGGAGGTCCGGGACCACCGGCACCTGGTGCCCGGGGTGCGGTTCGCCGTCGACGCCTACGTGAACTTCGCCAGGACCCGCCCGTGGGTGGAGGCGGTGGCGTCCTCGCTCACCGAGCTGTTCGCGCCCGACCTGATGGCGGCACGGCTGGCCGCGTTCGAGCGGTGGTACCCGTGGATCGACCCCGAGGGCCTCGCCTACTTCCGGGCCCGTCTGGAGCAGGCACCCCGCGACTGCGAGCACGCCCTCGAGGTGGTCACCGCGCACTGCCTCTCCGCCGAGTCCCAGGCGCGCGCCGTCGACGCGCTGTCGTTCAAGTGCGACGTCCTGTGGAGCCTGATGGACGCCGTCGACCAGGCCTATCCGGAGTGACCACCATGGACCCGACCCTTACCGGAACGACCCGGGCCACCACCGGGACCCGCCACGGCATCGAGGTGTCCGGCTCGGACCGGCCCCGCCTGGCGCGCCATGTCCGGCTGACCTTCTGCCGGACCAGGCAGCGGCAGGTCCTGCTGCACCCCGAGACGGTGGTGGTGCTGAACGGCAGCGGCGCGGACATCCTCGCGCTGTGCGACGGGCGGCACACCGTGGCCGGGATCGTGGCCGAGTTGGGCGCGCGCTACCAGCGTGTTCCCGACGACGAGGTGCGGCAGTTCCTGAGCCGGCTCGTCGCCCGGCGCTGGGTGGAGCTCGACGATGGATAGCCCGTTCGGGTTGCTCGCCGAGCTCACCTACCGCTGCCCGCTGGCCTGCCCGTACTGCTCCAACCCGCTGAACCTGGGCGACTACCGGGACGAGCTGGCCACCGACGAGTGGCGGCGGGTGCTGGTCGAGGCCGCCGACCTGGGGGTGCTGCAGTGCCATCTGTCCGGCGGGGAACCGCTGCTGCGGCGCGATCTGGCGGAGATCGTGGCGGACGCCCACGACCTGGGCCTCTACACCAACCTCATCACCAGCGCCGTCGGGTTCTCGCGTCCGAGGGCGGAGCGGCTGCTGGCCGTCGGCCTGGACCATGTGCAGGTCAGCATCCAGGCCGACGAGCCGGCCGTGTCCGACCGGATCGCCGGGATCCCGTCCTTCCAGCGCAAGGTCGAGGCGATGGGCGTGGTCAAGGAGCTGGGCTGGCCGCTCACCGTGAACGTGGTGCTGCACCGGTACAACATCGACCGCGTCGCCGACGTGCTCAGGCTGGCCGAGGAGGTGGGTGCCGACCGGGTGGAGCTGGCCAACACCCAGTACTACGGCTGGGCCTGGCGGAACCGTGACGCGCTGCTGCCGAGCCGGGCTCAGCTCGAGGCGGCGGAGGTCGTCGTGCGGGCCGCCCGCGAGCGGTTGCGGGACCGCATGGACGTCATCTACGTCATCCCCGACTACTACAGCCGCTACCCGAAGCCCTGCATGGGCGGCTGGGCCTCCCGGCAGCTGACCGTGACGCCGAACGGTGACGTCCTGCCCTGCCCGGCCGCCCAGTCCCTGCCGTTGCCGCGGGCCAGCGTGCGGGAGGACTCACTGGAGCGGATCTGGTCCGAGTCGCCGGTGATGACCGCGTTCCGAGGGACCGACTGGATGCCGGAACCCTGCCGGAGCTGCCCCCGGCGGGAGGTGGACTTCGGCGGGTGCCGCTGCCAGGCGTTCCTGCTCACCGGCGACGCCGCCCGCACCGACCCGGTCTGCCATCTGTCGCCCGACCACGACCTGGTCGCCCGGGCGGTCGAGGCCGCCAACGCCGGCTCGCGGGCCGACGCTCTTCGTCTGATCCCCCGTTCGCACCGGGGGCGCCGGCCGGTCGGCCACCCGGGTGGGGCGGGCCGGCCCGCCCCCGGGGCCGAGTGAGCGCATCAGCCGCCGAACACCAGCGGCAGCACCGCGGCGGCGATGATCAGGCTGACCCCGCTCACCAGGTCCGCCCGGATCCGGACGAGGCGCGCCGCGGCCCGCCCGAGTTGCAGCCCGACCAGCGACATCACCGCCGTGATGAGACCGAGGACAGGGGCCGAGAACCACGGCGAGAGCCCGAGCATCCCCAGGCTCGCCCCGGCGACCAGGTTGTCCAGGCTCAGCGTCAACGGGATGCCGAACAGCGCCCACGGGTGGTCCAACTCGTCCGGCTCGGGGTTCCGGAGGGACGAGATGACGAGATAGAGGCCGTACCCGCCGAGCGCGACCGCGCCCACCACGTCGGCGACGCCCCCGACGGCCTCCCCGATCTCGCGACCGATCAGCAGCCCGACCAGAGGCATGACCGCGTCCCACAGCCCGAAGGTCAGCGCGACCTGCACCGCCCGCTTCAGACCGAAGGGGACGGTGCCGAGCGCTATCGACACCCGGAAATTGTCCAGGCTGAGGACGAAACCCAGGCCCAGCATCTCCCAGATCATGGCGACGTCACTGCCCGATGACGACCGACGCCGGCAGGAGCGACTCCGCCTCGGCTAATATCCGCCACAATTACTCATGCTATACGGCGATTTGCCGGAGTTCCGCCCGTATGGGGGTCAATCGACCTGTGCGGCGAACGCCTCGTAGGCCCGCTCGTCGAAAAGCACGAAGCGGACCTCTTCGACCGAGGTGCCGGCCTCCCTCACGGTCTCCACCGCGATCCGGGCCGCGTCGTCCATCGGCCAGTGGTAGACGCCGGTGGAGATCGCCGGGAACGCCACGGTGCGGGCGCCCAGCTCGTCGGCGACGCGGAGGGACGCGCGGTAGCAGGAGGCCAGCAGGTGCGAGCGGTCCTCGGTGCGGCTGTGGACGGGGCCGACGGTGTGGATCACCCAGAGGGCGTCCAGTTCGCCGGCCGTGGTGGCGACCGCCTGGCCGGTGGGCAGGCCCTTGGCGTAGCGGGAGGCGCGCAGGGCACGGCACTCCTGGAGGATCGCGGGGCCGCCGCGGCGGTGGATGGCGCCGTCGACGCCACCGCCGCCGAGGAGGGAGGAGTTGGCGGCGTTGACGATCGCGTCGGCGCGCTGCCTGGTGATGTCGCCCCGGACGAGCGTGATGACGGTGGTCATGTCTGGCGCAGCCTCCTCCAGACGGCCTTCGCGGCGTTGTGCCCGGACATGCCGTGGACACCGGGGCCCGGCGGGGTGGCCGACGAGCAGATGAAGACGGCCGGGTGCGGGGTGCTGTACGGGAACAGCGACGGTTTCGGGCGCAGCAGGAGCTGGAGCCCGGAGACCGCGCCGGAGGCGATGTCGCCGCCGACGTAGTTGGCGTTGCGGGCGGCGACCTCGGGCGGGCCGGCGGTGGCGCGGGCGAGTACGCGGTCGCGGAAGCCCGGGGCGAAGCGTTCCAGCTGGCGTTCCACGGCGTCGGTGAGGTCGCCGGTCCAGCCGTTGGGGACATGGCCGTACGCCCAGAAGACCTGCTTGCCCTCGGGGGCGCGGGTGGGGTCGGCGACGCTGGGCTGGACCGTGATGAGGAAGGGCCGGTCGGGTGCACGGCCCTCGCGGGACGCGGCGCGCAGCGCGGTGCCGATCTCGGCGCTGTCCGCGCCGATCTGGACGGTGCCGGCGCCGCGGGGCTCCCGCGCGGTCCACGGCACCGGGCCGTCCAGGGCATAGTCGATCTTGAAGACGCCGGGGCCGTAGCGGTAGCCGTCGTAGTAGCGGCCGAGGCCGGCGATGCGGGCCAGCGCGGTGGGCGAGGTGTCGAAGACGTACGCCCGCGCGGGGGGCAGGTCGTCGAGTCGCTTGACTTCGTAGTCGGTGTGCAGGGCGCCGCCGAGGTCCTTCAGGTACGCGGCGAGGGCGTCGGAGATCGCCTGGGAGCCGCCGCGGGCCACCGGCCAGCCGCGGGCGTGCGCGGCGAGGGCGAAGACCAGGCCGATGGCGCCGGTGGCGAAGCCGCCGAGGGGGGCCATGACGTGGGCGACGAGGCCGGCGAAGAGGGTCCTGGCCCGCTCGTCCCGGAAGCGGCGCATCAGCCATGTGGACGGGGGCAGGCCGACCAGGCCGAAGCGGGCCAGGGTGACCGGGTCGCGCGGGAGCGCGGTCAGGGGCAGCGACATGAAGTCGCGGGCGAGGGTGTCCCACCTGGGCAGGAACGGCTGGACCAGTCTGCGGTACGTGCCCGCGTCGCGCGGTCCGAAGGAGGCGGCCGTCTCGGCTACGGAACGGGCCAGCACGGCCGCGGTGCCGTCCGGGAAGGGGTGCGCCATGGGCAGCTCGGCGTGCAGCCACTCGAGGCCGTAGCGCTCAAGGGGCAGGGCGCGGAACGCGGGCGAGTTGATGCCGAGGGGGTGTGCGGCGGAGCAGGGGTCGTGCCGGAAGCCGGGCAGGGTGAGCTCCTTGGTGCGGGCACCGCCGCCGATGGTGTCCCGCGCCTCGAACACCGCCACGTCGAAGCCGCGGCGGGCGAGCTCCACGGCAGCGGTCAGTCCGTTCGGCCCCGCACCCACCACGACCGCATCAAGCATCGCCGGCACCTTCGGACCCCCTCGTCAGCCGATGGCCACTCGCGCCCAGGATATGCCGCGGGACCGACACACCGGGGGCGGGGCGGCGGAGCCCGGTCAGGGCGGGGTCGGGGCAGGGCGGGGTCGGGCAGGGCGGGGTCGGGCAGGGCGGGGTCGCAAGGGGTTGCCCCAGGTGCCTGGGCGGCGTTGGCCCGGGGCAGGCCGGCCTTGGGATGGCGGCCTTGGGGAGGACCGGCCCTGGGGGTGGGCGGCCCCGGGAGACTCCGGCCCCACAAGCAGTCCGGGCCGTGATCCGGTCTGCGGGCGCACAGAGGCGGAACGGCCCGCGCCACGAGGCCGGGGCCATCCGTCCGGGCGGGGCGCCGGCGCCCGAGCTGTCCAGGCTCGGGGCACACCGGTCAGGGCGGGCCGCGCCAAGCCGCATCCGCAGGGCCGCGGGCAGGACACCAGAGTCGCCAGGACGGGCCGCCGACGCCGGACAGGCCGAAGCGAGGCCGGTGTCCGGCGTACCCGAACGCACGGGATCGGCCACGGTCACGCGGCCGGGCCCCCGCACCCAAAGGCCCGGGTCACGGGACCAGGACCAACACGCCCGAGCATGCCGGCATAGGGACACCCTGATCACGGCACCCCGCGCCAAGCCGCCGACGCCGGACAGGCCGAAGCGAGGCCGGTGTCCGGCGTACCCGAACGCACGGGATCGGCCACGGTCACGCGGCCGGGCCCCCGCACCCAAAGGCCCGGGTCACGGGGCCAGGACCAACACGCCCGAGCATGCCGGCATGGTCCGACGTACCCGAACGCGCCGAAATCGGGGCGCCGAGGTCGGGCCGGGCCCGACCTACCCGGGCCTTGCCGGAGTCAGGGCGCCGGGGTCGGGCGTTCTGTGCCCGGCTGGGGGGTGGGGGTGTCCGGGGTGGAGAGCAGTCCCGTGATCCGTCGGGCCGTCGCCGTGTCCCGGGCTGCCGTGAAGGGCAGGGTGTTGCCGCCCGTGATCTGGAAGGGGGTGCCGGTCAGGGTCAGATGGGTGCCGCCGGCCTCCTCGACCAGAAGGAGGCCTGCCGCGTGGTCCCAGGCCGCCTCCCAGCAGAAGGCCGTGGCGTCCAACTCGCCCCGGGCGACCGCGAGATACTCCAGTCCCGCCGACCCGCAGGGACGCGGTGCGACACCGTCCGCCCACAGGCCGCGCAGCGCCCGCTTCTGTTCGTCCGTCGTGTAGTCGGGGTGGGACGTGGCGACTTCCAGGAGCCGCCCCGGCTCGGGCGCACCGCAGCGCAGGCGTGCGCCGTCGAGGAAGGCGCCGTGACCGCGTACGGCCGTGGCGAGTTGGTCGGGCGCCGGCGCGTACGTCCAGGAGGCGAGCACGACTCCGTGCCGGGCGAGGGCGACCAGGGTGCAGAAACCGGGGTCGCCGTGCACGAACTGCCGTGTGCCGTCGACCGGGTCGACGATCCAGACGGGGGCGTCGCTCCGCACCGCCTCGTACACCGCCGGGTCGGCGTGCACCGCCTCCTCGCCGACCACGACGGAGCCCGGCAGCAGGGCGCCGAGCGCGTCCGTGAGATACCGCTCGGCCAGCCGGTCCGCGTCCGTCACCAGGTCGTGCGGTCCGGACTTCTGGTCCACCTCGTGCTCCGCCAGTCGGCGGAAGCGGGGCATGATCTCGGCCGCGGCCGCCTTGCGCACCGCCTCCTCCACGTCGGCCGAGTGACGTGCGAGAAACTCTTCGATGGTTTCCGTCTCTTCGATCATGCCTCTATGAGACCATGCCCCACTGACATTCCCCGCCGGGCCGGTGCACTACGGGTGGAATCGGCGTGAACACCCGTCACCGGACATCCCGGGACGGTCCGGTGGACGCCCGCGGCCGGCGCCGGGTCACCGGCCGACCGCGTAGCCCTGCATCCCCCGCGGGTTGGCGGCCGCGGACAGGATGCCGGTCTCGGGGCAGCGGGCGACGGCGCACAGGCGTCCCTCGGACCACGGCCCGCCGACGGTCACGTCATGACCGCGACGGCGCAGCTCCGTGACGACCTCCGCGTCCGTGCGGGACTCGACGGTGACACTGCCGGGGCGCGTCCCACGCGGATAGAAGGAGCCGGGGAAGCTGTCGTTGTGCCAGTTCGGCGCGTCTATCGCCCCCTGGAGGTCGAGGCCGCCGCGGACGGTGGCGCGCAGCGCGACCGCGAGGAAGAAGTGCAGCTGCCACTGGTCCTGCTGGTCCCCGCCGGGCGTACCGAACGCCATGACGGGCACCCCGTCGCGCAGCGCGATCGACGGGGTGAGGGTGGTGCGTGGACGGCGGCCCGGCGTCAGCGAGTTGGGCAGGCCCTCCTCCAGCCAGGCCATCTGAAGCCGGGTGCCGAGCGGGAAGCCCAGTTCGGGCACGACGGGGTTGGACTGGAGCCAGCCGCCGCTGGGTGTGGCGGCGACCATGTTGCCCCAGCGGTCGACCACGTCGATGTGGCAGGTGTCGCCGCGTGTGCCGCCGTCGGCCGCCACGTCGGGTTCGCCCGGCACGGGTGACGTGGGGCTCTTGGCGAACGTCGGCTCGCCAACGCCCATCGCGTCGAACCCGCCCTCGTCGGCGGCCACCGCGTGCGCCTGCGTGCTCAGCCTCGGGACGCGCCCGCCGGGGCTGCCGGGCCGCAGCTCGTACGAGGCGGCGGCGCCGACCAGCTTCCGTCGCTCGGCGTTGTACGGCGCCGACAGCAGCTCCGCCAGCGGCACCTCGGCGGCGTCCCCGTACCAGGCCTCCCGGTCGGCCATGGCGAGCTTGCAGCCCTCGATGAGCAGGTGAACGTAGTCGGCGGAGCCGTACGGGGGCAGCTCGGCCGGGAGCAGGGCGAGTTGCTGGAGGAGCACCGGACCCTGGCTCCAGGGGCCGGCCTTGCACACGGTCCAGCCGTTCCAGTCGTACGCCGCCGGAGTCTCGTAGGTCGCGGACCAGGCGGCCAGGTCGGCGGCCGTCAGGGTGCCGGTGTGCCGTTCGCCGCTGGTGTCCAGCGTCGGCCGCCCGGCCTGCCGGACCAGCGCCTCGGCGATGAAACCGGCGCGCCACACCTCCCGCGCGGCCTCGATCCGCGTCTCCCGGTCGCCCGCGCCCGCGGTCTCGGCGAGCAGCCGCTCCCAGGTGGCGGCGAGCGCGGGGTTGCGCAGCAGCGAGCCGGGGCGGGGCGGGCGGCCGCCGGGCAGGTAGACCTCCGCGGACGAGGTCCACTCGGTCTCGAACAGCCTCCGCACGGTCTCGACGGTCTCGCCGACGCGTTCCACGGGCGCGTGCCCGTGCTCGGCGTAGCCGATGGCGTACTTCAGGACGTCGGCGAGGGACTTCGTGCCGTGGTCGCGCAGCAGCACCATCCAGGCGTCGAACGCGCCCGGCACGGCGGCGGCCAGCGGGCCGGTGCCGGGTACGAGGTCCAGCCCCAGCGCCCGGTAGTGCGCGACCGTCGCCCCGGCCGGGGCGACACCCTGCCCGCAGAGCACCCGCACCTCGCCGCCCACCGGGGCGAGCAGGATCGGCACCTCACCGGCGGGCCCGTTCAGGTGCGGCTCCACGACGTGCAGCACGAAGGCCCCGGCCACAGCCGCGTCGTAGGCGTTGCCGCCGTCCTCCAGCACGGCCATCGCCGACTGCGAGGCGAGCCAGTGGGTGGAGGACACCATGCCGAAGGATCCTTGGAGCGTGGGTCGGGTGGTGAACTGCATCCCTCACCTCAGTGTTCGCGTGCGTCAGCCAGCCCGATCAGTTGTTCAGACCGCTCTGGGGAGAATCTGGGGAGTTCGAGCTCGGCTCCGGCCGGCTCGATCAGGCAGCAGAGTACCGAGGCGCCGCCTGGCAGCAATATCCTCAACGACCGCCACGGGTGTCCCTTCAGCGTCCGGACATAGCCCGTAACACCCACACCGCGCATGCTTACGCACTCGCCGAGCCGCAGTTCGAAGGCCCCCCTCGCGACCGCGCCCAGCGTCACCACGCCTCTGCACGACGCGTCATCGAAACACCCGGCAGGCCGAGCGCACGCTGGACACGCTCGCCCGACGGCACAGCGTCTCCGCACCCCGGGTCGGCCCGCCTGGCCGCGGGGCCGACCCGGCATCACAGGCATCGTCCTCGGCGCCCGTACCGAGGAGCACCTGCGAGACAACCTCGCCACGCCCGACTTCGGGCTCACCCGAGGGGCAGGCCGTCAGGCCAGGACAGCTTGTCGAGTTCGCGTCAGCCGCCGAGCCAGGCGAGGGCGGCCACGGTCATGGCGCTGACGCCGGTGTCCAGCGTGGGTTGGACGACGGGGGCGAAGGCGGGGCTGTGGTTGACCGGGACGTCCTGGGCGATGGTGCCCTTCTTGGCGGCCTCGGCATACAGGTCGGCGTCGATGCCCCCGATGCCCCAATAGGTGAACGGCGCGCCGAACGCCTTCGGGATCTCGCTCATGTCCTCGCTGGCGGTCTGCAGGTCGATGGTGTGGGCGTCGTCGCCGAAGTGGGCGGCGAAGGCCACGGCGACGCGCCGGGTCGCCCCGTCGTCGTTGACGGTGGGCGGGAAGGCGGCCGTTCGCTCGATCTCGGGTGCCTTCGGCGACCCGGACGCCTCGCTCTCGGTCCGGACGATGCGCTCGATCGCCTTCAGGACCTGGCTGCGCGTGGCATCGTCGTAGGTACGGACGTTGAGCTCGACGACGGCGCTGTCGGGGATGACGTTGGGGCCGGTGCCGGCGTGGATGCTGCCCACGGTGACGACGGCGGGGGTGGTGGCGGCGAGTTCCCGGGAGACGATGGTCTGCAGGCGCACGACGATCATGGCGGCCATCACCACGGGGTCGATCGCCGCTTGGGGCATGGAGCCGTGGGCCCCTCGGCCGTGGACGGTGATGCGCAGGCTGTCCGCGGCTGACAGGAACGATCCAGGACGGGTGCCGACGTAGCCGGCCGGATAGGGCAGGACGTGCTGGGCGAGTACCACGTCGGGCCGGGGCGCCCTTGCCGTGAGACCGTCGCCGATCATGGCGTGGGCGCCGTCGCCGTTCTCCTCCGAGGGCTGGAAGAGCGCCACGAAGGTACCGCGCCAGGCATCCTTGGCCTGCGCCATCAGCTGTGCGCAGCCGATCAGGGCCGTCACATGCACATCGTGCCCGCAGGCGTGCATGACCGGCTGCTCGGTGCCGTCGGGACCTGTCCGGGTCACCGTGGAGGCGTAGGGCAGACCGGTCTGCTCGCGTACCGGGAGGGCGTCCATGTCCGCGCGGGCCATGACGGTGGGTCCGTCGCCGTTGGCCAGCACGCCGATCACGCCGGTGCCGCCGACGCCGTCGGTGACCTCGTAACCGAGATCCCGCAGAGCGTCGGACGCCTTCTTCGCCGTGCGGTGCTCCCGCAGGCCGAGTTCGGGATGCCTGTGCAGATCCCGGTAGAGGTCCTCGAGAGCGGAGCGGATATCGGCGAGGCCGGACAGCACTGCACGGTTTCGGTCGGTCACGGCGTCTCCTTGCGCGGATGGGACTGCTCTTCTTCTCCGTTTCGGGCGGCGGTGCCGGTGCCGTGCCGCAGCGTCGCGGCCGTCCTGGACCGGGCTGCCCGTCCAGGCTGTTGGGCAGGTTCCAGCCGAACCGCACGGCAGTGAGCCGGAAGGCCAGAGCCAGGGTGATGCCCAGGCCGGCGCCGATCGCCGGCACGCGGAGGTACACGCAGATCACCGTGACTCCGGCGACCGCGATGGCGACGGATCACGCCTCCGCCCAGACCGGAGATGATGCCCACCACCAGGAACCCGACCGGGTCCAGGCCGACCGTGCGGGCCACGGCGCCTCCCAGCAGCGCGCACGAGAAGACACCGGCGAGGTCGAGACGGCGCGTCGCGACCGGGATTCCGGCGGGGATCGGGGAAGCCGACCTCACACACACGGTGGACACGATGACGAGCCTAGTGATTCGCCGTCTCCACGGCACGCGCAGACGGCCACGGACAGTGACGTTCCGCGACGACACACGGCCGGCGGGTCGGATCGCCTGCGGTCACGACCGCGTGGGCGCAGAAGAGACGGGTGGTGCGGGATCGGATGTGCGGGCTGTCGAGGTCCGCAGACGCTGGGCGGTCGAGCCAGCGGCCGAACGGGGTGCGGACGGCCGCGGACACGTAGGCGTCGCTCACACCGCGCTGCCTTCAACGACCGTCAGAGGGGCCTCGGCGTCCGCCGACGACAGCGGGATCGGCGTGAACATGGGCGGCTCCTGGTCCGGGGTCAGCGCGGTCGGGCGCATCCTGCGGGCGGGAGAGTGCAGGCCGTCGGCCGCGATCATCATGCCGGCCTCGTGGTTCTCGCCGGAGGCGACGGTCACGCGGGCGCCGTTGTCGGTGTTCTCGTACGAGGTCACGTGCGCGTCGTTGATCAGCTCGGCACCGGCGCGCTGACACGCGCGCAGCAGCAGGCCGTGCAGGTCGCTGCGGTGGATGACCAGGTCGGGTAGTTCGGCAGCTCCCGGCCCATCTCCTTGATGTGGTTGGTGTAGTTGTGGCCGACGCAGACGACCTTGGAGGGACTCGGTACGACCGGCGCGAAGTCCGCGCCCTCGACCGGGTGGGTAGTGCCGGACGCTGCTGCCGCCCTGGCCTGCCAGTCCTCCTGGGCGAACAGTTCGCCCAGGTCGGCATAGCCGAGGTCGACGAGGACGTCGCCGTCGCGGCGGACCGCCCGGGTGCCGTCGGCGGTGCGGAGGGTGGCGAGCTTCATGGTCAGGCGTCCTTCTGGGTGCGGTCGATGCGGTGGAGCTTGAGCGCCTCGAATACGGGCGCGTCGGAGAAGCGGACATGCGGCGTCTCACCTCGCTGTTTCCGCGCGCCGGTCGGTCCGGGCGAACGACCTCGTCTCAGTGCGCGTCCGCCGGGAGCTCAATCCTCCCGGCATACGCCCCCTGGTTCTCCTCACCGACATGCTGCTCGAACGCGATGTCGGCGCCGCCGTACGGGATCAGGAAGCCGAAGTCCAACCGGTGACTCCTGATCCGGTACGTCTTCGCGTCCAGGACCAGTACCTCGTCAAGGCCGGAGAGGGTCAACTGGGCATCCTCGACGGCCACCCCCGCCTTGCGGAGCTGTTCGGCCGTCGGACCGAACTCGCGCTTGGCCTTCTTCGCCCAGGCCCGGTCGGCGACGGCACTCAGCTTCCGCTTGCCGCTCGCGAGGCGGAGTTCCACCGTGCCGTCGTCCTTCCCGGTCACCTTCACGTCTCCCGCGGCGGCCTTCGCGTACGTCCGGAACTCCTCGAGGACCGCGACCGGGTCCTCGACCTTGTTCCGCATCTCCGGGTCGGTGACGGGGGCGTGCTTCCAGGGCGCGTCGCCCTCCTTGAGGTACGCGGTACCGTCGGCGACGTAGATCTCCTCGTTCTTCCTCGTCCCCTTGCCGCTGGTGACGACGCCCTCGGACCGCAGCGCCTCAGGCCTCATCGCGCGCCGGACCGTGGCCCGGTAGGTGGCCGCGTTCTTCTGCCCCTGGAGAGTGAGCCCCTCCTCGCCCTTCACGGAGAAGGTCCAGCCGGACTCCTCGGCCATCGCCTTCTCCGCGAGGTCGAGGAAGTCCGACGGCGACTCGGGCGTCGCGGACGGCTCGGGCGTCGCGGACGACGGGGTCGCCGCGCCGGGGCTGCCTGCCCGGGCCGGCTCCCCCACCTGCGCGCCACACGCGTCCAGCGAGAGCACGAGCGGCAGTACGAGCACGGCGGCGCACCGGAGGCGAGTTCGCATGGACCTTTTCCTTACGTCATGGCGGAGCGGCGCGGACTGTACAGCAATACGCGGCCGCGATCACCCCGACGGTCATTCCGCGCACATCGACGCACTCGACGGCTCATCCTCGGCCTCATGACCCTGAAACCAGTGCGCGTCGAACAACGGCCTCGGCGATCGCGTCATCATCTCACCCGTGCCGACCAGCCCGTGCGTCGGCCGCACTCAGGCCCTGGCGGCGGCGCCGCCGGTTCGCACCACACGGTCTTGCTGCCGGGCCACTGATCCACACCCACCGCAGGCTCAGCGCGTCGAGCAGGGCGAGGCCACGACCGGACTCGTCGCCCTCGGCGACCGTCCGGCACAGGACGGGCAGGGCGCGCGGATCCGGGTCGGTGACCTCGAGTCGCGTACGGTCCCGCGTACAGGACACCCGGACGGTCACGGGGACGCCCTCGCCGAGGTGGCGAATGACGTTGGTGAGGCAGCCGGTTCGGCCGACGCTGAACGGCTTCGCGGTCACGCGCTGGTGACCTCGCTGGTGTGCCTCGCTCCCCTGGGGCTGATGTTCGGCATCGTCGCGCTGGTGCAGATATCCAGGAGCAGGCAGCGGGGCAAGGGGCTCGCGATCGCCGGGCTCTCCGTCTCCGGCGCGGTTCTGCTGCTGGCCGCCCTCGTCGCGGCGACGGCCGACTTCAAGGTGTGGACGATTCCCGGCAGGGACGGCGGGGCTGCCGTTCCGGTGGTCCTGCCGCTGTGGGCGGAGGCGGCCGAGATACCGACGGGCGATGGGGAGCGTACGCCTCCGCCATCGCCCGATGGGAGAACCTCACCCGCCCCGCGCCGCCGCCCACCGACGCTGCCGGACGCCTGCGCGCCGACTTCGTGGAGTGGATGCAGGGCCTGGCCCCTGGCTGGGTGACCGCCACTCCGGGACTCGGCCGACCGGCCCAGCTCACCGCGCTCGCAACAGCGTGGTCCCCCAACATGCCCCCCTCGCCGTGCAGTTGCTGGCACCGCCCCCGGGAGCCGGATCCCGGCCCCGCACGCTGTCTCGTCAGGGCGTGTTGGATGTCCGGTTCGGGTACTCGCTGCACGCGGTGTGTCCACGGGAGACTGCTGTCAGGTAGCGAGCGCGTTCCGCCTCCGTGAGGCGGCGGCCCACGCGGTCGCACAGCTCTTTGATCCAGGTGTTGACCGAGGTGTCCCAGGACAGGACTTCGCCTCCCTCGGTGATGGACCACAGTCTTTTCCCGTCGGGGGAGAAGACGAGGTTGCTCTGCGCACCGTGCCCCTCGGCCCCGCCATACGAACGGGACACCGGTAGGGCGGTGCTGGCGAGTCGATCACCGCTCTCGGTGTCCCACAGCCATACGGTGCCGTCTCCGGTCAGCGTTGCCGCCCACCGGCCGCTGGGGTCCGCCGCGACGACCACGGGTCCTGCACCTTCCGACCGCCACCTCAGCTTGCCCGTCCGCACGTCCCAGCGCTGCAGCACGCGGCCGTCGGTGACGGCGAACAGGGAGTCACTCTTCTCCGACAGCGCCAGGGCGTCGAGCGAGCTGCCGTCGAGGTCCAGCCGGTGCACCCGACGGCCGGACGGGAGTTCGTAGACGTCCACACGGCCGCCAGGAGTCGCCACGGCGGCGAGACCGCCCTTTTCGCCGACCGCCGTCCGGTACTCGGTCAGGCCGGACGTCTTGCGGTCCCTGTCCGTCAGGTGGGGTGCTGTGCGCTCGACCGCCGTCGAGAGCTCCTCCGTCTTGGAACTGTAGAGGAGGACGGAGCCGTCGGAGAGCACGACCACGACACCGCCGTCCGGTCTGGTGGCGATGCGGGGCGGCACGGAGATGGTGTCCGTGCTGGCGGGCAAGGCGAAGACCCGCCTCCCGAGCAGGATTTCCTCTCTCCATGTCCAGGCCTCCACCGCCTTCTGTGAGGCGGCGTACAGAGTGTCGCCGTTCTGCGCGAAAGCGAGCCCCTCGTAGAACGTCTGCCCTCCTGCGCTCATGACCTTGCCCTTCGGGGGCCGCAGTTCCAGCGTGGACGGGACATCGGGGTCCCACTCGTGGCTCCACGCGATGTGCCCGTCCGGTGTCATGGCGAGCGGAAGCCGGGACGGGATCATCGCACCGTCGGGCACAGAGACGCCGAGCCGGTGCATGGTGGGCGCCGTCTTCCCCAGGGACCACAGGGCAACAGTGCTGCCGTCGGCTGAGGCCAGGCGGTCGCCCGCCCCCGGCGAAAAGGCGAGCACCGACGGTGTCTCGACTCCGGGGAGCGTCTCGATGACCGTCCTCTCCGGATCTCCCTGTGCCGTGGCCAGGAGGAGGCCCTGGCTCGTGCCCACCGCCACCCGGTCGCCGTCGGAGATGGCCAGACTTGACGACTGCTTGCCGGAAAGGACCGGCTGGGCTCCGCAGCCGTTTTCTCCAGAGGTGTCCCCCGGGAACTGTCCCTGGAGCAGTTGCGTGACCGACTCCAACTCCACGCTCCCGAATCTGGAATATCCGAAGCAGTTCCCGTTCGGCGACGCGGCGGAGACGTAGCCCTCGTGGGTATACAGGCTGTCGTCGGACGACTTGATCCTGCGGAGCCTGTCGTCGTACACGCGCCAGCCCTCGGCTGTGACCACGGCCAGTTCGCGCCCCTTGTTTCGAAAGGCGAGGTTCAGTACGCCGGCACGCAGGGCGGTGACGACCTGTGCGTACGGTTCGTCGGTCCCGGCCCGGTAGAGCCTGAGCGTTCCGCCACCGTTGGCCGCCAGGTCGTGGCTGGACGGGCGGAACGCAACCGCGTCCACCGGACCATTCCCGGCAGACAGCTGACGCGTATCACCGGCGTGCAGGTCGTGCATGACGGTCTCACCCGAGCCGGTGCCGATGGCCAGTAGCTGGTCGTCGTCGCTGAACTCCAGTGCGCTGACCTCGCCCTTGACGGAGACGCGCCCTACCTTGCGTGTGCCGTCGGACGTCCAGACGGTAACCAAGCCCTTGTCGGTGCCGGCGGCGACGTAGCGGGGCGAGGTGGTGAGGGCCAGGGCGGTCACGGTTCCCTCGCCTCGCACGAAGCGGACCAGGCGGGGGCTGTGGGTCGTCAGCTGAGACAGCGCCGACAGGGTCTCCGGGGTTTCTTGCACCTGATATGCCTGGAGGGCCAGGAGGGAGGCCACCTCCAGGTCGTCATCTCTCAGGTTCAGCGCGGTGGCTGCCAGTTCGCGGGCGGTCGCGAGACGGGCCTGGTCCTGCGCAGTGTTCCGCTGTACGAGGGCGATCACCGTCGCAGCGATGAGCGCTATGCCCAGTATGATCGCCAGCCCCTGCATGATCCAGCGGAAGTTCCGTAACTTGCGGCGCTGGGATACGTCCTCGCCGATCAGCTCGTCCTTGGGACGATCGTGCAGGGTTGCCGCAAGGTCGGCCACGCAGTCCTGGAACCGCGGGTCGCGTGGGTCGTCCGGCTGGTCCTCGCCCATCCAGCGCAGATCCAGCCAACGCGGTTCCTCGGGGAAGTAAGCCCGAAGAGCGCGGGGGAGACAGGTGGTCCGGTCCCAGTCGAAGTCCCCCGCCGCGCGGTCCCAGTGGAGCTCGCCTCCCGTGACGACGAGCAACAGCTTGCTCGTCCGGGGCCCCTGCCGCCACCAGGAGATCTCCTTGTTCACCCAGTGAGACTGCGCGGACTCGGGTGATGCCAGCAGGATGAGGTACTCGGATTCGCCGAGCGCCTGCTCCAACCTGCTCCAGAGACCCGGATCGGCCGACAAGGCGGCATTGTCGAGAAAGATTCGGAGTGCCCGTACCCGCTTCCATGGCCTTGCGAAGCGGTGCAGGGCGTGTCGCAGTTGCCGGGCCCGGTGACTGTCCGCTCTGCTGCTGTACGAGATGAATGCCGCGTAGCCCATCGGGAGCCTCTCCCGCCCTTCCGCACGGATCGTCGGACGCCATCCCGCCATTGTTGTCGAGCACGTGTCAATCTGGCAGCAGTAATCAAGCACGGCCGAGTCACCTCGTGCCGAATGCAGGATTCCGTGCCTACACCCGGCACCAAGGCGACCGTGACCTGCGACGCCGACTCAGTAGCGCGTTTATTTGCAGGACTGCGGTAGTTCGCTACGCTGCGGGGTGAACTCCTGCCACTCGCGCGCCGTCAAGCCACCCTCCGCGATCCGGCACAGGGCGGTGCGCCAGTGCTCGGGATTCAGATCCCACAGGGTCGTTCCCTCGGATGTGACGACGGCCGCTTGATCTCCGGATCGGCTGCCGGCGACCGCCAGAGGGGTCCCGCTGTCCCAGGGGGATGTCCACGTGGGTGCGGGCCCGCCGCGGTCGACGTAATGGAAGGTGACGCTCTCGGGGGCGAACGACGCCAGCCGGGTAGCAGCGCCGTCCGCCACCCAGCCCTGGGAGCTGGCCGGCCAGTTGCCTGGAACGACCGACTTCCGCCGCCCAGTCCGGGGATCCCACAGCTCCATTCCGCTGGATTTCTCACCGTCCCTCTCGGTGCCATCGGCCGTGAACTTCCAGTGGACCACGTAGAGAATCAGTGTCGAACCGTCAGGGCTCATCGCGATGTCTGCGACGTGGGCGTCGGGAAGGCGCAGCTGGACCGGTGCGGAGAGTTGCCCCTTCTCGCCGGGTTGCCGGACCTCGACCACGGCCTCGGGGGTCCTGGGGGCCTCGTAGCCGCTGACGGTCAGGGTTGCCAGGCGACGGCCGTGAGGATCTGCCGTGAGCGTCCCTTCGCCCTTCAGGAACGAGCCCGGCCGGCCGTCCCGGCTGACCAGCCGCACTCCCTTGTCCGTGGCCACCGCCAGCGTGCCGGAAGACAACTCGGCGACGCTGTGCAGCTCCCGGGCCCCGAGCCGATCGGCCGTCGTCTGCCACACCGGAGTCAGGGGCTCGCGGCGCCAGTGGACGAGGCGGTATGCATCTCCTGACACACCGATGGTCGTCAGGCGGTGCCCGTCTGGAGAGAAGGCCAGGTCCAGCCAGTCAGTGCCCCGCCCCTCGCCAGGTGAAGAACGGTCGACAGGTTTCAGACGCTTCGGGTCGTAGACGGCGATGCGGTCCTGTTCGAGGACGCCGAGTCGGCCCGCGTCGTCCCACTCCACCTGGGAGGCAGAGGCGCCCCAGGGGAGTCGGCGAAACCTGTTGTCGTGCCCGGGAGTCGTCAGAGCAAGCTGCTGTTCGTCTGTGGACAGCACCCGCCTGCCGTCGCTGCCGATGGCCAGGGCACGGATGCTCTTCGCGTGTCGGAACAGCTCGGTGTGCGAACCGGACCTCAGATCCAGGGCAAACACCCGGCCGTCGGCGCAGCCGACAACCGCAGTACGGTTGTCCGCTGCGGCCTTCAGGTCGTAGACGTCGCATTCGGCAGGCAACGACGCTCTGCCGTGACTCGACCCGTTCCTGGTGTCGACGAATTCCACACGGGTGTCTTGTACGGCCGCGATACGGCTGCTGTCCGGGGAGAACGCGGTCGGCGTGCCGGGGAGAGCGATCGCCTCGCCCTTCGGCAACCACTGCCGACGTCGAACGTCCCACGTGCGGAGGGTCGCGCGGTCACTGTCGATGTTCGTCGCCAGGGCAAGCACCCATCGGCCATCGGCGGAGAATGCGACGTCGTCGATCCTCAGCCGAGGGCCGAGAGGCGGCGCCGTGGTGACCGACCCTCGCTCGGGATCCCACAATTCCAGGCCGTTGCCGCCGACGGGCTCCGCCAACACGGGGCCTTCGTCTGCGGTGTCGATGCCGCCGGACGCCGCAATCAGGGATGCGTCCGCCGCGATGGCGAAAGTGGACCCGATCCTGTCGGTGTGCGGTCCTTCCCGGCCGCCCTCGGCGAGGTTCCAGCTCCGCATTCCGTGGCCTATCTGCGAGGCGAACAGCCATCGCCCGTCGGGGCTGAAGACCAGCTGGTCGATGTCGCCCCAGCCTTCCCCGCCGGCACCCGGTGGGACGTCCTCGGAAACCGGTGCGGTCAGCAGGAGCGTTCGACGCGACGGGTCCGCGTCCCAGACCTCGATGGTCGAGCCGTCATGCCCGCTGAATGCGAAGAGGTTGTCCGGGCCGACCGCTGCGGCGGTGAAGGAGACCGTCCCGTCCACCTGGTGGTCCCGGATCAACTGGACGTGCCGCATCTGGTCCATGCGCTGGATCATGGCGGTCGTGGACTCTGGAGTCGGCTGCATGGCGTAGGCGGCGACGGCGAGCCGGGCCGCCAGCACGGGGTCCTCTACGGCCTCTTCACTCGAGCGCTTCGACAAGGCCTCGGCAAGCTTCAGGCGTTCCTGTGCATTCGCGTCACTCCGGGCCTCCCCCCAGGCCAGCAGGCTCCACGTCAGTGCCAGAACCAGGCCGAAGGCGACGGTGAGCTTTCCACGGCGTCGCCATCGCTCTTCCCTGAGCAGGACCTCGGGCCTCTCGTCATACAAAGGCGCCGCCAGCTGGCAGACGGCGACGCGGCCGGACCACCAGCGGAGAGCGAGTGCGGGGTGGAGGCGCCACCAGCGCTTAAAGCGCCGCAGGTCGACCCATTTCGGTTCCTTCTTGTAGAATCCCCTCAGAGCGGGCGGAACGGCGTTGGAACCGACGCGGAAGTCCCCGGCCTCCGCATCCCATGTCAACTGCCCACCGGTCTGGGCGATCAATATGGGACGGCTGGCGTCGTGCTCACGCCACCATTCGATCTCCTGGTTCGGCCATGGCTGGGTGGCTGCCTGAGGAGAGGCGAGCAGGATCAGATACCGGGACCTGTCCAGAGCCCGCTTCACTTCATCGGGAAGCTCCCCGGTAGCCGGCAGGGACCGCTGGTCGAGGTAGACGCGGAGCTGCGGCCGCTTACGGCGTCGGCCGACCCTGATCACCCCAGCGCCGACACTCCGTAGCCTCCCGCGTAGCGACGGCGCGAGGCGGCGGTCCGCCTTGTTGGCGTATGAGATGAAGGCGTCGTAATGCTCGTGGTCGTCGTGGTCCTCGGACCGGTCGGACTTCCCGAGCCCCACACGCCATCTCACGCAGTCCCCCTCCGACGCTCGAAATCCGGTTCTTCCCCACCTTGTTGTCCGCCACACGAAGATCGCCTCTGATGGCTCCGAGCACAGGTGACTACGGATGAGAACGAGCGACGGGTGATTGGGACGCGGTCAGGCGGTGGCGGAGCGTTGTGCTGTGTCCTGTTCAGGGACGCCTCCCAAGTGGCGGGCCTTGTGCCAGGCGGATCTGCGCAGATGACGTTCGGGGTCTCGGATGCCCGCGATCTCACCCAGGCCGATGATGTACGGCCGCAGATTGCACTGGAGTTCGCGCAAGGCCTGCCGGAACTCCGCATTACCGGGCCAGGCCGACTCGTCCTCGTCGGGGTGGGCCTCCTCGAAGGCACGCAGCCGGGGATGCCAGGTGGCCAGGAAGGGCGCGAGTTCGAAGTTGAGGATGTCCAAGACGAGTTCATGGACGGAGTCGCCGTTCGCCGGGGGAGGCGGAGCGCTGCCGGACTCCAGCGGCTCGCGGTACAGGTCGAACAGCGTCTTGAGGGACGTGAGGGCTTCGCGCAGATTGCCGCTTCCGTCGTCCAACGGACGGGTTGCCACACGCGTCGCGGCCTGAAAGAACATGCGCAGCGCCGCCTGCCGCATGTCCGTGTTCGCCTTGAACGTCATCTCGCTGCCCGGGAGGACGAGCCGCACCTCGGTCAACTGGACCGACCTGCGGTAGACATCGGTGCCGAGTACCAGGGCGACGCCGACCACACCGCCGACCGCGACGGAGAGCAACTGGCCTCCCGTCTGGCTGATGGAGTACGCGGCGACGCCGATGACTGCACCGACTGCCGCAGCCAGCACCGCCCGCCCCGCCGTGCGTATCGCAGTAGCGATGGTCCACCCCCGACGCGCCGTCACCTCTTGTGTCCTTTCCCCGGATCTCGCATTGTACGGACACCTATCTGTGCTGGTGGGGACCTACCGAGTCAGGTGCTCTGGCGCAGTCGCCCCAGCCCGCGGCTTGCCAGGGCGGCGATCTCCTGGGGGTAGTGGGAACCGGCCAGCTGCTGGTTCTCCTCGTCGGTCAGGCCGTTGTGCAGGCCCGTCCACGTGGGAGCGTCAGTGAGTGCCCGAAGCCGCTCCAGGCCGTCGAGGAAGCGGGGATCGGGCGGGGTGGCGTCCGAGGGATGGGGTACCTCTGGTACACCGGTGAGGCCGAGCGTCTTGGCAATCTCGGAAGTGACTCCGCCGTAGCCAGCCGCGAGATAGACGGGCAGCCCGGCTTCCAAGGCCAGCAGAGCTTCTTCCACGAGCCCCGGCAGGGACCCGAGGAACCCTCCCCGCTTGCCGCCGAGGAGCAGGTGCGCGTCCACATGACGCATGACGTAGCGACGCATGCCGGTGAGCGCGCGGTGCCTGATCTCGGGGTCGGTCGCGGGCACAGGGGCCTCGCCCCGGTCGGCGGCGGGGTCGACCGGTTCGCCATCGACGCTGAGGCAGACGATCTCGCCATAGCGTCCGAATTGTTCTCGATGGAGATCGAGTTCCGACAGCGGCAGTCTGCGGTGCTCGGTCCAGGCGAGGCAGTTGAGCAACGGGCGGGACGAGGGCGCGTACGTCCGCATCTGCTCGATCAAGAAGAGGGTGTAGCCGTCTTGCCGCAGGTTTCCTCCGTAGGCCAGCTTGCCGCCCGCCGTCACGACGAGCTGCGCAAGTTCACCCAGGACCGTGCGGAACTGGATTTCGGCCAGGCCCAGTCTGTCCAGGTCTGCACTGGTCGCGACCGAGATACCGATCCGCATTCCCTTCAGGGCATCGGTCGGCAGTACGTCGGACATGTACGTCCCTCCGTTCTCGCGCATACGGTCCCGGTCCAGGGCGACGAACTGCTGAGGGGTCATGGACTCGAAGACCAGCCCCCTCAATGACGCGACATCCCGCAGCTGCGCGGCCTCGGTCGGCCGGACCGGGGCGCCGGCGTGCAGGACGCTGAACCGGTGGGTCGTAGACGGGGCTGTGGCGGTCTGTGTGTGTTTCTTCAGTTCTGCCGTGAGCGTTTCCGCTTCCGGCGGGTGGAAACTCATCCGGGTCGTCGACTCGTCAATGTACCGGCGCAGGGACGTGCTCTGGTGCCGCCACAGAGCGTACGACAGGTAGTCGTCCACCAGGAGGTTCACCCCCCGGAAAACGTCCGGCTCCGACCAGCCACCCTCCAGCATGCACACGCGTACCCGGCGCGCGTTCCCGGCGAGCGACGAGGCTCGCTCCTCGCCGTGGGTGAGGGCGTCGAGCATGACAATGGGAATCCCCTCCCGTTTGGCGGTCCACAGTTCCTCCAGACACCAGTGACGGGTGGAGTACAGGTCGGTGACGACGGCCAGGAAGGCGCCGCGCCCGGCGTTCTCGTAGAGCCGCTGGGCGAAGTCCTCGCCCGGCTGGAGGGAGACGGCGTCCAGGAAGGCGTGCACACGTGTGCGTCCGATGACGGACATGACGAGGTCGACGAGGGCGCCGGGGCCGACCGGGTCGTCGGGGGTTCGTGTCTGTCGGGTGTGGCTGACGAACACCTGGAGCCGACCGTCCTGATCCGCGGCGACGAGCTGTGCGATGCCCTGCGCCAGCTCGCGGCAGAGCGCCTGCGACCACGGTTCGGGCGCAGCTCCCTCCGGCGTGCGGGGCACGCCGATCCGCTGCTGAGGGAAGAGACTCTCGAGCGCCGTGGGTCTGTCACCCGGCTTGACCGTGGACACAGGGAACACGCCCACATGACGTGGACTGTCCGCCCACGCGTCCGCAATGGCCCGGGCGTATGCGTGCCACGGGCCCGAGGTGTCCTCCGCGGCGACGATCCACTCGTCGTCGAGCACCGGGACGACCACGGTGAAGTGTCCCCGCTCGGGTCTTCGGGAGCCCGGCCCTCCCGGGAACGGTATGGACCGGGGGATGTCACCCGGCCCACGGAACCCCGCCGACCGGATGTAGGTCTCCACGGGGTTGCTGATCAGGCCGGTGCCGACTCCGCCGCGGAAGTGCGCGCTCACCCGTTCCGCGATCTTCGGGCCCGACCGGTCTCCCGGATGCCACACGACGTAGATCTCGACGACGGGCGCGAGCACCTGAGTCCCCTTCCTGTCAGGCCGTACGGCAACGATGCCTGGTGAGGGGAGAGTTGGCCAACAAGACGCCCGCTCCGGTTCCGTCGGATCGCTGTGGCCGCCAGGTTTCCCTCACCCGGATAAGGGAACAGAACGTACAACATGTGACCGATGGCCACTTGGTACGGACGCCGCGGGGGAGCGGACGAGCGGATGAGCGGACAGTGGGGTCGCCCTGTCTTGGGTGACCAGTGAGTCGCAGGCGCGGCGAGGAAATCGAAGGCCGGGGAGTCGCATACGACGCCTTCATCTCCTACAGCCATGCCTGGGACAAGGACGTCGCGAAAGCCTTCCAGAGCGCGTTGCAGGGCTTCGACCGTCCTTGGTACAGGCCGAGAAACCTGAAGCTGTTCCGTGACGAGACCAACCTCGCGGCAAGTCCCCATTTGTGGCGGGAGATCGAGCGGGGGCTGACCCGGTCCCGGTGGCTCGTGGTGATGGCGTGCCCTTCGGCCGCAGTGTCTCCGTGGGTGAGGCGGGAGATCCGCTGGTGGCTCACGCACCGGTCGGCGGACACCCTGCTCATCGGGTGGACCGACGGCACGTTGGCCTGGGACTCCGGTCGGGCGTCGTTCGACTGGTCGCTGACCGACGCTCTGCCGCAGGAGGAGATGGCCCAGGCCTTCGGTGAGGAGCCTCGCTGGGTCGACCTGCGCTGGTTGCGCAGCCCGGAGCAGGCCAGTTCGGACCCGCGGCTGATCGAGTGCATGGCGGAGTTCGTCGCGCCCCTGACGGGCAAGTCGAAGGACGAGCTGATCGGCGACCATGTGCGCCAGCGCCGTCGGACCCGCCACTGGGTGCAGGCCACGGTCGCTGTGCTCACGACGCTGCTTCTCCTCGCCGCGGCCGGCGGAATCACCGCCTACAACCAGCGCAACAGCGCCCGCGCCCAGACCCTGGTCGCGCAGTCCCGGCAACTCGTCGCCGAGGCGTCGTCGATCAGAGACAGCCAGCCCGATCTGGCACGCCAACTGATGGTGCAGGCCTACCGACTCGCGCCCACGGCCGAAGCGATCGGGGCGCTCGTCGAGAGCTACTCGATGCCCCGGGTCATCCGCGGGCGCGGCATCGTCCAGGCGGCCGCGTACAGCAGCCGAGGACTGCTGGCCGTGGCCGACGACGACGTCCGCCTGTTCGACCCCGCCCGCGGCACAGCGCCGGTCTCCCTGGACTCCACGAAGCGCCCGGTGACCGCGGTTGCCTTCAGCGCGGACGGCAGGCTGCTGGCGCTCGGCGGTGCAGGCGGCGAGGTGCGGCTGCTGGACGTGACGGACGGCAGCCGCCCCAAGCCCCTGGGGTCGGCCGCGGCGGCCGGCCGCACGGAGGTCCTCGTTCTCGTCTTCGCCTCCGGCGGGCGGCTGTTCGCCATGACGGAGAAGGGCGGTGCCGTCCTCAACATTCAGGACCCCGCGCGTCCGAGGTCCCTCACCTCCCTGCCCGCCCGCGTGGTCGCGGCGAGTCCGAGGGGCGATCTGATCGCCACAGAGGAGGGGACGGGGCAAGGAGAGCAAGGAGCACGTCTGCGGTTGTGGAGCGTGTCCGACTCGGCTCGGCTGAGCCAGGTCGCCGCTCTCACCTCACCCCCTGGCGCCTTTTACACAGCGCCGCAGCACGTGGTGTTCAGCCCGAACGGCCAGGCCCTCGCCTTCGCCGGCGGGGACAGCCGGGTGCTTCTGTGGGACATCGCGGACCCCGCCCGTCCGGTCGCTCGACCGGATCTGTACGCGCAGAGCCGCGACGGCATCCTCGCGGTGGCGTTCTCCCCTGACGCGACCACCCTGGCCACCGGGGACAGCGACGGCACGGTCACGCTGTGGGATGTGTCCGATCCCCTTCGCCCCCGTTCCGGCGCCCGGCTGAGCGGCCACACGATGGCGGTGGGCAGCCTGTCCTTCAGCCCGGATGGGCACACCTTGGCCTCTGCCGACACCGACGACACCACGGGCACCGGCGCCGGCAAGGGCACCGTACGGCTGTGGACCGTCTCGGGAAGCGAGCGGACCTCCGCAGCCGCCATGCTGCCGACCGAGGGGAGCTTCCCGCCTTCCTTCAGTCCGGACAGTCGCCTGCTGGCCACCGGCGGCAACCCGACCACGGTGTGGCGAGTGGACGGCACACGTCCGCCGCGTCTCCTGGCCACCCTGGAGACGTTCAACGCCGGCGGCCAGGCCGCGGCCTTCGGCGCCGCCGGGCACACCCTGTTCTCCGGCCTACCGGTGCGGGCATGGGACATGACCGACCCGGCGAACCCGCGCGACCTGGCCCCGGAAGCGACCCGCACGAACGGAGCGAAGAGCTTCAGCGTGAACCCCGTTCTTCCCCTGGCGGCCGCAGGCGCGGGGGGCGAGGCGGTCCAGCTGTGGGACATCAGCAGGAGGACGCGGCCCACCCTGCTCGGCACACTCGGCGAGTCCCGCACCGAACACCAGGCCGTCGCGTTCAGCCCGGACGGCGCGCTGCTCGCGGCACCCACCCAAGAGGGCGGCGTACGGCTCTGGCGGGTCGCACAGCACAGCCGGCCCACGCCTGCCGGAGACCTCTCGGCGGCAGACGGGAAGGCCACCGCGCTGGCCTTCAGCCCGCGCGACCGCACACTGCTCGTCGGCGACGACACCGGGAGGATCACCACGTGGGACGTCTCGCGTCCCGACCGGCCGGTGCGCAAGGGCAACTCCACCCGGCACACCGGTGAGGTCAGGGGACTCGCCTTCCATCCGGGCGGAGAGCTCGCGGCCACCGCCGGCCTGGACGGCCGTATCCGCCTGTGGGACCTCGGCGACCCGGCCCGCCCCGTCGAGGTGGCCTCGCTGAGCGGCGGCGGTCTCTACCCTTTCGCGACCGTGGGCTTCAGACCGGACGGACGACTGCTGGCCGTCAGCGGTGACGGAGGCCTGCGGCTGTGGACGGTGGACCGGACCGGCATCGCCCAGCGTCTGTGTGCGGAGTCCCCCCGCATCACCCGCAACCAGTGGATGCAGTACCTCCCGAACCGGCCCTACGACCCACCCTGCGCCTGACACAGGAGACGGAGGACAACGTGGCAACCGCCTTACGGCGCATCACCCCGCTCACCGCATTCCTGACGATTCTGCTGACCACCAGTGCGTGCGACACACCGAGCCCCGCTCCCCCTGTCAAGCCGTCGGCTCAGGGGACCGTCGCCACCGACGCCGAGCCCTCGGACGCCTCTGCCACGACGTCGTCGGCCAGCCCCGAGGTCGTCGGACCGGCGCCGGCGGATCTGCACGATGTGGACTGGGCGAACACCCCCGTCTCGGGCGAGTTCTGTGGCGTGCCGGGGCTCGTGCGGTTCGATACCAAGGGCGAGGCCAGGGCCACATCCACAGTATGGGGACCGGTGCGTATCCGTAGCGGGACGGAAGTCCTCTACGGCGACACCGACGGCGACAACCGCGACGAGGCCGTCGTCTACGTCGGCTGCGACGACAACGGCCGTACCCAGAACACCCAGATCGCTGCCGGTTACGTGGTGTACGGGCACGCGGGGAAGAACCTCGTCGTCATCGGTTCGATCACCCCGCGGCAGAAGGGCGGGACGTACCCCACGGCACTCGCGGGGGCGGAGTTCGCGCCGGGCCGGATCATCGTGCACGAAAAGTGGTACCGCGCCAACGACCCGCACTGCTGCCCCACCGGTGACGCCACCACCGTCTGGACCCGTGAGGGCAGCGGGCTGATCCCGGGCGATCCCCGCATCACCTCATGAGGGCAGGACGTGAGGAGACAGAGGGCCACTACGACGTCTTCATCTCGTACAGCCAGAATCTGGACCGCGAGGTCGCGACCGTCTTCCAGCGGGGCATGGAGAACTTCGGGCGCCCCTGGTACCGGCCGGTGCAGTTGCGGGTGTTCCGTGACACGACGCATCTCAGCGCCAGCCGCAATCTGCAGGAGGAGATTGAGAAGGCCCTGGCGCGTTCGAGCTGGCTCATCGTGATGGCCTCTCCGCTGGCCGCGGAATCCCCCTGGGTCCGTGCCGAGATCGACTGGTGGGTGGCGAACAAGCGCGGCGAGCGGATGCTCCTCGCATGGACCGACGGCACGCTGGAGTGGAGCCGGGAGGCGGAGGACTTCGACTGGTCCCGGACGGACGCCCTGCCGCGTGAACAGATGCAGACGTCTCTGGCCGCCACGCCCGGATGCCCCCGGTGGGTGGACCTCCGATGGCTACGCGCCCAGATCGACGAGCACGGCTCGGTGCCCGTCAACGACCCCCGGCTGGTGGCGGACGTCGCGGAGTTCGTCGCCCCGGTCCAGGGCCGGTCGAAGGCCGAGCTGATCGGACACCACCTCCGGCTCAAGCGCCGCAGGAACCGACTGGTCGCGGCCACGGTCTCCGTGCTCTGCGCGCTGCTGGCGACGGCCACGGCGTTCGGCCTGGTGGCCAACCAGCAGCGCAACGTCGCGACCGAACGTCAACTGGCAGCAGAATCACGGCAATTGGTCGCCGAGGCCGCCTCCATCCAGGACACCCGCCCCGATCTGGCCCGGCAACTCCTAGTCGAGGCCTACCGCCTGTCACACACCGAGCAGGCGGTCGGGGCGCTGCTGGGCAGCGGGGCCGTCCCCCGCCTCCTGAGAGGCGACGGCTTTTCCCGTGCCGTCGCCTTCAGTCCGAGCGGCCAGTTGATGGCCGTGGGCTTCGACGGTGGGGTGACGCTCTACGACAGGGGGACGGGGGAAGCCGTCTCCACCCTGCCCGGGCACAGTGTGAGGGCGGTCGCGTTCCACGCGGACGGCAGGCTTCTCGCCGAGGGAGACTTCGACGGGCGGGTACGCCTGTGGGACCTGACGAGCACGACCGAGCCGAGGCTCCTGGGGACCGTCAAGCCCGACGGCGGAGTACAGAACCTGGCGTTCGCAGAACCGGCGCCCCTGCTTGTGGTGGGCACCGGATCGCAGGTCGTCCTCTTCGACATCCGTGACCCGAGCCACCCCAAGGCGGCCAAGACCTCGTCCGATATGGGGGCGGGTCTCGGGTGGGGGGCCGACGTGAGTCCGGACGGAGAACTGATCGCGACAGGCGCGGGGAGCGACCGGGTACGGCTCATGCGGCTGTCCCGGTCCGGGAGAATATCGCCCCTCAGCTCCTTCTCGACACCCGTCTCCCTGCTGGCCTTCAGCCCCGGCGGCCACCTCCTTGCCACCGTCGGTAATGACTACACCGCACGCCTGTGGGACGTCGCCGATCCCCGACGCCCGGAACTTCGCTCGGTACTCAACGGCCACAACGAGGACATCTGGTCGATAGCCTTCGCGCACGACGGGAAAACGCTGGCCACCGGGGCGATGGACGGCACCATCCAGCTGTGGGACATCTCCGACCCCGTCCGCCCCAGGCAGGGCACACGTCTGTCCGGCCACACGGCGTACGTCGGCTCCCTCGCGTTCGCCCCGGACGGCCGCACCCTCGCGTCCGCGGCACCGGACGGCGCCGTGCGTCTGTGGAACGTCCATGGCCCGCAGACCTCGTCGGCCTTCGTGTCCCTCCCTTCCGGCGACCTGTCCCCCCAGCCCTTCGACCCGAAGGGCCGGTTCGTCGTCGCCGGTCGGCCCAGCACCATCTGGCAGGTGCGCGAGGTTCCGGAACCGCAGCGCCTGGCCACGCTTCCCACCTACAACCGCGGTGGTCAGCGCGTCTCCTTCAGCCCGGACGGCCACACCCTCGCGACCGGTGTACCGCTCCGATTCTGGGAGGTGAGCGACCTCTCACGACCACGCGAAAGAGGCGGCTCCCAGGAGGTGGAGGACTCGACGACCGTGGTGTACGGGCCCGACGGTTCGGTGCTCGCCGCCGCCGAGCCGCTCGGGCCGGTTCGCCTGTGGGAGGTGAGCGACCCGGCGCATCCCCGGATCCTGGGCACACTGTCCGGTTCTGGGGCTGTCTCGATGTTCACGGGGACCGCGCCCGTCGCCTTCGCTGGGAAGCGTGGCCTCTTGGCCGCCGTCCGCAAGGACCGCGAGGCCGTCCAACTGTGGGACGTTAGTCGCCCGGACCGGTTTGTGAACACTGATGTGATCCCGATGGAGTCGGCAACGGCCGTTTCCCTCGCCACGAGCTCCGACGGTCGCACACTCTTCGTCGGGGACTCACGGGGAACGGTGACGGTCTGGAACATCACGGACCCGCACCGGCCGAGGAGACTCGGCGAGACAGAGCGGCACTCGGGGGAGGTGACTCATCTCGCGGTGCACCCTACGCGGGACCTGCTGGCCAGCGCGGACCAGTACGGGGCCGTCAGGCTGTGGGACGTGAGCGAGCCTGCCGTCCCCCGGGAGACGGCCCTGCTCGCAGCCATCGGTTCCTTTACCCCGACCGGACTCGCGTTCAGCCCTGACGGAGGGCTCATCGCAGTCTCGACGGACGACACCACGTTGATGTGGCACACGGACGTCGGCGCTCTCCTCCGGCAACTGTGTGCCGAGTCCGCCCCCATCACCGAATCCCAGTGGAAGCAGTACCTCCCCGACCGTTCCTACGACCCCCCATGCGCCTAGCCCGCGCCCAGCCCCACTTCCAGACGACTGGCAGTACTGCCGGGAGGACCCCATGCAGCGCTCTTCGGCCGCCTTGTGTACGGCAGCACTCGTTCTCGCACTCGGCGCGGGGTGCTCGTCTCCCACCCCCGATCCCCGAGTCCCCCAGGCCTCCCCGCCCTCACGCGGCGCGGCTGCCGAGCCCTCACGCAGCGAGGTTTCCGAGCCCTCGCCCGCCCCGCCCATGCCCACCGAGCCCGCCGGGCTGGGCAGCGCACCCGAGGACCTGCACGATCTGGACTGGGAGCGGGTCGCGGTACCTGGCGACTTCTGCGATGTACAGGGTCTCATCAGCTTCACGGCCGGCGAGGCGTGGGCGCAGTCCGGCACGTGGGGCAAGGTCCATGCCGAGAACCGCCCCGAGGACGTCGTCTACGGGGACGTCCTCGGCGACGCCCGCGTCGAGGCGGCGCTGCTGGTGGGATGTGACACCGGGGGCGAGACCGCGAGCGGCCGACTCGCCTGGGCCTACCTGGTCTTCACCAGTGAGGACGGCGAGCTCCGGCTCCTGGGCACCGTCGCTCCGCAGCAGTACCTGGGCGGACAGGCCAGCGCGTTCAACGGAATCGAGCTGGCCTCCGACCGGGTTACCGCCCACGAAAGCTGGTACCGGGAGAGCGACGCCGTCTGCTGCCCTACGGGCAAGGCCATCACCACCTGGAACGTGCGCAACGACGGGACCCTGGAGGCGGAATCCCCGCGTATCACCGCCTAAGGGGAGCTGTCGGGTCGTAGAGACTCGGTGCCGTAGCCGCCAGCAGGTGAGCACTTCCACCGCCGGTAGCATCCGACTTCTGAGGTCAGACCGTGCCCCTGCTGGTCGGCCGGGAGGCCAGACCGCTGATGGGGCTCTGCGGTGCGCAGGTTCGAGCCCCGGCGGGGAACCCGGAACCTCCGGGATGTCCGCGACCGTGGTTCCCCCCGGCCACCGGTACGGCTGTCCCACCGCTCCTTGACCGTGACCTTGTGCCGATTCCAGTAAGCGTTGACTTCGGCCTGCCGGGCCTGGGCCGATGTTTCTACATCGTTCGAGGATTCCCGCTGTCGGACGCAACGCTGCCGGTCACAGCGTTTTCATCGAATGGTGCTTCAGACGGCGAACGTCGCGCTGCACGCGCACGATGAAATTCAACACGGATTCGACAGCCGCCGATTTTCGCCGCGCAGCAGCGCTCTGACCTGGGAAAATGTCGGACCGCAACGACATTCGGATGTTACGCCGGGTTCTGTTCCCTCACAAGGAGACAGCCGGGACGACAGGTCGGCATCCCTTCCGCCCCTCCAGTGCCCTTGGGGCTGCGTATCCGCTCGCTGCGGACGAGCTTTAAGATGCAATCCGGAAGATGTGCGCATCTGTCTGAATGTCAGAGCAACAGGCTCAGGACACACGCCGCGCACTGGAAGGAAACGAAGCCGTGCATGGCGAGTACAAGGTGCCCGGCGGCAAGCTGGTCGTCGTAGATCTGGATGTCGAGGAAGGTGTCCTGCGCAACGTGCGAGTCGCCGGGGACTTCTTCCTGGAGCCGGACGAAGCGATCCTCTCGATCAACACAGCCCTTGAGGGTTCACCCTCATCGACGGACGCCGCAGGGCTGGCCGCCCGGATCACGGCGGCGCTGCCGGAGTCGACCGTGATGCTCGGGCTGACAGCGGAGGGCGTCGGCATCGCCGTCCGGCGTGCTCTGGCCCACGCGACCGAGTGGAGCGACTACGACTGGCAACTGGTGCACGTGGAGCCGCAGGCACCGGCCCTGCACATGGCACTGGACGAGGTGATCACCGCCGAGGTGGCCGCTGGGCGGCGAGCCCCGACTCTACGGGTATGGGAGTGGGCCTCGCCTTCTGTGGTGATCGGCAGCTTCCAGTCCCTGCGGAACGAGGTGGACGCCGAAGGGGCCGCGAAGCACGGGATGACCGTGGTTCGCCGTGTTTCTGGTGGTGGGGCCATGTTCGTAGAGCCCATGAGTACGATCACGTACTCCCTGTCCGTGCCGGAGTCCCTGGTATCGGGCCTCTCCTTCGCAGACAGCTACGCCTACCTCGACGACTGGGTGCTGGGCGCACTCGGCGACATGGGCGTCAAGGCCTGGTACCAGCCCCTGAACGACATCGCCACCGAGGCCGGCAAGATTGCCGGTGCCGCCCAGAAGCGCATGGTCGGCCCTGATGGCGGCCCTGGAGCCGTCCTCCATCACGTGACGATGTCCTACGACATCGACGCCGCCAAGATGCTCGAGGTGCTCCGCATCGGCAAGGAAAAGATGTCCGATAAGGGGACCAAGAGCGCCAAGAAGCGCGTCGACCCGCTCCGCCGGCAGACGGGCCTCGCGCGGGAGCAGGTCATCGAGAACATGATCGCCTCCTTCCGCAACCGCTACGGGCTGACCACCGGCGAAGTCACGGCGGAAGAGATGGCCCGCGCGGAGGAACTGGTGCGGACGAAGTTCGCCACCGAGGAGTGGACCGCGCGCGTGCCGTAAACGCCACGTCCGCTGTCCGACAAGGGGATCAGGAGCGCGAAGAAGCGGGTGGACCCGCTGCGCCGGCAGACCGGGCTCGCCCGCGAGGGCGTCATCGCGCGGATGGTGGAGTCCTTCCACGCCCGGTACGGGCTGACGGTCGGCAAGGCGACCGACGAGGAGCTGGCCCGCGCGCGGGAGCTGGTGCGCACGAAGTTCGGTTCGGCCGAGTGGACGGCGCGGGTGCCGTAGCGTCCGCGCGCACGGTCACCGGTCCCCGACTCCTGGGCGGCAGCGCGAAGTTGCCGGGCGCAGGCCTCACGGGTCCTGCTCCGCTTCCCTCCCTCCGCAGGGACGTAAGCGGCAAACGGTACGTCAGGAGCGGGGGGTCGTGACCGCGCGGGCACGGAGCGGAGTACCGCTTCCGCCACGCGGGGACTCGTGTGACACTGAGGTCCCGTCCGCAGTGTGGAATCGCTCCGCACCCGCGTCCGTCCCCCACACGAGAAGTGCGCCGTGCGTGAACTTCCTCTCCCCCTCGCGCTCACCGCGCGTCTGAGTCCGGTCGTCGTGCTCGCCTGCGCGGGCTGGGCGTTGACGTCCGGCCCGTTCGCCGCCTCCCCGGCCGCCGCCGGCCCCAAGGCCGCGCAGCAGGAGAACCGCGGCACCGACGATCGGTCGTCCTCCGAGGCGTCCGCCCCGTCGTCGACCGCGGTGACCAAGACGTACGCGTCCGCCCCGGCGCCGTGCACCAGCATCAGCGAGAAGACGATCACGTCCCTGGTGCCGGGTGCCAAGCCGGCGGGCAAGGAGATCCCGTCGACGGACACCAAGGTGCGCCGGACCTGCTCCTGGAACGCGCTCAAGGACTACGACTACCGCTGGCTCGACGTGTCCTTCGAGATCATGGCGACGGACGAGGCGGCGCAGAAGTCGTACCAGCAGCGGACCACCGAAAAGAACGGCGGCGGGGCGGTGCCCGGCCTCGGGGAGAGCGCCTACTCGGTGGTGAACCTGACCACCGAGGACAAGCAGGAGACCCGCGAGGGCATGGTGCTGGCCCGCGCCGCCAACGCGATCGTGGTCGTCACGTACAACGGCAGCGACTTCGAGACGAAGAAGGCGCCGAGCACGGACGAGATGAACAAGGGCGCCATCAGGGCCGCCAAGGAGGCGATGGCCGCCCTGGAGGACGGTCGCGCGGGCTGACCGTCCTCCAGGGCGGTGACGCGCGTCAGACGGTGACGCGCGTCAGGCGGTGACGCGCGTCAGGCGGTGGCCCGCTCGCGGGTGCGCGCCGCCATCAGCAGCAGGTACAGCACCAGCGAGGTGCCCAGGCCCACCGCCCAGCCGTAGTCGGCGAGGGACTTCAGGGCCGGGATGGGCCGGCCGTCGATCAGCGGGTGGAAGTCCGCGCCGCCGATGGCCAGCACGCCGCCCACCACGAAGGCCACGACCGCCCGCCAGTTCCAGCCGCCCTCGTACCAGTAGCGGCCGCCCGCGCGGTACAGGTCGGCCAGGTCCAGTCGGGAGCGCCTGAGGATCCAGTAGTCGGCGATGAGGATGCCGGCGACCGTGCCGAGCAGACCGCCGACCAGGCCGAGCCAGGTGAAGATGTAGCCCTGCGGGTCGGCGTACAGCTTCCACGGGCACATCACCACGGCGAGCACGGCGGTGACGAGCGCGCCGGTGCGGAAACTGACCTTGCGCGGCGCGACGTTGGAGAAGTCGAAGGCCGGGGAGACCATGTTGGCCGCGATGTTGACGGACAGCGTCGCCACCAGCACGGTCACCAGCGCGTACAGCAGGCCCACCACATTGTCCGTCTTGGCCGCCAACTGCACCGGGTCCCACACCGGCTCGCCGTACACGGCCTGGGAGCCGGAGGTGACCAGCACCGAAAGGAACGCGAACAGGGTCATGGTCGTGGGCAGTCCGAGCGCCTGGCCCCGGGTCTGCGCCTTCTGGCTCCTGCCGTACCGGGTGAAGTCCGGAATGTTCAGCGACAGGGTGGACCAGAAGCCGATCATGCCCATCAGGGAGGGCGCGAACAGTTTCCAGAAGTCCGCTCCCCAGCCCAGTTTCGACGGCTGCTCGAAGAGCGGGCCGAGTCCGCCGGCCTTGCTGCTCATCCACCACAGCATCACGAAGGCGCCGACGAGCACGAAGGGCGCCGCCCAGTTCTCGAACCGGCGGATGGTCTCCATGCCCCGGTAGATGACGGCCACCTGGATCGCCCAGAAAATGGCGAACGACAGCCACATCGTCCAGGCGTGGCCGCCCACCTTCGCGGTGTCCGTCCAGCCGCTCCCGATCAGCTTCCCGGCGAGGAAGTAGATCGCCTCGCCGCCGATCCAGGTCTGGATGCCGAACCAGCCGCACGCCACCAACGCCCGTACCACGGCGGGCAGGTTGGCGCCGCGCACGCCGAAGGAGGCGCGGGCGAAGACCGGGAAGGGGATGCCGTACTTGGGTCCCGCGTGCCCGGTGAGCAGCATGGGGACGAGCACGATCAGGTTGGCCAGGGCGATGGTGAACACCGCCTGCTTCCAGTCCATGCCGACGGCGATCAGACCGGAGGCCAGGGTCCAGGAGGCCGTGTTGTGGGCCATGCCGACCCACAGCGCGGAGAAGTTGTACGTGGTCCAGGTGCGCTTGGCGACCGGGACGGGCAGCAGGTCGGCGTTGGCGTAGGGGCCGCTGGGCGGCGGGGTGCCGGGGGCGATCTCCACGCGCCCGTCGGGGAGGGTGACCTGTGCGGACGGCGGTATGGCCGCAGGAGCGGTGTCGGTCATGGGCAGCCCAATCGATGAGACGGGTCGAAACGGGGCGGTGCGGGCGCCCGGCCCCTCCCCCGGGGAGGTGGGGAGGGGGGACACGAGGGGGGTTGTGAACAGCGCCCGGCGGGTCAGGAGTTGACGGCCGGGATGACCTGCTGCCCGTACGCGTCGATCACGGCTTCCTGCGCGTCGTGCATGTCGTACACGGCGAACTGGTCCACGCCCAGCTCGCGCAGCGCGGTCAGCTTCTCGATGTGCTTCTCGACCGGTCCCACCACGCAGAACCGGTCGACGATCTCGTCCGGCACGAACTGCGTGTCCGGGTTGCCGCTGCGCCCGTGGTGGGCGTAGTCGTAGCCCTGGCGGGCCTTGATGTAGTCGGTGAGTTCGTCGGGGACGGCGGCGGAGTGCTCGCCGTAGCGGGCGACCAGGTCGGCGACGTGGTTGCCGACCATGCCGCCGAACCACCGGCACTGGTCGCGGGCGTGGGCGAGCGCGTCGGGCGAGTCGTCGGCGGTGACGTAGGCGGGGGCGGCGACGCAGATCCTCACCTCGGACGGGTCGCGCCCGGCCGCGGCCGCCGCGTCCTTCACGGCCTTCACCATGTACTCGGTCAGGTACAGGTCGGCGAGCTGGAGGATGAACCCGTCGGCCTCCTCGCCGGTCATCTTCAGCGCCTTGGGGCCGTACGCGGCCATCCACACGGGCAGTTCCGCGCCGGGCTTGATCCACGGGAACCTGATCACCGTGCCGCCGAGGTCGGCCTCCTCTCCCCTGCCCAGCGCCCGGATGACCTTCATCGCCTCGCTGATCCGGGCCAGGGTGTTGGGCTTGCGGCCGGCCACGCGCATCGCGGAGTCGCCGCGGCCGATCCCACAGACCGTGCGGTTGCCGAACATGTCGTTGAGGGTGGCGAAGGTGGAGGCGGTGACCTCCCAGGTGCGGGTGCCGGGGTTGGTGACCATGGGGCCGACGGTCAGCTTCTCGGTGTTCGCGAGGATCTGACTGTAGATCACGAACGGCTCCTGCCAGAGCACGGCGGAGTCGAAGGTCCAGCCGTAGCGGAAGCCGTTGCGCTCGGCGCGCATCATCAGGCTGACCACGCGCGAGGCCGGCGGGTCGGTCTGCAGGACGAGTCCGAAGTCCATGGGCGGCACTCCTAGTCGAGGTACTGGCAGGTGGAGCGCGGGGTGTAGACGCCGTGCCCGGCGCGCCCGGTGTACTCCCGTTCGGTGATGACGGGTTCGCCGCGGGAGAGCACGGTCTCCACCCGGCCGATGATCCGCTTGCCCTCGTACGCCGAGTAGTCGACGTTCATGTGGTGGGTCTCGGCGGACATGACCTGCTCGGCGTGCGGGTCATAGACGACGACGTCCGCGTCGGCGCCCGGCGCGATGGTGCCCTTCTTCGGGTACATGCCGAACATGCGGGCCGGGGTGGCGCAGGCGATCTCGATCCAGCGGCGGCGCGAGATGTGCCCGTCGACGACGGCCTGGTGGAGCAGGTCCATCCGGTTCTCGACGCCCGGCATTCCGTTGGGGATCTTGGAGAAGTCGCCGCGGCCGAGTTCCTTCTGGCCGGTGAAGCAGAAGGGACAGTGGTCGGTGGAGACCACCTGGAGGTCGTTGGTGCGCAGGCCCTTCCACAGGGCCGCCTGGTGCTCCTTGGGACGAAGGGGCGTCGAGCACACGTACTTGGCACCCTCGAAGCCGGGCTCGGCGAGGTTGTCGGTGGACAGGAACAGGTACTGCGGACAGGTCTCGCCGAAGACGGGCAGTCCCTGGTCGCGTGCCCTGGCCAGTTCGGCGACCGCCTCCTGCGCCGAGACGTGCACGACGTACAGCGGCGCGCCCGCGACCTGGGCGAGCCGGATGGCGCGGTGGGTGGCCTCGGCCTCCAGCAGGGCCTTGCGGACCTCTCCGTGGTAGCGCGGGTCGGTCTCCCCGCGGGCCAGTGCCTGTTCGACCAGGACGTCGATGGCGATGCCGTTCTCGGCGTGCATCATGATCAGCCCGCCGTTGTCGGCGGCACGCTGCATGGCGCGCAGGATCTGCCCGTCGTCGCTGTAGAAGACTCCCGGGTAGGCCATGAACTGCTTGAAGGAGGTCACACCCTCCTCCACCAGCAGGTCCATCTCCTTCAGCGTCTCCTGGTTCACATCGGAGACGATCATGTGGAAGCCGTAGTCGATCGCGCAGTTGCCCTCGGCCTTGCTGTGCCAGGCGTCCAGGCCCTCGCGCAGGGTGGAGCCGACGGTCTGGACGGCGAAGTCCACGATCGTGGTCGTGCCGCCCCAGGCGGCGGCCCGGGTGCCGGTCTCGAAGGTGTCCGCGGCGTAGGTGCCGCCGAAGGGCATCTCCATGTGGGTGTGGCCGTCGACCCCACCCGGAATCACGTACTTTCCGGTGGCGTCGATGGTCCGCTCGGCGGTGAACGCCTCGGCGGCCGGCGTGCCGGAGGCGGCGAGGGCGGCGATGCGGCCGTCCTCGATCAGGACGTCGGCGTGGATCTCGTCGGCGGCGGTGATGACGAGGCCGCCGCGGATGACGGTGCGGCTCATGCTCCCTCTCCTTCCGGTCGGGTGTGCACGGTGGGTCGCGGGTCCCCGGTCAGGGCGCGGTCAGCGGCTCGTACGTGCCCGGGGCGCGGTCGCGGTAGAACTGCCAGCGGTCGCGGACCTCGCGCAGCTTGGCCAGGTCCAGGTCGCGCACGACCAGTTCGGTGTCCTTGTCGCTCGCCGGTTCGCCGACGAACTGCGCCTCCGGGTCCACGAAGTACGAGGTGCCGTAGAAGTCATTGTCCCCGTACTCCTCGACGCCCACCCGGTTGATCGCGCCGACGAAGTACTCGTTGGCGACGGCCGCCGCCGGCTGCTCCAGCTGCCACAGGTAGCCGGACAGGCCGCGCGAGGTGGCCGACGGGTTGAAGACGATCTCGGCGCCGGCCAGTCCGAGGGCCCGCCAGCCCTCCGGGAAGTGCCGGTCGTAGCAGATGTAGACGCCGATCCTCCCCGCCTTGGTGTCGAAGATGGGCCAGCCGCTGTTGCCGGGCCGGAAGTAGAACTTCTCCCAGAAGCCCTTGACCTGCGGGATGTGGGTCTTGCGGTACTTGCCGAGGTAGGAGCCGTCCGCGTCGATCACGGCGGCGGTGTTGTAGAGGACGCCGGGCTGCTCCTCCTCGTACATCGGCAGCACCAGGACGATGCCCAGTTCTCGCGCGAGCGCCTGGAAGCGCCGGACGATCGGGCCCTCGGGGATCTGCTCGGCGTACTCGTAGAACGCCGGGTCCTGGACCTGGCAGAAGTACGGTCCGTAGAACAGTTCCTGGAAGCACAGCACCTGGGCGCCCTGCGCGGCCGCGTCGCGGGCCGCCTGCTCGTGGACCTGGATCATGGATTCCTTGTCGCCGGTCCACGCGGTCTGGAAGAGGGCGGCACGGATCACCTTGCTCATCGGGACCTCCACTCGCTGGATGTGCGGGGAGCGTAGGAAGCCGGCGGCTCCCCTTTGAGGTGCACCGTGTCACGTCTGCGGGGGCGGGGCGTGCCACCGTGTCACTCCGGGTCCGTTCCATGTCTCACCGCCGTTCTCCCGGCCGTTTTCCTGTGTCACTCCTGTTGCGCGTCGTGCGCGAGGAGCGCGATGTGCACCGAGGCGGCCTGTTCGAAGTCGTCGAGGTCCACCCCGAGGCACGCCTGTATGGACTCCAGGCGGCGGTAGAGCGCGGGCCGGGAGACGTGGTGGAGCTGGGCGGTGCGGGACTTGTTGCGGCCGGTGGCGAGGTACGTGCGCAGCACCGACAGCAGGTCGTCGTCGGCCCGGCGCAGCAGGCCGTCCAGCTCCCGCTCGGCGAAGGACTGCACGTGCGGGTCGTCGCGCAGCAGCCGGATCAGTCCGCGCAGATGCACGTCCTTCAGGCGTACGACGGCCGGGAGGTCCAGGGCGGCGGCGGAGTCGGCCACGGCCCGGGCGACGTGCCGGGCCTCGCGCAGCCCGGCGGGCACGTCGTCCCAGGCGGTGCGGCCGTCCGCGGCGGCGACGACCGTGCGGTCCGCGCCGGAACCGTCGCGCAGCCGGGCCGCGAAGTGCCCGGTGAGGGCGTCGGCGTCCTGGTCGCGGGCGAGGCTGAGCAGCACGGCGGTGGCGCCCTCGGCGAGCTCGGCGACCAGCCCCGGAAGGCCCAGCAGGCGCAGCAGCCGGTCGAGTGCGGCCACCTCGCCGTCCGGTACGACCAGCGGTACGAAGGTGCGTCGGTTGACCGGCAGTCCGGCGGCCCGCGCCCGGGGCAGCAGCTGCCGGGCCGGTACGGCTCCGCCGACGAGGTCGGTCAGCAGGCCCTGCGCGGACTGCTCCTCCCAGGAGCACCCGGCGTTGCCGCCGAGCATGCGGTGCAGGACGAGGGCCTCGGCGGCGCGGTCGGCCAGCAGCCGTCCGGTGGCGCTGTCGCCGCGGTGGCCGCACAGCACGATCCGTCCCCACCGCTCCCCGCGCCCGCCCAGTTCGGCGCGGATCCAGCCGTCGCCCTGCCCGGCGCCGGCCTGGCGGGAGATGCGTTCCCAGTCCCGCAGCACATCGTCGACCGCCGACCGCTCCCCCGCCGTGGCCAGGACGCGGTGGGCGAGGTTGGTGACGACGACGGGGCAGGCGCTGTGCTGGGCGATCTCGTCGAGCAGCGCCTGAAGCGGGGCGCCCGCCGTGATCAGCGCGGTGAGGGCGGTGCGTACGGCCTCCGACAGGCTGACGGAGGCGAACTTGCGTCGCACCAGCCGGGACTGGACCTCCTCGGTCAGCTCCGCGAAGGGGAAGGGGCGGTGCATGACCACCAGGGGCAGCTGGCACCGCTCGGCTGCCCGGCGCATCACGTCCGGCGGCGTGGGGAAGGCCCGGCCCAGGCCCAGTACGACGGCCGCGGCCTCCGCGCGGTGCAGGGAGCGGATGTACTCGGCCTGTTTCTCCTCGTCGCCGGCGAGCAGCACGCCGGTGGTGAGGACCATCTCGCCGCCGCTGAGCATCACGCCGACGTCGGCGGCCTCGGCGACGTGCACCCAGCGCACGGGCCGGTCGAGGTGGCCGGCGCCGGCCACCACCTCGGGCTCCCCCGCGAGCACCCGCTCCAGGGTGAGGACCTGGCGCACCGACAGGGCGGGTTCCGGCGGATTCCAGCAGGCCGGGGGTGTGTCCGGGGCGGTGGTCATGGTGACGTTCCCCTCTTTGTGCGGTTCGGTCCACCTCCGGGGCGCCAGTGCCGCGGCAGGCAACGTTGGCCCCGTCGCGACGCCCGGCACGCCCTCTCGCCGCACCGGCCGAAAGCCCGAGTACGTCCAGTACGAGGGCTTCCGGCCGGCACTCCCCCGAGCTCTTCGAGCAGGGGGCCCCCGGAGCACGCACCGGACGCCGCTCCTTCACGGGCGAACGCTGCCCGCCGCGGCACCTAGGGCGTGTTTCGAAAGTCCCGCCTGCCCCGCGACGCCTGGCACGGCGCCTCGCCGCGTTGTCGGGATCGCCCGCGTACGCCCAGTACGCGG
>NZ_JBIAXG010000054.1:0-52528 GCF_042896465.1 Streptomyces sp. NPDC001292
CGCGTACTGGGCGTACGCGGGCGATCCCGACAACGCGGCGAGGCGCCGTGCCAGGCGTCGCGGGGCAGGCGGGACTTTCGAAACACGCCCTAGCCTGATCAGCATCAGCAGGGGCTGCCCGCCCGAGGCGCGCCTCTCTCCCTCCTCTGCACGCCATCACTCAAGGGACAGCGCGGCATGGCCAACATCGACATCCAGAACATCGTGGACGGGGTCGCCACCGCCCTCGGCAAGGGCGTATCCGTCGACGACCTCAGCGGCCGCCTGGTCACTTACAGTGCCCAGCAAGGCCGTGCCGATGAGGCCCGCATCCGCTCCCTGCTCACCCGCGCCGTCCCCGAGGACATCCGCGCCTGGCAGGACAAGCACGGCGTCGCCACCGCCACCGAGCCTGTGGAAGTGCCCCCCAACCCCGATCTGGGCATGCGAGCCCGCCTCTGTGTCCCACTCATGCACCACGGAGTGAAGACCGGCACCCTGTGGATCCTCCAGTCCGACGACACCTGGTCCGCCCCGGCCCTCCTCGACCAACTCGCCTGTCTCGGCGACCAGATCGACACCCTGGCCGCCCTCCAGTACGACAAGGCCAACCCGCAGCTGGAGGAACGCCGCAACCGCGAAGCCACCTTCCAGCACGCCTGCCAAGCCGACCCCACCGCCCTCGACAACCTCAGAACCTGGCCCGCGCTGTACGCGCTGGACACCGTGCACGTCCTGGTGTGCCTGCCCACCCCCACCCACAACCCGGCCCTCCGCAGCGACACCGAGGCCACCCAGCTGCGCGTGGCCCTGCACCAGACCCTGGCCGCCTACAGCCACGTACTGGCCACATCCGTGCAGGACACCCACACCACCGTCCTGGTCCGCTCCAGCCACGGCGCCGACACCCCGCTCCGGCTGCACCACGACCTCACCGCCGCCGTGGCGACCACCGCAGCCCGTACCGACACGCCACCTCCGGTGTTCGCTGGCGTCAGCAGCCCTCTCAAGACGATCGACCGCCTCCCCGACGCTTACCGGCAGGCCGCCACCGCCGCCCAGGCCGCCGCCGTGGACCCCGAGCTCAGCCCCCTTTCCTCGTGGGACGACATCGGCCCGTACCGCTTCCTTGCGAGAAACCTCCGACGGGACAACCTCCACCAGTCCGAGCTCTACGACCGCCTGTACTCAGCCGACGACAGCGGTGACCTCCTGCACACCCTGGAGGTCTACTACGACAGCGCCAGCGTCAATCAGGTCGCCAGGCGCCTCCACCTGCACCGCACCAGCCTTTACTACCGCCTTGGCCGTATCAAGGACGCGATCGGCACCGACCCCCTCGAGGGACCGGCACGCCTGGAACTCCACATGGCCATCAAGACCGCCCGCTGGGCGCGCCGTCCCCGCATCCAGCTGGTGTCCTGAGCCGGGAATTCGCTGCGTAAGTTGGTGTTTGCTCGGCATGATGGTCGGACGGCGAGGACGGGACGGCCGAAGGCCGAGCTGGCGCCGACCGACGATGAGCGCGAGACGCTGTCCCGCTGGGCCAGGCGGCTGGACCTCCTCACAGGCGCTGGCCCTGCGGTGCCGGATCGTGCTGGAGTGCGCAACCGGCGCCTCGAACAAGGACGTTGCCGCCAGGCTGGGTATCGAGGATGAGAAGCGGGTCGCCCGGGTGATGCGGAAGTACGCGATCACGGTATCCGTCTGCGCAGACGGCTGCGCACCACCGTCCCAGAACCGGCCGCCGTTCTGGTCCCGGACTGTTCCGCAGGAACTTCACCGCCTCCGAGTCCGGGCAGTAGTGGGAATCGGTTGCGTGCCAGAGATCCGTACGGCGCTTCGGCGTGTGCTCGTTGCAGGGGAGCGCGATAGTGAGGCCGTGGTGTTGTGGATGACGTGGGACCTGGAAGGGGTCGGTACGGCAGCACAGGCTGTGGAGAGCGTGGAAGACGCTGCTCTTTGGCTGGTCGGCTCTGTGGAGCGTTCACGGCGGGCTTTCGACTCTGAGTTGTCCTGGCGGCTGCTCATGGAATCAGCGCTTCGTGTGCGCGCACGGATGCTCGACGAGGGGCCTCGGACCGTGGAACGCGGTGTGCCATGGAGCTCGGAAGACGAGGGTGTGAAGGTACGGCTCTCCCCACGGCGTCATGCAGCCTGAGCACAGCGCCATCCGCGGACGCCTGGCCGTGCTGTCCTGCGGTTCCCTCACGACAGTCAGCTGGCGTGGACCTCTTCGTCCAGATGTCGATGCGGAGGCCTTTGCGGGTTGGGAGCCTGGTCATCAGGATGATGAACGCCCATGGGCTTCCGAGTGCTGGGGCAGGCGTTCATAGTCGCGGTCGTTGCGGCGGGCCTTCATCAGCCAGCCGATCGACCGCTCGACTCTCCAGCATTCCGGGTGCTGGGGGCGGCCCTGGCGCGTGGCCGGCACGGTTCGAGGCGACGGCGCTGGTCGTCGGCGGCTCGATCGCCGCGTCGTGGGATCTCATCGAGGGACCGCTCAAGGCCGGACTGTACGCCGGTCCGGACACCGTCGTCACGGGGAAACCGGTGCTCCGCACGCTGGGCAGGGGCCGGACGCGTCGGCGGGCCCGGCGCGCCGGACGGTGGCGCCGACATCGGTGGTCCGCTACGGCGCGTAGCACGGCCGGGCAGCGGGAAGCGGCGCCGGCACGCCATTCCCAGCCCGGTCACACGCACCGGGCGTCGGCCCAGCAGAGGAGGCGTGCCGGGAGGGAGACGGTGCCGCCTCCACACCGGGCCTCGATGGCGTCGGCGAGGCTGCTACGGGGCATACGCCACCGTGTGTGGTCTGCTCGGCCACGCACGGGATGTGCTTTGCGCGGGCGCGCTCGGTGTTGGGGAGGAGCGAGGGGCCGCTCGGTTGCGACCGTGTTTGAGGCGAGGATCTGCTGAGCGTGCCGCTGGCCGCGGAGTGGTGGCCCTTCGCTTGGGTGATTTGATCTCTCTGTCATCTTTCGGCGCTCGCCGGCACCGAGAGGCGGAATCGGGCACGGGGCAGCTCATCGGGCCCCGCCCCGGATCTGAGGAATCGGTCAGCCCTTTGTTGCCCCACCGGTGAGGCCCTTGACAAAGTGCTTCTGGAAGGCCAGATAGAAGACGAGAATGGGCAGCGTGGCCAGGAACATCAGCGCGAAGACTGTGCCGAAGTCCGCCTGGTGCTCGCCGATGGCGCGATAGATGCCGACGGTCACCGTGGTGCCGGTGGCCGGCCCCAAGATGATCAGCGGATTGAGGAAGTCGTTCCAGATCCAGACGCCGAGGAAGATGAGAACGCTTGCCGATGCCGGCCGCATCAGGGGGAAGACCACCTGCCAGAAGACGCGGAACGGGCCCGCGCCGTCGAGTTCGGCTGCTTCTTCGAGTTCCCGCGGGATCGTCTTCACGAATCCGGCGAAGACGAGGACTCCGAACGGCACGTAGTAGCCGACGTATGCCACGATCAGGCCTGGCACGGTGCTCATGAGGCCGAGGGCACGGAGCACCTCCGTAATGGGGGTGAGGATGACCGCCGGTGGGACCATGAGGCCGCACAGCAGCGTCACCATGGTGATCTTGGCTGAGAGGCCGGTCGACCGTGCGAGGTAGTGGCCGAGCATGGCTGAGACCGTGGTGACGAGGATCATGGAGATCGCAGTGACCTCCGCGCTGTTGATCAATCCGTACCAGAAGAGATGGTCTGGGCGGGACAGTACGCTGTGAATGTTGTCCCAGGTCGGTGGGATTGGGAGCCCCACCGGGTTCGATACGATCGCAGAGCCGTGCTTGAAGACGTTGACCAGCACGAGGTAGATCGGCAGGAAGAACAGGGAGCTTGCGAGGAGCGCGACCAACGGTCGCAGCCAGGCTCGGGGTCCGGTCATGATCAGGAAGACACCTCGCGTTTCTGCAGAAGCCTGAGCGCGATCACCGATATGGTCGCGACCATGGCGAGCATCACCGCGGCCATCGCGGCGGCGTATCCGATGTGGTTGCCGGTGAACGCGGTCTGAATCACCTGGAAGGCGAGGGTGGACGTGGTTCCGGGACCGGGACCGCCGTTGGTGAGCACCTGGACCTGGTCGTACGCCTTGAATCCGCCGATCAGGGACATCACGGTGTTGATCGTGACGGCAGGCGCCAGCATCGGCCAGGTGACGTGACAGAACCGCATCACTGGTCCGCAGCCGTCGATGGCCGCCGCCTCGTACAGCTCTTTGGGAATGCTTTGCAGTCCGGCCAGGTAGACCACGACGCAGAACCCGAGCCCTTGCCAGGCGACGACCCAGGAGACCGTGTAGAGGGCGAGACTCGGGTCGGAGAGCCATCCCGGCGGATTGCTCATGCCCAGCTGCCGCAACATGGAGTTGAGCAGGCCGTCGTCGACGAGGATCGTCTGCCAGATGACGCTGACCACCACCGCGCTCAGGACGACCGGGATGAAGAAGACGCTCCGCAGTGCGTTGTAAAACCAGCCGCGTCGATCGAGGAGCACGGCGAGGGCCAGACCGCCTGCGTTGGTTACGAGAGTCACGATCCCCGTGATGACGGCGGTGTTCTTCAGCGCTTGGAGGAACTCGTCGTCGGAGGGCAGGCTGGTCAGGTTGTCCAGCCCCACCCATCGGGTCGGCGGATTGAAGGGGTCCTTGTTGGTCAGGCTGTAGAGAATCGCAATGGCGATCGGCACCAGCACCAGAGCGAAGTAGACCAGGAGACCGGGCGCTGCGAATACAGCGAAGCGACTCAGCTTGTCCCGTACCCGCGCCCGCCGGGGCGGGCGCGGGTACGGTTTTGGGCCCATGACCGGCCGCCTTCCTCCTGCCGCGCCTGGACGACCAGGCGCGGCAGGAGGACGATCCGGTTGAGAGCGGGTAGCCATCCGCACTACCGGGTTGCCTTGTCCCATTGCGCGTCCATGTAGGCGCCGAATTCCGAGGCTGTCATGCGGCCGCTGAGCAGCTTCTGGACACCCGCCGCAGCCTTGTCGGCCAAGCCCGGTGGCAAGGAGCCGTCGCCGGTTTCCTGGGAGAAGGAGTTGACGACCCCGCCCGCGCTCAGCGCTTCTTGGTACGCGGCCACGGTAGCGTTGTAGACGGGACCCATATTGCTGGGGGGACGGTAGCCCTTGATGGCGATGATGAGTCCGTCAGCCTTGACGGCGGCGTCGAGGTTCTTCTGGTCCTCCATGAACGCCTGTGCCCATTTCTTGGCCAGACCCACGTCCGGCGCCTTGGAGCTGACTGTCATTCCGCCGCCCGTGACGCTCGGGAGGGCCAGCGAGCCATCATCGGTGGGCCAGGCGAACACACCTGTGTCGAAGCTCGGTTTCTTCGCGTCCGCGGAGGCGGAGAACCAACTGCCCATCGGGTACATGGCGCCCTTGCCGTCGCGGAACGCCTGCTCGGTATCGGCGTAGGAGCGCGAGAGCCCCGCCGGGTCGATGTAGCCCTTGTGGGCCACATCAGCGACCTTCTGAGAAGCGTTGACGAAAGCCGGATCGGTGAACTTGACCTTGTCGGCGCTGCGTTGCGACAGCCAGTCCGGCGACTCCTTGTAGACGTCAGTGGCCACCGCGCAGATCAAGGGGAACATGTCGGCCCAGGTGTCCTTGCCGCCGCCACCGACCACGAACGGATTGATCCCCTTCGCCTTCAGCTTGGCACTGTCCGCGAGCAGTTCGCGGTACGTACGCGGTGGCGCATCGATGCCTGCCTTGGCGAAGTCGCTCTTGTTGTAGTAGACGAGCGTCGCCTGGGTGGCATACGGCAGTTGGTAGACTTTGCCGCCGTACGGGTTGGCATGCGGATCGACATAGTTCGCCAGCTCGCGGTCCGACCAGGGAGCCAGCTTGCCCGCCTCGGCGAATCCAGCCGGGTTCAAGCCGATCACGATGTCCGGGAACTGACCGGTGCTGTCGAGCTGCTTCGCGTATCCGGTGCGGTCGGCGCTGGGTGACACGAGCTTTCTGATGGTCACGCCGGGCACCTTCGCCGAAGCACGGGCGATCGCCGCATCCCAGTACTTCGCGTCGAGGTTGGGTGTCTCGAAGGTGAGGAAGGTCAGGGTGACCTTGTCGCCCTTGGAAGCGCTCTCGCCGGTGCCGCCTGCCGTACATCCGGTCAGCACCAGAGCACCGGCGAGAGCGGCCGTTTTCAGGACCATCGGATTTCGCGTCATGCGTATCATTCCCCTACCCGTCAGCGCCGGGGCCGGTGGTGGTGTCACTGCCTAGTCGTGCCATGACGAGCTGGGAGATCCCCTGCTCCCATCTGCCCTCCGATGCCGTCATATAGTTCAGATTCTTTTGGGGAACGCGCGCACTCCGGAGAGCGACCGCTCTTCCTGAGCGTTCAGCCATCAAGAGCGCTCAGAGTATGGAGCCCCATTCTCAGCGGCGTCAAGACATTAGCCGGAGCTATTGCCCTCTGTCAGCGGGCAGATAGATGTGATACATGTTTACCTGCCGTGCGAGGTCCACACCAGCCTCCGACGTGGAACGGGACACGACGACAGGTCTTCGGTCAGGCACAAGGTGTCATCTCCCTTTGCCGGCATGCGGGCCCGAACGGAGGCCGGGTCTGCCGAGGGGCTGCTGGCGGGAACCGCAAGCCGCAGTGAGCTACATCCGACGGCCTGAGGCGCGAGATACGTATCACCGACGTGACCGTTGAACTGGTCGATCTGCCGGCCCAGCCTGTCTTCCGGTGGCGCCGGGGTCTGCCCGGCTCGGAAGGCCCGGTTGTGGGCGGCATCCTGCGCATCCACACCGATCAAGGCCTGTGCGGGGAAGCGCACACGCGGCGTGGGACCATCCTCAACGACCTGGTGGAGCGGCGCATTCGGCAGGATCTGCTGGGCCGTGATCCCTCCCATCGCGAGCTCCTGTGGCACCGTCTGTGGGAGCTGGACCGCATCGAGGAGTTCCCGATCTACGTCCTCGGGCTCGTCGACATCGCCCTGTGGGATCTCGCGGGAGGGGCGGCTGGGCTCCCCGTCCACCAGTTGCTCGGCACGTACCGCGAAGCCATCCCGGCCTATGCCAGTACGGCGACCTTTTCCAGCATTGAGGAATACCTCGATGTCGCTGACCAGTGTCTCGCGTCCGGCTTCGCCGCGATCAAGCTGCACGCCGGGAAGGGGGGACGTGCCAAGTGGGCGTCGGGCCTATGGGCTATGGACCGCTGAACTCAATCGCGACCACGTCGAACGAGTTGTCCTGGGGCGATGTGAAGCGCAGATACAGCCGATGGGTTCCTTGCAGCGCCTGCACCGCGACCGCCGCCGTGGACTGGTAGTTGTCCCAGCCTCCGGTGTTCGCACCGGTGTCGTCGCCAGCAGTGGCCCGTCAGGGGCGCCCGCGCGCAGCTCGATCGCGCCGACCCCGTACGGGGAGGACAGTGTGTAGCTGACCTGGTTCACTCCCTCGACCCACATTGGCTCCAAGGCGTTCCAGCCCCGTTGCTGATGTCCCCGGGTGGTGGCGCGGCCGCGGGCCGATCAAGAGCATCAAGAGGATGAGACCACTCTCACCTTGTAGGTGACTGCCGCGTCGGGAAGGGTGTCGCCGTTGCGGGCTGTGATCGTGAAATCGCTGGTGCCGGAGGTGGTGGGGATTCCGGTGATGGCGCCGGTGTCGTTGTTGAGGGTGAGTCCGGCCGGGAGGCTGCCGGAGATGATGTCGTAGCGGATCGTCTGGGGGGTGGTGGAGGTGACCTTGAACGCGTAGAGGTGTCCGACTCGGGGGCTCGGGGGTTCCGGATTGGTGAAGCCCGGCTCTGGAGCCTTGACCATCTGGGGCTCTCCGACGGCCTTTCCGCTGGAGTCGAGTTGCTGCAGCTCCCATTCAGTGTCGGGGGTGACGACGCTGAGGTGCCAGTTGGTGGCCGGATCGGCGAGCAGTTTCTTCTGGGCGGGGGTGAAGGCGCCACTGTTGCGCGCGGACTCCCATGTCTGGACGGCGTCCAAGATCGCGGCGGTGTTCGCTCCGGAGGCGAGATCCCGTACGCTCGTCTCGAAGTTGATGCCCGCGTCGAGGGATGCCGCACGCGCCATGGTGGCTTCGATCGTCCGAAGGCCGGAGTTCCCGGAGAGCGCCTGCTGGCCCATCATTCCGGGCAGATAGTTGGCGCGGTAGAAGGTGTTGCTCCGAATGATCTGAGCGTAGTCCGTGACTCCGATCTCGCCCCAACTGGCTCGTGACTGGGCGTCCCAGGTGTTGGAGGAGAGGTTGCTGCATTCGGTGACGAGGTCGTCCTTGGAATCGAGTTGCCGGTAGACGCCGTTGACCAGACGCGCGAAGCCGTAGCCACCCCAGCCGGTGTAGCCCGCCGACTCCAGCCCGTCGTAGGACGTGGCCCGGATGCCGGTGGTGTTGTACGCGGTGGCCAGCCGGGTCGCGATCTCGTCGATGATCGGCAGATCGCCGATCGCGCCGCCGTAGCCGTTCACGTTGATCCGGGCCGCGCTGGTTCCTGCCGGGTACGACTGCGCCACGGAGCCCCATTGCGCCCGCCCCAAGCCGCTGACCTGCCACTCGGTGTCGCCGATCTTCGTGACGGTGTTGTAGGTGATGAACTCGTCATCGACACGCAGCCGTTTTCCGTCGAGACCAGGTCCGAGTGGGCGGTCGGCGTCCACATACAGAGTGCTGTCCGACGCGCCGAGCGGACGGGTCAGCTTGACCGTTCCGCCCGTGGCGAGCCGGGGGTCAGCCGGCCGTGGCGAGACATACGGGTCCGATGGATCGATGAAGTCGGACAGCGTGTGCACGCCGACGTCGATGCCGTGCTTCGCGGCCGTGGCCACCAACTGGGCCGCGGCCTCGTCCGAGCCGCCGAACGCGCTGTTGAACTGATAATGCCCGTGCGACTTCCACGGCCCGTTTCCGGCGATCGCATAGATGTTCTTGATCCCGGCCTGCTGCGCGTACTGGCTGGCGGCGGTGACGTTGCTCGTGTTGAGATCGAAGAGCCAGAAATGGGATTGTGAGGTGCGCTGGGCCGCCTTCTGCCACTGGCCGTCCAGGGTCGGGTAGGGCAGGCCTTGGCCCTGGGCGATCTGACTGAGTACGGTAAGCGCAAGGTCTGGAGCACTGCCGAACAGCGCGATCTTCGACCCGACGATCCGGCCTTCCGGTCCCGGCAGCGGGCCGAGCGGGATCTGGTATCCGGTGGTCCGTTCCCGGAGCCGGACACGGCTGTAGTCATAGGTGGAGGCGCGCAGAATACTGCCCCACGTCGTCTTCGCCGCGACGTTACTGGCCAGCCACTCATCCTTCGGGCCGGTCTGCAGACCGTAGGGGTTCCAGGTGATGTCCGGGCCGAACCCGTAGGGAAGGTGTTCGTTCGGCCAGCCACCCACGGTTTTGTCGTTGAGTGGCCGCACCCCGATCGTGAAGGTGTCGTTGCGGACGACCCCGGCGGTCTCCCCCACGGTCTGGGTGACACTCGTGGGCAGTGGACCCCACAACAGCGTCTGGACATCCACCCCGGGAGCGGCGTTCAGACCCACGACCTCGAGGGTGATGTAGGTGGGGAACTTGACGATCTTCACATCGATCGTCACCTTCTCGCCGCTGAACACCAACACCCGTCCATCCCGCGGCGACCTCCGCACCCCGGTAGGGGCTTCCTGCCTCCCGTCGGCCACCACACTGACCAGCGGCACCGATCGACCCGCGGACAGATAGTCAGTGCCATCACGCTGATCCACCAGCCCGGTGACCAAGCCGGTTTCGCTCAGATCCACCGACAGGAAACCCGCGTTGATCCGCAAGGACTTGGACGCCTGAGCCGCGTGTGCGGGGGCGGCTGTAATGGCAGTCGTCGTGAGCGACGTCAGGGCACTGGCGATCAGGAAACTGCGTCTGTCCACAGTTCCTCCCAAGGTGAAATAAATGGACCGGGCGATGAGTGGCGACTCACATAGTTCATACTCTTCTGGCGATGAGCAGGACTGAGATCGTTGGTGGCGATGGTCTCGCGGCTGCGCCGCATCGACGAATGACTCCGGTGTGATCACAAGGGGGGCGGGGGTGCTGGGGGCGTACCCGGCCCAGCCGGCGGGTTTGGAGTGCTGAGCGGTCAGGGGCGACGGTGACGCCCCGCGCAGCACTGGAGGGGAAGGTTGTCGAGCCATGCGTCGCTGTCGTGCGCGAGCTCGCGGATTGCGCGTTTGACCGGGGGAAGCGCCGAGTGGTGGTGCTTTCGTGGTCCGATTGCTTGGGTAGGTGCGAGAAGATGTCGAACAGGCGCTTGCCGACGAAGCGCCGACAAGCAGGCCTCATCCGTCGTGTTCCTCTGATCACGTCGTCCGCTCACCACATGGAGTGCGGTCAAAAGGGTCTCGAGGTCTGTCGTCACAACCGGATCATTCAGGTCCTCGGTACTGTCATGGGACGGTGTTTGGGGCTTGCTCGTATCGACGCATGACTCAGGTCCGATTCAGCGTGCACGCCGGCGCCTGACGCGTCAAGACATAGATCCGATCTATCTGGTGGCCAGGCCTCCGTCCACGGCATGTCAGGTCGTCACACGACGCTCCATCCATGCATCGACCGGCGCACCCTGTTCCTCGCAGCAGGCGCGGGCGCACTCGCCACGGCCTTGCGCGGGCGAAGGGCCGCCGACCGCGTTGTGGGCTGCGGAGGAGACCCGGCCTGGTCTGCGATAGCTGAGGGGACGGACGCTCCGAGGATGAGTGCCGTCACGGCGGGCACGGCATACCGACACCGATCTACGACAAGCGCACCGCCGGATACACCAACGCCCCTCCGGACGCGGTCTACCGCAGAAGGGCCCAACCGAGTGGCCAGATCGCCCCGTTGACGCCTTCTCGCGCCGCGTGCTTGCATCCCGCCATGCCGCCGCTGGAGCCTCTGGCGCGCCGCCGCGCCGCCGCGCTGTGGACCTCGGCCGCCTTCCCGGCGCGCCGCCCAGTGCGCCGGCTCGCACTGTCCTCTCCCATGTCCGTCTGCTGTGTCTCGACGACAAGGAAATGTCATGCCTTCACCCGTCTCCGCCGCCCGTCACGACGAATCCGCGTACGACCGCCGCAGACTGAGCCAGTGGCTCTCCGGGGAGGCCAGGGCGGACGGGGTCACCCGCCGCCGGCTGCTGACCCTGCTCGCCGCGACCGCCGCCGGGGCCGCGCTCCCCCCGCCGTACCTCGCCCACGCCGCCGATCCCACGATTGTCAAGCCGCTGCCGCCCGAGTGGTTCATCCGGCGCGACACCAACGCCGAGACCCGCTGGGAGGCGCTGCGCGGAACCGGCCACCACACCCCCAACGAACTGTTCTTCGTGCGCAACCACACCGCCACCCCTGTCCTGGACGCCGCCGACTGGCGGCTGAGGCTGTGGGGCAGCGGGCTGCGTGGTACGCCCCGTGAGGACAGGCCGGTGGAGTTCGGGTACGACGATCTGCGCGCCTTGCCCGCCGTGACCCGTACAGCGTTCGTCGAGTGCGCCGGAAACGGCCGCAGCTACTTCACGACGCAGCAGGGCGAGACGGTCACAGGCACCCCGTGGACGCTGGGGGCGATCGGCGTCGCGCGCTGGCGCGGGGTGCGCCTGGCCGACGTCCTGCGCAAGGCCGGGCTGTCCTCGTACGCCGTGGATGTGCAGCCCCGCGGTCTGGACACCGAGTTCTTCAGCGGCGGCGAGAACCTCGGGCGGGTACGCCGTCCGCTGCCGCTGGCCAAGGCGCTGGACGATGTGCTGCTGGCGTACGAGATGAACGGCGAGCCGCTTCCGTACGACCACGGGTATCCGGTGCGGGTGCTGGTGCCGTGGTGGGTGGGGATCGCGTCGATCAAGTGGGTCGGCGACATCGAGGTGTCCACGCAGCCGCTCTACTCGCCCTGGAACACCATCTTCTACCGCCTGTTCGGCCCCGCTTACCCGGAGGAGGGCAGCGCGCCGCTGAGCCGGCAGGTGGTCAGGAGTGCCTTCGAGCTTGCGAGCGGGGCGAGGTTCACGGTGGGGGAGGGGCAGGTGCTGCACGGCCGGTCGTGGTCGGGCGCGGGGGCCATCGCGCGGGTCGATGTCAGCACGGACGGCGGGGCCAGCTGGCGGCCCGCCCGCCTCCACGACCGGCCCCGTGCCGGCACCTGGACCCGCTGGTCCCTCACCTGGAAGCCCGACACAGTTGGCGACACTCACCTCCTGGCCCGCGCCACCGACACGGCCGGCCACACCCAGCCGGACACCGCCGTGGCCAACACGCAGGGCTTTCTCTTCGACGCAGTGGTACGTCACCCGGTGACCGTGATCTGACCACCATCGCCGCGGGCAGTTCACTCCCGGCCGGGCGTAGGCCTGCGGCCGCTACACGGCCGGCTGGTAGTGGCCCCGGGCGATGACCAGCAGCCGCGAGGTCCGCGCCTCGGTCAGGCCATCGGTGAGAACGGGCTCGTCCTCACCCTGCCGATTCTCCGACAGCGGCCCGCTGAGTCCCTCTCGGAGGAGAGTCACGAACTCCAGGGTGAAGACGCTCCCCTCGGGTACAGGCAACGACTTCTGCGTCTTTGCCGCCGAGGTTGACCTCGGACTTTCGCGCGCCAGCAGACTGGAGGTCTTGATGACGTAGGTGATCTCCGGTCGTGAGCTCACGGTCGCCTGCCAGTGGAAGTCGGTTCGGGTAGCTGCCAGGAGGCCTGGTAGCAGACTGGCGGTGTCGGGGCGAAAGGCCCGGCGTCGAAGCCCAGTGTCGAAAGCCCTGCAGGGGAGCAAAAAGCAGCGGTCCGTAGCACCACGCGAAGCCTGCGGCGTCGTCAGCGGCCCGCCCCTCGGGGCATCTTGTCCCGTCTGGCGGGAGGCGCCGCGCTTCTTGCAGGACCGCGAAGGACATAACGGGGCCGACACTGACGTCCGGGCTCACCCGCGCCCTCATGTGGCCATCAGCACCACCCGGCCGCATCAATCAGGGGCTTCTCTGGTGCGCGAACCATCCGGGACATGAAGATCGCGTCCGTCGTCGCCGCTGTGCTCACCCCGGCGCTCGCATTCACTGCCTTGGCCGCACCGCTCCCGCGGCCTCCGCAGATTCCGCCCCCGCCTCCGCACCCGCCGCGCATCCCGTACACCGAAGCCACGGTCAGGGCCGGCGACGACGGCTCGTACAGGATCGCCTGGAAGGCACCTGGTGCGCATGCAGTCTCCATCCGCGCGAACGGCAGCGTGGTCGCTCGCCCAGCCCATGCCGACAGCGCAGTGGTCTACACCTCGTGGCGAACCTCGGGTATATGTTGTTCAATCCCGCTCGAAAGTAGGTTGGAGTGCGCATGAATGGACATGCACCTCGACTGATCAGAGGGTTGGCGCTCGGGATATCCGTGTTCCTCCTGGCAGTGCCGTCCTCGGTGGCCGCACCCGGACCCGGCCCCGCGAAGACCGATCTCAACCCGCGGCCCGCCGTGGTGCCCGCTCTTCAGCAGTGGAAGGGTGGAACAGGCTCGTTCGAACTGCGCAAGCACAGCCGGATCGTGCTGGCCAAGAACCAGGTCGACGAACTCGACGACCAGGGCACGCAACTCTCCACCGACGTCGCACAGGTGACGGGGCACAAGCTGGACGTGTCTCCCCGGATCCCGCAGGACGGCGACATCGTCCTGTCGATCGATCCCTCCCTCGCCGACGCGGCGGGTGGCACCCGGTACGCCGAGGAGGGCTACAACCTCACGGTCACCGATCGCAACGTGACGATCGCCGCGCCGACTGCGAAGGGTGTCTACTACGGCACCCGCAGCCTCCTGCAGATCCTGCTGCTCGACGACGGTCGCGACTCCGTCCCCGTGGGAACGGCCGTGGACTGGCCCAACTACAAAGTCCGCGGGTTCATGCTGGACGTCGGACGGCGGTTCTTCACCGCCGACTACATCCGCGACTACCTGCGGCTGATGGGCTGGTTCAAACTCAACCAGCTGCAGTTGCACCTCAACGACAACGGTTTCAAGGGCGACAAGCTCTGGAGCGAGGTCCAGGCCGGCTTCCGGCTCAAGACCGACGACCCCGAGCTGGCCGGGTTGGCGTCCAAGGACGGGGCCTATGACCGCGCCGACTGGGACTCCTTCGAGGACACCGCCGCCGCGAACGGCGTCACGATCGTCCCCGAGATCGACGCGCCCGCCCACTCGCTGGCGTTCATCCGGTTCCGCCCGTCGCTCGGGCTCAACAACGGCGAGTCCGACCACCTGGATCTGTCCAAGCCGGAGACCACCGCGTTCATGAAGTCGGTGTTCGACGAGTTCACTCCCTGGTTCCGAAGCCCCGACGTGCACTTCGGCGCCGACGAGTACACCGTGGACAAGCCCCGCTACAAGGACTACTTCAACGAGATGGCGGCCCACATCCGCGCGCTCGGCAAGCATCCGCGGGCCTGGGGCAGTCTGTCGGTCATGGCGGGCGGCGCTGACGGTTACGACCGCGACGTGACCATGAACAGCTGGAACAACGGCTGGTACGGGCCACAGGCCCTCAAGCGGGACGGCTACTCTTTCATCAACACCAATGACGCCCTGCTCTACATCGTCCCGTTCGCGGGCTACTACCACGGCCACGGGCTGGACGGGAAGTACCTCTACGACCAGTGGGAGCCGAATGTCTTCCCCAACGGGCAGAGCGTGGCCCCAGGCGACCCGCAGTTGCTCGGGGCCATGTCGGCGGTGTGGAACGACCTGACCGAGGCCACCTACTCGGAGCTGGACGTGCACAGGCTGGTCGAGCCCACGTTCGGCACGCTCGCGCAGAAGATGTGGAGCGGGGCCAAGGCCGGCGTGCCCTACAGCGCCTTCCTGGACACGGTCCGCAAGCTCGGCGTGGGCACCGGGCTGACGAAGGTTGCCACGACACTCGCCGCGTCGGCGTCGGGAGAGGTGAGCCTGGGCAAGGAAGCGACCGCTTCCGCCGGTACGGCGGCCGCGGCCTTCGACGGGGTGCGCACCACCCAATGGGCCAGCGGTCCGGGAGACGAGGCATGGCTGCGGGTCAACTTCGGCAAGCCGGTGGCGATCAGCAAGGTCGAGTTGGACTGGGCGCCGGCTTACGGGCGGGACTACGAGGTCCAGGTGTCACGGGACGGTGAGAACTGGACCACCGTCGCGAGCCGTACCGGCCACGAAGGCGCGGGAGAAGACACGCTCACGTTCGAGCCGGTCACGGCACGGCAGGTACGGCTCGTCGGCACGCATGCGGGCAATGAGCGGAACGGGTACGCCCTGTGGAGCATGCGTGTCTTCGAGGTCCCCGACCTGGCGCTGCACCGGCCGACGACGGCGTCCTCGTCCGAAGTGGCGAGTCTGGGACCGGAGAACGCCACCGACGGTGACGGCACGACCCGGTGGGCCAGCGCCTACCGCGACGGTGAATGGATCCAGGTCGACCTCGGTTCCCCGCAGACCGTCCGGCGTGTCCTGCTCGACTGGGAGACGGCCTCCGGCCGTGACTACGACATCCAGGTATCCGACGACGCCGCCAACTGGAAGACGGTGGCTTCGGTTCGGGACAAGTCGGCCGGCGCCCGCGTGGACGATCTCACCCTCGACCCGGTGACCGCCCGGTACGTGCGGATGCAGGGTATCAAGCGGGCGACCAACTACGGCTACTCGCTGTGGCGCCTGGAGGTTCGATCCATGAGCCCGGAGCCCGACCCCGCGTAGGTGCTTCCGGGTCTGGGTGCGGCGTATGGAGTGGGGCTCGGTACCGCCTCGTGAAGGGGCGGTCCCGTGTACGTGCGACGGGATCACGGGACCGCCGACGGCACCGTCCTGTCAGAGCGCCGTGCTCGCGACGGTACGGAGAGGTTCCTGCGGCTGCCTGTCGGCCTGCTCCATTCGGCGCAAGCCCTGGCGTGCAGGCGGGGGAGGGGACCCATGGACACGACGGTCCGCGACCATCCACCGGCGTCCGCACCCGCACGGACGCCACCGGCGCCCGTCGGCGCCACTGTGATGACGAGGTGTCCGCGGTCTTGACGCAAGCGGCATTACGGGGGCTCTGACCGGCGGAGCCGGCGCGGCCGACGGTAACCCCGTCCTCTCCGCCTCTGACGGGCCGTACCTGGCTCAGAACGCCAGCCTGGTCACGGCCGGCGGCAGGATCACCTGGGCCACCCAACAGCGGCAAGCGACTCCGACGGGGCGGCCCAGGGCGGCCGCCAGAATTCAAGGTCGGCACTGACGCGGTCTGGTCGCCGGCTCCCGGCAGGCCAGGCCTGCGCGACCGTTCACCGGCGGCAGGCCTTGCGGGCCGGGCGCCGACCAGGGTGGCCGCTGGGCGCAGGGATGGGGTAACCAGATGCGCAGCGGCTCCAGGTACGAAGCCCGGACGGTATTCATTTTCCACTCGGTCACCAGGTCGGTGACGACGAGGGCGACGGCGTACTTGGCGTCCTGGGCGAGAACGTCGGTGGTGATTCCCGCGCCACCGTTCGGGGTTGCTGCCCTCAGAAGCAGTTCGTCCATGGCCTGACCGGGGGTTCTACGAAGGGACAACCGGTATGACCGCCCGCTCGTGGAGGCTCGGCTCAACTCCTGACGGCGGCCGACATCGAGGAAGGGTCGCTGGCGGGCGTCGCCGACCGTTGCCTCGGCTCACGATGCCAGGACGTGGCTGGCGGCGACAGATGATGCCAGGCTGCCGCCGATGACGACGGCCCAGGCGGCGAGGATCGGGACGCGGTTGCTCCAGGTGCGTAGCGCGGGCGAGGTCGTGGCTCGGGCGAGGAATGCGCTGCGGCCGCGTAGTACCGCAAGGCCGACGCCGGTGAGGGTCAGCGCCATGCCGACGCCGAATGCCGCCACCATCGCGATCGCTGTGCCGACCCGGCCGGTCAGCAGGCCGGTGAGCAGAACGAGGAACGCCGACGGGGAGGGGAGCAGGCCTCCGGATGTGCCGAGGAGCAGGATGCCGCGCCAGGTGAGCAGGGCCTTGGCGGCCGGGATGTGGTGGCTGTGCCCGTGGTGGTGATCGTGGTCATGCCCGTGGTCGTGGCCATGCCCGTGATGGTGACCATTGCGGTGACCGTGCTTGCGGTTGGTCAGGTGGCCACGGAGCAGGCCGATGCCCACGGCGACCACGACCAGGGCCGCGATCAGTTGGAGCCAGTTTGTCACCGCGGCGACGTCCGGTGCGTGCTGGGCGGCGAGCCAGAAGCCCACGGCAAGTACGGCGACGGACGCGGTGTGCATGACGGCCACGATGGCGCCGAGCCACACCGCGTCCCGTGCCCTGCCTCCGGCGCCTACGAGGTATCCGGCGGCGAGCGATTTCCCGTGGCCGGGGGCGCAGGCGTGGAAGGCGCCCACCGCAGCCGAGATGAGGAGGACCACCGGGAGTACGACGCCCTGGTCCAGGAGTGCCGCGAGGTCTGTGGTCCACAGGGTCGTTGGTGCTGTGGACGCGGTGGTGGCGGAGTTTGGGGCGCTGCTCAGGGGGAGGGTTTGGGTGGGGTCGCTGGAGGTGTGCAGTCCGCCGCCGTTGTCCGTTACCGAGATTGTGCGATAGGCGGGGTTGACGTCGGTCAGCGCGGTAATGGTGAGGGCGACCGCGTTCACCGGTTCGGGGCAGGTGTAGGGCACCACGGCGCCCTTGCTCGCGAGCTGCTGGGTGTCCACTGTGCCCAGCCGGCACTCGTGCCCGTCCTGGTCCACGGTGATGTGTGAGCCGAGGTAGGCAGCCTCGTCTCCCTGGGCGGCCTGGTGCAGGACGTCCAGGTCGTTCTGCGGGGCTGACCAGGTGATCTCGACGGTACGGCCCTCGGCCTTGACTCGGGCGACCGGCGGTGTGCCGAAGGGGTGCGCTTCGGCCGTGCCTGCGGTGCCGAGCAGCGCCAGTGCGGCGGCCAGGCCGATCAGTAGGAGACGGGTGGCGTGGGCGCGGGTGGTGCGGAGGGTGTGCACAGTGGTGGTCCCGTCGGGAGTAGAGCGCCGCGAGTTGCCTCCCCTGGCGGGGAGGCAACTCGCGGACGGTTGATCAGTGGCCGTTACCGCGCAGGTGGCGGGCAGCCAGTGCGTGGAGCGTGCCGTCGTCGGTGAGGGCGAAGACGTAGTCACCGCTGACGGAGAGCGCCGAGGTCACCCCGGCGCCGAGGTTGTGCTCGGACAGCAGCTTGCCGGTGGCACGGTCCAGGACGACCAGGCGGCCGTCGCGGGTGCCCGCGTACACCAGGTCCTTGGTGACCAGGGCGTGCATCGTGGGCGAGTTGAGGTCCCCGCTGCACCCCACGGGGGTCCTGCCGGGCTGGTAGCCCACCTTGGTCTCCCAGATCGGCTTGGACGGGTCGTCCGCGCTGGTGTCGTAGGCGCGGATGACGCCATCGCGGCTGGCGATGTAGGCGGTGGTGCCCCAGATCGCGGGGCTGGTCAGCGGGGCGGGGCCGCTCTCGCCACAGCCGCTGCCGCCGCCCAGCGGGGACTGCCACAGCACCGCACCTGTGCTGAGGTTGTGCCCGCGGACGCCGCTGTTCGTCATCGTCACCAGCTGCGGGTCCCCGTTGGCCGGGTCGGTCAGGGCAGGGGAGGAGTGGCTGGCGATGTCCCCGTTGGTGTCCTTCGCCCACAGCTGGCGGCAGCCGACGAGGTCCATGGCGACCACCGTGTTGCTGGAACCGGTGTGCAGGTAGGCGATGTCGGAGCCGGGCCGGCGGACCGCCGTGCTGTGGAACTGGCCCCAGCTCGCCGCGCCGTTGAAGCCGCCCAGCAGGTCGCCGGTCTTGGCGTCACGACACTCGATCTTGCCCCAGTTCTGGTAGACGGCGACCGTGCGCGGCTCGGCCTTCAGGTCGAAGACGGTGACTGGGCCACCGGCCCGGCCGTACCGGCGGACGGTGTCGCCGTACTGCTTCTCGTCCTCGATCTTCTGCCAGACGACATGGCCGTCCTTGGCGTCCAGCGCGTAGATCCGGCCGACGGCGGTGGTTATGTAGACCTTGCCGTCGTGGTAGGTCGGTGCCGACTCGGCGTCACCGTCCAGATAGGTGCGCCAGATCTCGCGGCCGGACTTGATGTCGTAGGCCAGCATCATGTGGTGCGGCGAGTCGAACGCCCGGGAGGAGACGATCACCTTGCCGTCCGTCACGACCGACCCGTTGAGGTTGAACTGCTCGCCGGTGTTGGCCGCCCACTGCAGGTCGAGCTCGCTGCCCGGGTCGTCGCTGCTGCCGGAGCGGCCCGCCTCGTCGCGGCCCTGACGCAGCCAGTCCTGGCCGGTCTTCGGGGCGGCCAGCTTGTCTTCGGGCACCACCGTGAAGGTGTTGGTGACGGTGGGCCACGCCTTGCCGCGAGTGTCGACCGCGGTCATCTCGGCCGTGTAGGTGTCCGGCCGCATGCCGGGGAGACTGCTGCTGATCCGGGTCCAGGAGGTCCGGGCGGCCGGGCAGGGCTCCGGGGTGCCGCCGGGGGCCGTGTAGCAGTTCTCGATACCGGTCTTGCGGACCTCGGCGCCGAACTCCATCCGCTCCTTGTGCCAGGCGATGTGGCCGCGCGAGTCGCGGATGGTCAGCGAGGCCGTGGCCGGGGTGCGACCGGCGTCCTCGGTGTACAACTCGATCGGGATTCCGGCGCTGTTGCCGTGCACACCGCCCTGCGCGGGGCTGACCAGCGCGACCGCGTTGCGGACGTCGAACTGGCGGTGGGTGCCCATCACATAGCCGGTGTCCTCGTTGCGCTTGGTGCTCGGGTCGTCGTAGATGCCCTTGAAGTCGAGGATCTTGAAGTCCGCGCGGGCACCGTCGATGCCGTACTCGCCCTGGTTGTTGATCTCAACCGAGCGGTTGAAGGCACCACGGCGGTACTCGGCCTGCTGGTTGTGGCCCGCGGCGAACATCCGCACGTCGTACTTCGACAGCTCGTCGACGGTCGGCTGCATGCCGGCCCCCGGACCCCATACGGTGAACAGGGACCGGTGCGCGAAGACGAGCACCTGCTTGCCGACGGCGTGGCGCTTGAGGTCCTCGCGCAGCCAGTCCAGCTGCGGCTTCAGGCCGCTGGAGTCGTAGTTGTCCTCAAGGACGACGATGTGACGGCCGTCGCGGTCGAAGCTGTACCACTCGGGGCCGAGGTTGCGGCGGTAGTACTCCATGCTGCCGCCGTAGCCCTTGGAGGTGGCGGTGCCGCCGACGTCGTGGTTGCCGACTACGGGGTAGAAGGGCATGCCGAGCTTGCCCTCGGTCAGGCCCTTGCGCAGGATGTCGTAGCCGCGCTGACGCCGCGGCTCCGCCGCGTAGTCGGTCACGGTGTTGTCACCGGTCGTGATCGCCATGGTGGCGCCGTCGACCTCGGACATCGCCTCGACCTGCTTGGGCCACCACTGCGACGCGCTCTGGGCGGCGCCGTCCGTGGTGTTGCTGACCTCGATGTCGGAGTTCATCACCCACTTTTCGGTGGGATTGGCGGCGTTCTTGTCCTTGACGAGGGGGAAGTCGATGCCGGAGCCGCCGTCCTCCGGAACCTTGCGGAAGAACTGCGGGATGTAGTCGTCGCGCAGTGCGGGGGTGTAGCCGTTCGGGGAGACGATGCTGATGAGGTCGGTCTCCCGGCGGGTCGGGTCGATCTCCAGGCTGTACGAGCCGTCGGGGCCGGTCGTCGTCCAGACGGCGCCGTCGGTGACGTCGACCTCGGGCATCGGCGCCTCACCGGTGTCGCGCTTGCCGTTGCCGTTGGTGTCCTCGAAGACCGTGCCTGTGACGGTGACCGTGTTGGCGGTCGCCGCTGCCTGTTCGAGGAGCGGCGCCGCCGCGGCCACCTGGGGAGCCAGACAGGACAGCGCCACCGCGCCGACGGTGGCCAGTTTGACCCGCTTGCGGTTGGCGCCGACCTTGGCGGCCAGCTGGGCGAGCTGGAGCCGCCCGGTGCGGATCTGCCACACCACGAGCAGCAGCGCGGCGGCCAGCGCGATGCCGAGCGCCACCACTGCCCACGGGAAGGTGGGGAGCGCGTGGGCGCCCGATGCGTCGACGACGGGGGTCTGAGCGTTGGCGTTGGACGTGGTGCCGTCGAACTCGGCGAGGACCTGGGTCAGCCCGCCCTGCTTCAGCATGGCGCTCAGGTCGAGCCTGTCGACGCGGCAGTTCCACGCGAGCTCGACCACGACGCCGCCAGGGACCCCGCCGGCGTCTCCGGCGACGCCGGAGCCGGTGACGGGGCAGCTCGACGTGCTCAGCAGGCGCGAGGCCCAGGCGCCCGCGTTCTGCGGTGACACCAGGTCACGGTGGACGATCAGCCGCCCGCTGGTGACGTCGGTCTTCGTGGAGATGACGATCTCGCCGTGTTGCGGCGACACATGCGCCGCGGCGGGCTGCACACAGAGGGCCAGGATGGAATAGAGCAACGCAAGGCCAAGCCCTGCTGCTCTGCGGAGGAATCTCATGTGCAAGGAAGCTAGCTTGACTGGACAAGTTTCGGATCCCTGAGAAGGCGATCTTCATCGAACGGTCCCGGGGAGTTCATGCGGGGACGCGTGAGGTCTCGACCTCACCCCGCAGTCCGGCCCGCAAACCGCCGCACGAGCAGACCGATGGACACCGTTCGGCCCTCGACTGCCAGATCGGTCGGATGGCCCCTGTGGTACCGCCCGCGCGCGGCATCCACTACGAGATGCTGGCGGACCCGGACCCCCTCCACCGGATGTACGCCCGGCCGCTACTGCGGTACGCCGCCACCGCGCTGGCCGACAAGAAGGCCGCCGAGACCGGTCGTCGTGCGCCGCCTCCGCCACCTCGCCCTGAACTCGGCCGTGGTCCTCATCCAGGGAGGCGGCCCGGAGGCGTACGCCTGGAGAGCGCTGAAGATGCGCGTCGAACGATGAACTCCAAAGCTCAAGTTCAGCTGCACCACAGATGCTCCCAGCGCCACGAACCGGATCGGCATCTACCCGGCGGGCCGCAAACCCGGCGACGTCTACTCGCTCGCCCGGGTCTACGTCGGGAACGCCAGCGGCACCGCGACCGTGGACCCCTCGGGCCTGCCCGTCGGCTCCTACTCCGCCTGGCTGCTGGCCGACGACGGGTACCAGCCACTCGCCGCGCCGGTGAACTTCGACATCGTCCCGCGCCCCCCGCGCCATGCCACTGTCCAGGGCACCGTCTTCGACGACAAGAACGGCGACGGCATCCAGGACTCGGGGCGGGGCCCGGGCGGCCTCCCGCCGACGGGCACGACGGCGTGGGAAACGGTGGCGGAGGAGTCGGCCATGGGCTGGGTCACCCGGCCACGGCCTTGCCCCAGCCGTGGGCCACGACCTGCTTGGCCTTGTCCAGCTGGGCGTCGGTCGGGAAGGAGGGAGTGCCGTCGACCTGGGGCAGATTGGCGGCGGCCGCGCTGTCGACCGTGCCACTCCGAGTCATCGAGGGCATGAGCGCCGGGCGGGCGTAGCCCTTCAGGAAGAGGTTCTGGCCCTCGGCGCTGTAGAGGTACTCCTCCCACAGCCGGGCGGCCGCCGGGTGCGGGGCGTCCTTGTTGATGGCCTGTGAGTAGTACTGGGCGTACTGGCCGTCGGTGGGGATGACCACCTTCCAGTCCACGCCCTTGCTGCGGAACTCGTCGGCGTAGCCGGCGTTGAGGTAGTCCCAGTCGATGCTGATCGGGGTCTCGCCCTTCTCGACCGTGGCCGGGGTGGATTCCACCGGGTTGTAGTTGCCGGCCTTCTTGAGCTTCGCGAAGAAGTCCAGGCCGGGCTGGATGTCGTCGAAGGAGCCCTGGTTCGCCAGGGCTGCGGCGAAGACGCCGCCGAAGGCGGAGGCCGACTTGGTGGGATTGCCGTTCATGGCGACCTGGCCCTTGTACTGCGGCTTCAGCAGGTCGGCGAAGGACTGGGGGCACTCCTTGACGCGCTTGGCGTCGCAGCCGATCGAGACATAGCCGCCGTAGTCGTTGTACCAGCGGGCCCGGGTGTCGCGCTGCGTGGCCGGGATGTCGTCGAAGGCCGCGACCCGGTACGGGGCGAGCAGCCCCTGCTGAGCTGCGCTGAGTGCGAACGACTGGCCCAGGTCCACCACGTCAGGGGCGCGGTCCTGGCCCTTGCGCGAGGTGATGGCGTTGATCTCGTCCTGGCTGGCGCCCTCCGGGTTCTCGTCGTTGACCTTGATGCCGTACTTCTTGGTGAATCCGTCTATCACGGCGCCGTAGTTGGCCCAGTCGCGGGGCAGGGCGATCGCGTTGAGTACGCCCTCCTTCTTGGCCGCCGAGACCAGTGCGTCCATACCTCCGAGGTCCTGCGCCGAGGTGGCAGTGGCGGCGTGCGGGCCGCCCGTGCGGCCAGTCGCGACGGAGTCGGGTGCCGAACCGCAGGCGCTGAGCGCGAGCGTGGTTGCGGTCAGCACGCCGGCAAGGCCGACTGATCGCGCAGGGAGCAGGTTCACAAGGTCTCCTGAGGGTGCATGAGCTGCCCGGAAAAAGTGATCGGGTACTGCCCGGACCCAGGCAACTTGTCCAAACAAGATGTCCCAAGTACGTCGCAGCGGGATGACCTTTCGGTGAACGGATAACAGATGCTCGCGCTCGGTTTGAAGGCTCCTTGAGAGGACGCGGGCCGCGTGGGCGTGCGGTCTCCGCTGTGTGCAGGACGAGCGTGCCCGGTGCGGCCGGATCGCCTACCCTGTGTGCACAAGCCGGTGGCGCGCAGAGCGGAGCCGGTATCGCGGATGAGAGGGCTGGGTGTGGCGGCACGGCACGAGCAGATCGCCGGCGAGCTGAGGGTTGCGATCGATCGCGGCGACTACCCGGTGGGGGGCCGGCTCCCGACCGAGGGCGAACTCGCCGCGGAGTATCAGGTATCCCGCGGCACTGTCCGCCAGGCGCTCGCGGCTCTGGTGGTCGACGGACTGATCGGCTCACGACAGGGCACCCGACGGGTGGTGCTCGGTGCCCGCCGCAGCCAGAGCTTCACCGAACTGCGCAGCTTCGCCCAGTGGGCGCGGGCGGCCGGACACCAGGCCACCGGCAGCGTCGTGGAGACCGCCCGGCGCCCGGCCTCCACCGAGGACGCGCTGCGCCTCCAACTCCCCTCCAGAGCCGAGGTGTTGTATGTCCTGCGAGTGCGTGGCCTGGACGGACAGCCGGCCCTGCTGGAGCGCACCGTCTACGCCGACTGGATCGCGGACGCGGTCGAGCGCATCGAGCCCGACTGCGAGTCGGTCACCCAGCGGCTGCTCGACGAGGTGGGCTTGGTCTTCGCGAACGGCGAGCACGTCATCGACGCACTTGCGGCGGGCACCCGCGACGCGGAACTGCTCGGCATTCGCCGCGGCACCCCGCTGCTGCGTGTCCGCCGGGTGACCACCACCCACGCCGGCCGCCCCGTGGAGTGGTCCGACGACCGCTATCGGCCGGGAACGGTCACCTTCCGCATCCACAACTCCATCGGTGCCAACCCGCTCGTCCGCCAGCCCGGCGGATGACCGCGGCGTGGCCCTTCAGAGGCGCATGGGCGTTCGCCTGCCCACGTCCGGGGCGACTTTCGGGCCCGCCCGCGGTTCTGTACGGTCAGCCCTTGGACCGAACCCGGTGAACCGCGTGGGGTCACCGCTGCCCTTGCAAGAACCTCATCCGCACAGGTGGGAGGGGATGGACGGCCTTTGCGAATCCCCGGGTTCCAGGCGTGCGTTGGACGATTTCCATGTCGATGCCGAGGCGGGCGGCGTGCTCGACGAGGTGCTGGGGATAGCCGCCGTCCACCCAGACTTTGCGGATCGAGGGGTGGGCGGCGGCCACATGGTCGATCAGGTCGGTGCCGGCGGCCGAGTCCTGCATGCTGGCGGCGGTGACCAGCACCGCGAGGGGGAGTTCGAGGGTGTCGGTGAGGATGCTCCCGCTTGCGGCCCACGTTTTTTCGCCGCATCTCGTCCCATCTGTCACCCCGTATAGCGCGTCTGCCGCGTCCACCCGCCAGACACATCAAGATGACGACCTCGCTTCGAGAAAAGCAGGAGAAGGCGCACCTCAAGGGAGGAAACGACCTCTCTGGGCGTTTCGATCCCATGTTCAGGGTGACGAGTCGGGCGTTTGAAGTGGCTTAACATCGAGGGATGTTGACTTCTGGGCCTGTTGGACGCGTTGAGGGCGATTGCCGCGGCTTCATGGTGTGTGAATTGGATCTGGCCGAGGAGGCGGCGGCGGCAGCGGTGCACCAGCTCGGTCGCCGTGCTTATGCGGTCGAGTCCGACCTGATCGGCTTCGACGGCATCCCTGCTCTGCGAGAGGGCGTAGAAGAGATGCGAGCCCAGCCTTTGCGTTGGCTCGGGGCGATGACGGATGACGGACAGATTGCTGCCTTCGTCGCCTGGCAGCGGCTGGCGGGGGAGGGCGCCCTCGATATCGACCGCGTGTGCGTGGATCCCGTGTGGTTCCGCCGGGGCCTGGCATCGCGATTACTCGATCATCTCTTGACCGACCTGGTTCCAAACGGGCACGTCCTGGTGAGTACCGGTGCCGACAACCTTCCGGCAGTTGCGCTCTATGAGCGCCTCGGGTTCTCCCGTGTGGGCACCATCGAGCCCGCCCCCGGATTGCGGGTGGCCCAGTTCCGGCTCATCCGGGATTGAGCCGGAATGGCAGGGGTTCCAGAGGTGCTCCCCGCACCGGTCAGCCGTCGGCAGGCGCCGGTTTCCTCGACCAGCTCGGGGTAGCGGCCGTCACCCCCTGATCTTGGATACTCGAGACACTGGATCTTGAGGGTCTGAGAAACGTACATGTCGTGGTCATGAAGCACCGCCCGCCGGAGTTCAAGGCGGACGCGGTCCGGCGTTTCGAGGATCACCGCCGAGCTCCGCGAGGACGGCGAGTGGATCAACCACAAACGCGTTGCCGTGTCACGCGCCCCCATCGGACTCGCCGGGCTGCGGCTGAGGCACGAACACCGCGCAACGGTTGCGGACCCGGCTGCGGCGAAGGCCCCGGACCTGCTCGGCCGCGACTTCGCCGCGGACGTGGTGAACACGAAGTGCGTCGGTGACATCACCTATGTATCTGGCCACGGTCATCGACCTTGCCTCACGCCGCCTGGCCGGCTGGACGATCGCCGACCACATGCAAACCGAACTCGTCACCGATGCTCTGACCGCGGCTGAGATGGTGCTTGCTGCCGCCGAACCGGCATCGACGGTCTTTCTCGCTTCCTCCGGATCAAGCAGATCCAGTATCAGCGTGCCCACCAGACAGGGGGAGCCCCCGGTGTGTGGTCGTTGACCCGCATCCCTGACTACCTGGAGCCGTGGCTCGAACGTCCGTTGCCGCACTCCGGTCGGTAGGGAGTGGTAGCGGCGCTCACGGTCCGGACGGTCGCTCGCGTTCCCGAACCCGTGGGCGAGGCAGTCACACGACCGCCATTACGAGTTGAACCCGGTCGGCGCCGGGGCGTACCACTGCGACAACGGTGGGGATCACGGGGCCGCCGGGGCGGGAGCCCATCGGGCGGCGAACAAGCAACGCGGACCTCACTACAGTCGCCCCCAGGAATATGGGCTACCCGTTGACATCCGTGCCGACGATGCCGCAACTTGGACTGACGAACAGTCGGTTGATAAACCAACCAGATGGTCGGCCTTCGCGGAGGCTGCCCATAGTGCCGTCAGGCCCTGCCTTGCATCTGAGGCGAGTGAGCTCCTGACGCGCGTACCGCGCCCGTACTCTCCTGACGGAGGGCATTTCGTGCGAAAGCTGCGCAAAGTTCTCGTCGCAAACCGCGGTGAGATCGCCGTCCGGGTGATTCGCACCGCGAAGGAGGTTGGACTCGGCAGCGTCGCCGTGTATGCCGTCCCCGACCAGGACGCGCTGTTCGTCCGGCTCGCCGATGATGCCTTCGCCCTGGGCGGCACCACCGCCGCCGAGTCCTACCTCGACTTCGACAGGGTCATCGGCGCCGCGAAACAGGCCGGTGCTGACGCGATCCATCCGGGTTACGGCTTCCTTTCGGAGAACGCCGACTTCGCCCAGGCCGTGATCGACGCCGGAATCACCTGGATCGGTCCCACCCCGCAGGCCATGCGCAACCTCGGCGACAAAATCCGTGCGCGGCAGATCGCGATGCGTGCGGGGGTTCCACCAGTGCCCGGAACGAAGGACCCGGTCAGCAGTGCCGACGACGTCGTCGCCTTCGCTGAGGAGCACGGGCTCCCAGTGGTGATCAAGGCTGCCTTCGGGGGCGGGGGGCATGGCGTAAAGGTTGCCCGGGACCGCGAGGAGATTCCCGAGCTGTACGAGTCAGCGGTCCGTGAGGCAATTGCGGCGTTCGGCCGTGGCGAGTGCTTCGTCGAGCGGTATCTGGACAGGCCGCGCCACGTCGAGGCCCAGGTGCTTGCAGACACCCACGGCAACATGATCGTCGTCGGCACTCGCGACTGCTCGCTGCAGCGCCGGTTCCAGAAGCTCGTCGAGGAGGCGCCCGCGCCGTTCCTCTCCGACGAGCAGCGCAGAACCATTCACGACGCGGCCAGGGCGATCTGCAGGGAGGCGGGCTATCACGGTGCCGGCACGGTCGAGTTCCTCGTCGGGCAGGATGGGCTGATCTCCTTCCTCGAGGTGAACACCCGGCTGCAGGTGGAGCACTCTGTCTCGGAGGAGACCTCCGGGCTCGACCTCGTGCGCGAGCAGTTCCGTATCGCCGAGGGCGCCGAGCTCAGCCTGCTCGAGGACCCGGAGCCGCATGGGCACTCGATCGAGTTCCGGATCAACGGGGAGGACGTCGGGCGCGATTTCCTGCCCGCCCCGGGCACCATCGCATCGATCACCTTCCCGGCGGGGCCCGGAGTCCGGGTCGACACAGGTGTGGAGGACGGCTCGGTCATCGGCGGGCAGTTCGACTCGCTGCTGGCCAAGCTGATCGTCACCGGCTCGGATCGCGCGCAGGCACTGGAGCGTTCGCGGCGGGCGCTGGCCGGGTTTCGGGTCGAGGGGATGGCGACCGTGCTGCCGTTCCACCGTCTGATTGTGGACGACTCGGCGTTCGCCGCCGATCGCAAGGAGGACTTCACCGTCCACACCCGCTGGATCGACACCGAGTGGCACAACACAGTCGCGCCGTTCGGCGCCGGCACCGAGGCTGCCGAACCGGCCCTGGCAGGGGCTGAGGCCGGCAGGCTCGCCCATCCCGTCCACCTTTCGGATGGAGCAGTCCGCGGCAATGATCCCAGTCCGGGTGGTGCTGCGTCCGACGATCGGACCGGGTCGGTTACCGCCCCCATGCAGGGCACGGTTGTCCGCCTGGCGGTCCGGGACGGCGACCAGGTTCGCGCGGGAGACCTCTTGGTTGTCGTCGAGGCCATGAAGATGGAGCACCGGGTCACTGCGGATCGAGACGGCACGGTGACTGGCCTGGCGGTCGAGGCCGGCCAGCCCGTCGCGTCGGCCGCCGTCCTGCTCACGCTCACCGACCGCATCGATGCCGACCGACCGGCCGAGCATGGTCGGCCTGTCGTGCGGCCCCTCCCCGGCATTGGCGCGGTACCCGTTCACCGTGTGCCGACTCTGGAACGGCCCGATGAGCAATTGCTCACCGGCACCACAGGAGCACCAGCACTCGGCCGACCGGCCAGTCGGCCGGCGGACGAGCACGGCCGGCGAACGGAATTGGCACAGCTTCGGCAGCAGCAATCCGATGGCTTGACCGTGCGACAGATGCTGCTGAGCCGCCGGGTGGCGCACCGGGGGGCAGCGGCCACCGCGGATCGCCAGTTGTCGGCACGAGATCGCGTCGAGCGGTTGTGCGACCCGGGGTCGTTCAGTGAGCTGGCTCCGCTGCGTCGCGGTCCCGCAACCACCTACGGAGGAAGTGGTGTCGTGCGGGACGGCGACGGGGTCATCGCCGGGTTCGGAACCGTGGACAGCCGGCCGGTTGCCGTGGTGTCCCACGACTTCGCCGTCGCCGGTGGTTCGATCGGATCCGCGTTCGCCGAGGCAGTCGTGCGCGTCCAGCAGCTAGCGATGGAGATCGGGGCGCCGATCGTCTATCTGAACGACTCCGGTGGCGCACGCATCCACGAGGGGATCCAGTCGCTGCACGGCTGCGGCCGGATCTTTGCACAGAACGTGCGCGCCCGGCCGATCGTTCCGCAAGTCTCGGTGATCATGGGGCCCTGTGCGGGGGCGGCAGCGTACTCTCCGGCGCTGACCGACTGGACGATCATGGTGCGCGGACGCGGGCAGATGTTCCTGACCGGCCCGGAGGTCGTGCGCACGGCGATCGGTGAGTCGGTGACTCCGGAAGACCTGGGCGGTGCGCTGCTGCACACCCGTGACAGCGGGGTGGCTCATCTGGATGTGGCTGACGAACCGGAAGCCCTTGACACGGTCCGTCAGCTGCTCGGCTTCCTGCCGTCGCGGGCCGGCGGGCCGTTGCCGCTCATCGACCCGGCGGCACCGCAGGTGGAGCCGGCTGTGCTCGCCACGGTGGTGCCGGATTCACCGGCGAAACCGTTCAACATGCGGCGCGTGCTGGCGGGAGTGCTCGACGGCGGGGAAGAGTTGGAGTTGATGCCCCGCTTCGGGCCGAGCCTGCTGACGGGGTTCGCCCGGCTCGATGGAGTGCCGGTGGGCGTGGTTGCGTCCCAGCCGAAATGCCTCGGCGGTGTCCTGGATGCGCAGACCGCGGTCAAGTGCTCGCGCTTAGTGGCCTTTTGCGGCCGGTTCGGACTGCCCGTGCTGACCTTCCTCGACGTGCCCGGGTTCATGCCCGGGTCGGTCGAGGAGCGCAAAGCATTGATCACCCATGGCGCCGGGATGCTGGCAGCGTATGTCGAGGCCGCGGTGCCCAAGCTGACAGTGGTCGTCCGCAAGGCCTACGGCGGGTCCTACATCGCGATGGGCTCGCAGTCGTTGGGGGCGGACCGCACCTGGGCATGGGCTTCGGCTGAACTCGCGGTCATGGGGCCGGAGGCCGCCGTCGGGTTGCTGCACCGACGTGAGCTTGCCGCGGCCGCTGATCCGGCCCTCACCCGGCGGGAGTTGGCCGCGGAGTACCGCGAGACCGTCACCCGCCCGTTCCTGGCCGCCGAGGCCGGGATCATCGACGAGGTCATCCTGCCCGAGGAGTCGCGCGAGCGGATGGTCGCCGCGCTCCGCCTGCTGATGTTGAGGGAGTCGCGCTCATGAATGAGGTGTACCTGGTGGACGGCCTTCGGTCGCCGATCGGCCGCTTCGGGGGGGCACTGGCCCCGCTGCGCGCTACCGAGATCGCCACACCGGTGGTCACCGGGCTCCTCGCCCGGACCGGTCTGTCGGCGTCAGAAGTGGAACAGGTGATCGCCGGCTTGGTGCTCCAGGACATGACCGAGTCGAATCCTGCCCGGATCGTGGGGCAGCGGGTCGGGGTTCCTGATGCTGCCCCGGCGTTCACCTTGAACATGCAGTGCGCGTCGGGCATGGCGGCGCTCGTCATGGCGGCACGTCAGGTGGCGCTCGGCTCGGTGGGCTGCGTACTCGCGGTGGGGATGGAGTCGATGAGCAATGCGCCCTATACGGTGCAGGGCGCCCGATGGGGGCTACGGCTGGGACACGGCCGGTTCACCGACTCCCTCGAGGAGTGCAAGCTGGCCGGCTCGGGCATGTGGGGCGATCCCCAGACCATGATCGATGTCGCGGAGCGCCACGCCCAGGTGGACGGCGTGTCGCGGCGTGAGATGGACGAGTACGCCGTGGTCTCCCACCAGCGGGCTGTCGCGGCGATGGAAGCCGGCCGGTTCGACGACGAAACGGTGCCTGTCACGGTGCCCCACCGCGGCGGCCCGGTGGTTGTCGCTCGCGACGAGAACCCGCGTGCCGATGTCTCGGCGGAGCGGCTGGCGGCCATGACGCCGGTGCGGGCGGGCGGCACCATCACCCCGGGCAATGCCTCCGCGCACAACGACGCCGCGGCGGCAGCGCTGGTCTGCGACGCGGCGACCGTCGCCCGGCTGGGGCTGGAACCGATCGCGCGGATCGTCGTGCCTGGCACCGCCATGGTCGGATGCGATCCGCATCTGATGGGCTACAGCTGCGTGCTGGCAGCCGAGGCCGCGCTGGCGGGCGCCGAGCTGAGCCAGGACGACGTCGACCTCATCGAGTGCAACGAGGGCTTCGCGGTACAGATGGTGGCCTGCGAGCGCAAGGCCAAGTGGCCGCGCGAACGACTCAACGTCGACGGCGGCAGCGTGGGCCTCGGCCACCCGGTCGGCATGTCGGGCCTGCGGATCGTGATCCACCTTGCCAAGGCGCTGCGGCGGCGGGACCTGCGGCACGGGCTGGCCACCGTCCCGGCCGGCAGCGGGCTCGGCACCGCCGTCGTGCTCGAGCGGGCCTGAGGGAGGCGGCGATGACACCTCGACCTCAAGCTGCCGGACGCGGGCTGACCCGCGAGTCGCTCCTCGCGACGGCCGCACAGTTGTTCGCGCGCAAGGGCTATCGAGCCACCACGCTTGAGGACATCGCCCACGAGCTGGGGCTGAAGAAGGCGTCCCTGTACCACTACATCCGCTCGAAGGACGAGTTGCTCGCGGACATCTACCAGCAGATCTTCGATCGGATCGATGCTGCGGTCGCACCGCTCGCGGCCTTGGACCTGCCGGTGGACGAGCGGCTGCGCCGAATGGTGCACGCCCACATCGCGGTCGTCACGGCCGAGCTCCCGAGCCTGTCGGTGGCGTTCTCCGAGGAGTCCGAGCTGCCAACCGAGCTGCAGCGCGGGATCCGGCACCGCAAGCGGGCCCATGAGGCGCTGTTCGAAGCGGTGATCGCGGAGGGGCAGCGGCAGGGCGTGTTCCGTCCCGGCTCGGTGCGGCTGATGGTGTTGGCGCTGCTGGGGATGTGCAACTGGATCTACAAGTGGCACCGGCCGGACGCCGCCGACCCCGGCGCCGTGGAGGAGATCGCGGCGGAGTTCGCCCTGATCCTGGAATCGGGGATCCGATCTGGCGAGCGCCGCAGCGGGGCCCACCCCCGTTTCTCCAACCTCGACGAGGCGTTCGAGCCGGCTGATCAGTCGGTAAAGCGGGTGCGCGCCGAACTCGAACGGCTCGAGGCCGAGCTCAGAGAGACGCGTGAACGGTTGCGGGACGGGCTCGCCGGCGGGGTCGGACTCCGTTCCATCGAGGGCCTGGCCGACCCCGCCCCACGGAGGGAGCGAGGTCGAAGCTGATGGTCGACAACCTGACGATAGGTCACGTCATCCGGCGGGCTGCCGCGCAGTACCCGCAACGCAGGGCGGTCATCTACGAGGGCCGTACCTACACCTATGCCGAGTACAACCGGAGGGTCAACCGGGCCGCCCATGCGCTGACCGGGCTGGGAATCGGCTTCGGCGACCACGTCGCGATCCTGGGCCGCAACTCGGTGGAGTACCTGGAGTTGTGTCACGCCTCAGCGAAGATCGGAGCGGTCTTCGGAACCGTCAACTGGCGGCTGGCTCCGAAGGAGATCTCCTTCATCGTCACCGACAGCGACTCCAAGATGCTGGTGATCGAGGCCGGATTCCAGGACACGGTGGCCTCCGTCATCGATGATCTGGCCGGCGTCACACTGGTGGTCTTCGACGGAGCGGTGATCCTTCCCGGAGCCCTGTCCTACGAGGACCTGGTGGCGGTGTCCTCCGATGCCGAACCGAAGGCCGAGTTGGACAGCAGCGACGAGGCGCTGATCATGTACACCTCGGGCACGACGGGGCTGCCCAAGGGCGCCGTACTGACTCACGGCAACATCTGCTGGGACGCCATCAGCTACCTGACCTATGCCCCGCCGATGCCGTACGACTGCCTGCTCGTCGGCATGCCGATGAACCATGTCAGCGGGCTGCACATCCAGACCACGTCGTTCCTGATCCGCGGGTTGCCGCTGGTGATCATGCGGCAGTGGGACCCGGCCGAGGCCTGCCGGCTGATCGAGCAGCACCGGGTGACCGTGGCGACCATCCTGGTCACCCCGCTGCAGCAACTGCTGGAACTGCCGGAGCTGCGCAGCCACGACCTGAGCTCATTGCGCCTGGTGCTCAGTGCGGCCGCAAAGTACACCCGCGACCTGCCGATCAACGCCATGCACGCGTTGTCGCTCGAGCGGTTCCTGTTCGCCTACGGGCTCACCGAGGCCGCTCCCCTGGTCACCATCACGGAGTTCTCCGGGGAGGCGCTGGCCAGGGAGAACACCCTCGGATTTCCCCTGTGGTACAACGACGTGCGCATTGTCGACGAACTGGACCAGGACGTACCGGACGGCCGGATCGGCGAATTGATCGTCCGCGGCCCAAACGTCTTCAAAGGCTACTACAAGCGTCCGGAGGCCAACGCCGAGGTCCTGCGCAGAGGCTGGCTGCACACTGGCGACCTCGCCTACTACAGCGACAACCACCTCTTCTTCGTCGACCGCAAGAAGGACATGATCAAGAGCGGCGGGGAGAACGTTTACTCGCTCGAAGTGGAGATGGGCCTGCTCGCGGCCAACCCGCAGCTCGCCGAGGTGTCGGTGATCGGGGTGCCCGACGACCGCTGGGGCGAGGCGGTCAATGCCGTGGTCGTGCTGCGCCCCGGGAGCAGGCTGACCGCCGAACAGCTCATCGCGAACGCCCGCTCGCACCTGGCCGGCTACAAGCTGCCCAAGCGCGTCCACTTCGTCGACGAGCTGCCCAAGAACGTGTCCGGGAAGGTGCTGAAGACCCGGCTGCGGGATCTGGTCGCCACCGGGTGGGCGGAGCCGGCGGCCTCACCGGGCGCAGGCGCGCCATTGGAGGACGCCGGCCGTGGCTGACGAGGGACTGCTTCGGGAACGTCGCGGACGGGTGATGCTGCTGAGGCTGAACCGGCCGGACCGGCTGAACGCGATGAACGGGGAACTGCTCGAGGCACTGCACGCGGGCCTGGCCGAGGTCGCCGCCGACCCGGACGCGGACGCGCTGGTGGTGACCGGGGCCGGGCGGGCGTTCAGCGCCGGGGGCGATGTGGACACCTTGACCAGTTGGCAGGGCCTGGCCTCCGCGGAGCGCCGGGTCCGGTTCCAGCGGGCGGCCGATCTGGCGATGCGTCTTGCCGAGCTGCCGCTTCCGGTCGTGGCCGCGGTCAACGGCGCGGCCGCCGGCGCCGGGCTCGACCTGGCTCTGGGTGCCGACCTGTGCTTGGCCGGCCGCTCGGCGTCGTTCGGCTCGGGTTTCGTGGCGATGGGCCTGGTGCCGGACATGGGGGGCAGCTGGCTGCTGCCGCGCGTGGTGGGGCTCTCGCGAGCCCGTCGGCTTGTCCTGGGTGCCGAACGCATTGATGCCGAGACCGCCCGCGAGTGGGGGATGGTCGCCCGAGTCGTCGCGGACGACGAGCTGGAGGCAACCGCTCTCGAGGCGGCGACGGGAATGGCGGCGGCAGCGGCGCGGCCGGCCTACACCGAGGCGAAGCGGGCGCTGTTGGACGGAGCCCGCTCGTTCGCCGACGCGCTGCACCTGGGCGCCAGTACGCAGAGCTTCCTGATGGATACGGCCGAACATCGGCGCCGCACCGAGCAGTTCCGGGCACGCGCCGATGGGAGAGGGTGACATGTTCGACGAGGAGACGCTGTCCGCGTCCCAACAGGCGAAGGCGCGATGGCAGGCGGACTACGAGCGGATCGCAAAGCGCTTCGCCGACCAGGCACCGGCCCAGGCCGCGAACCCGGAATCGCACTCGGGGCTGCCGATCAAGAACTGCTACTTCCCGCACGACGTCCCGGACTCCGCGCGTCCGGAGGCACCGGGCTCGTACCCCTACACTCGGGGGAACCTGGCCACCCAGTATCAGTTCATGAACTGGGCGAACCAGCCGGTGATCGGATACGGGCTGCCCGAGGACACCCGCAGCCGCATGGATCTGCTCGCCGAACAGGGCATGGTCGGCTACTTCGGAAGCAGGTTCTACAACCTGGTCTACGACTTGGTTTCCCACGAAGGGCTGGACCCGGACCACCCCGCGGCCCGCGGGCGCATCGGCCAGTGCGGAATGGCCGTCTACTCGGCCGCGGACATGGCCCGGCTGTTCGATGGCCTCGACCTCCGCAAGATCAACGTCGTGCACATCACCTACTACCAGGTGATCGCCGCACTGGCCCAGTACATCGCCTACGCCGAACGGCAGGGTGTCGCGCCCGGAGAGCTCCGCGGCAACACGATGAACTGGTATCACCAGTCGGCCTACGTCGGCATGAGCGCCTTCCCGCCGGAGCAAGGGCTCAAGCTCGCAGTCGAGCTCATCTCGTACTGCAGCAAGCACATGCCGAAGTGGAACACCACCAACTTCTTCGGTTACGGCGTTGAGGAGGCCGGCGGCACCGCCGTGCAGGAGATCGGCCTGATGCTGGCGTTCGGCATCGAGCTGGTCCGCGCCTGCCAGCAGGCGGGGTTGCGGCCCGACGACGTGCTGCCCCGCTTCGGCTTCCAGTTCGCGCAGGCCAACGACTTCTTCGAAGAAGTGTGCAAGATCCGCGCGATGCGCCGGATCTGGGCCACCACCATGAAGGACCGGTTCGGCGTCACCGACCCGCGTTCGATGCACGTGCGGATCCACACCCACACCTCGGGCGCGGTGCTCACCGCCCAGCAACCCCTGGTCAATCTGATCCGTACCACGCTGCACGCGTTCGGCGCCTCCATGGCCGGCACCCAGGCCATGGAGGTCTCGGCGTACGACGAGGCCCTGGCCATTCCCACTGAGGACGCCGCGACCCTGGCCCTGCGGGTGCAGCAGGTCATCCAGGAGGAGACCAACGTCACGGCTGTGAGTGACCCGCTCGCCGGCTCCTACTACGTGGAGGCGCTCACCGACCAGCTCGCTGATGCCGCTCTCAACCTGGTCGCCGACATCGAGGCCCAGGGCGGCTATGTGCGGGCCCAGCGCAACGGCTGGATCCGATCGGTCGTCGAAGAGTCCTCCGAGCGCTGGCGAGAACTGGTCGATTCCGGGGAGCGGCGCATCGTCGGGCTCAACTGCTACACGGCAGGAGAGGAGCCGGAACGGCAGCTGTTCAAGGTCGACTCCGAGGTCGAGCGGATCGCCGTGGAACGGGTGCGCCGGCTGCGGGACGAGCGCGACGCGGCTGCCTTCGACCGCGCCATGGAGTCCCTCGAGCTGGCCGCCAAGGAATTCACCGCCAGCAGGATGGACCAGCTCGGCGACGACAAGCTCCTGCTGGCCGCGATCGGCGCGGCCCGAGCCGACGCGACCACCGGCGAGATCATGGGGGTACTCAAACGCCACCTCGGCTGGGGTCCCCCGCACGAGTCCTGACGAGAGGCGACGCGAATGGCGCACAGAATCAAGGTCCTGCTCACCAAGCCCACCCATGACGCGCACGATCGAGGAGCCCGCTACCTCGCGCGCAAGTTCCGCGACGCCGGGTTCGAGGTGGTGTTCACCAACTTCCTTGTCGCCGAGGAGATCATCGCGACCGCGTTGCAGGAGGACGTGGACGTGATCGGCGTGTCCAGCTCCGCCGGCGGACACATGCCGGTCTTCGAAGAGCTGATGTCCGGACTGGCCGCCGCTTCGGTCGATGATGTGCTGGTCATCGGGGGTGGCATCATCCCCGACGTCGACGCCCGAGTGCTCGCCGGACTGGGGGTACCCGCAGTGTTCGGTCCGGGAGCGTCGGCCGAGTCGGCGGTTGAGTTCATCAAGGAGCACGTTCGGCAACGCAGCGCGGTGTGAGCCGGTCCGGCCCGGCGGAGAGGATTCCCCTGTGAAGAGAGTGGCGATCCTGGGCGGCGGTGGCCTCATGGGCCATGGCATGGCACTGGCCTGTCTGCGCAGTCCGGGAACCGAGGTTGTGCTGCTGTCCCGACGTCAGGAGTCGCTGGACCACGGTGCCCGGCTGGTGCGCAGCGGCCCGTTCGGCATCGAGCGCGGCGTGGAGCGCGGCAAGTTCACCCCCGAGCAGGCCGACGACATGCTGTCCCGGCTGCGGCTCACCCTGGACTACGAAGAGGGCCTGGCCGACGTGGATCTGGTCTTCGAAACCGTCCCCGAGGTCCTGGCCGCCAAGCAGAAGGTGCTCGCCCAAGCCGAGCAGGCGGCCCCGCCTGCCGCTGTCTTCGCCAGCGGCACCTCATCGATCATGATCTCCGAACTGGCCGGCACGCTGAACGATCCCGGCCGACTGGTCGGCACGCACTGGTTCTACCCCGCCAATGTGATGCCGCTGATCGAGCTGGCCCGCGGCGAGCTCAGCCGCGACGATGCCGTCCGACGAGTAACCAGGTTCCTGCGCACGATCGGCAAGAAGCCGGTAGTGGTCGGCGACGCGCCGGGCTTCTTCATGACCCGGTTCATCAACCTCTACATCGCCGAAGCCATCCGGCTCGTGGAGCTCGGGGTGGCGGGTCCCGCTGAGATCGACGAGATGGTGAAGACCGGTCTCGGCTGGCCGATGGGGGTCTTCGAGCTCTTGGACGACACGGCCAGCTTCGACTCCTGGTACCACGCCCAGGAGTATCTGCACGAGACGTGCGGGGACCGGTACGCCGTGCCGCCACTGGCCCGGAAGGTGTTCCGGGCCGGATACCGGGGTGCACCGGCACTCAAACCCGGCAGCCGCGGCGGCTGGTACGAGTTCCTCGGCGTGCGCCGACCGGGCGGGGAGAGCTGACGGTGTGCGGCGTCAGCCCGGCCCGCGGCCGGGGAGGCCGATGGCAGGGGCGGTTCGGTGCCGAGTGGCTCGGCGCGGATCTGGTGCTGCTGCGGGCCGACAGCAGCAGGTGGCCTTCCCCGGGGAACGTCCTGGTGGTACTTGACCGCGACGGCGCAGCGCTGGTCGACTGCGGATTCGGCACCGCGAACGGCATGGAGGCGCTGGAAGCCGGCCTACGGTCGGTCGGGCGGAGCCTGGCGGCGGTCCACACCGTGCTGTGCACCCACCCGCACACCGACCATGCCGGAGCCGCGGCGAGCCTGGCCGCTGGACGTCGCGTACTGGTTCCGGCCGGTGCCCGCGCGATCCTTGACGACCCCACGCTGGTGGCCGAGGCGATCCTGCCCCCGGTGGTGCGGGAGTTCGCCCCTTGGCTCGCCGATCTCGATATCGACAGGCACTTTCAGGACGAGTGCGGCGCGGTCGCGCTGCCACCGGACCACGCCGTGGAGGAGGTGCAGCCCGGAGCGATGATCCGCTTGGGTGGATACGCATGGACCGCAGTGCCGACGCCCGGGCACGACGCGCACCTGATGTGCTACTGGGAGCAGCGCACCGGGATGCTCGTCTACTCGGACCTACTGGTCACCCGGGGTACCGCGATCCCCTGGTACGCACCAGGGGGCGGGGGCACGGGCGCTTACCGGGAGAGCCTGCGGCGGGTCGCGGCGCTGGAGCCCCGGCTCGGCATCTCCGGACACGGTGGGCTCCTGGCGGGACCCACTGCGGTGGCGACCAGTATCGAGGCCACCGAGCGGCAGATCACCGCGCGCACCGAACGGATCGCGGCTGCCCTCGCCCGCGGGCCGGCGACCTTCGCGGAACTGGAGCGATGCGTGTACCCACCGGTGGTGCACGACGTCATCCCATGGGCGTCCAGCGTGACTGCGGTACATGTGACAGAGGCACTGGAGTCTGGGATTGCCAAGCCGGGCGACGGAGTCTTCGTGGCAACAGGAGGGCTTGGATGACCGAGGACGACGACTTGGTGAGCCGGATACTCGCCCGTGACCAGCGAGCCGGCGCCCGAATGATCACACTGGTCGAAAACGACGACCCAGGAGCGGCATTCCGGTTGGCAGAGCTGTTCCCGCACACCGGCCGAGCCGCCGTCATCGGTGTCACCGGCCCGCCCGGCGCCGGCAAGTCCACGCTGGTGGACGGCATGGTGCGGGCCTGGCGCGCCCGTGGCCGAACGGTGGGCGTGCTGGCGGTCGACCCGTCCAGTCCTTTCACCGGAGGCGCGATACTCGGCGACCGGATTCGGATGGCGTCGCTGACCGGCGATCCCGGCGTCTACGTCCGGTCGATGGCGAGCCGGGCCCACCTCGGCGGGCTCGCCGAGGCCACGCCTGCTGCCGTCCGGGTGCTGGACGCCATGGGTATGGACGTCATCGTGGTGGAGACCGTCGGGGTGGGCCAGAGCGAGATCGCCATCGCCGGCACCGCCGACTGCACCGTGCTCGTCACCATGCCCGGGGCTGGTGACGGGATCCAGGCGATGAAGGCAGGCGTTTTGGAGATCGGTGATGTCTTCGTGGTGAACAAGGCCGATCGAGAGGGAGCGCTGCGCACCCGGCGCGAACTGAAAGCCATGCTCCGCATGCAGGAGCGGACTCCCCGCCCCGTCGTCCTGCTCACCAAAGCCGACGTGGGCGATGGTGTGGAGGAGGTGGTCCGGCAAGTCGAGGACTTCATCGTCGCCCGGCGCGGCAGCGGACGGTTGGAGAAGCGCAGGCTGCGGCACCTGGAGCGAGAGGCGCTTGAGTTGATCGGTGCGCAGGCGCGGCGGCGCACACTGGCCGCACTCGACCAAGCGACGATCACCGAGCTCTCCGAAGCGCTGCGGGAGCGTCGCCAGGATCCGGCCACGGTCGCAGCGCGGGCACTGGCCGCGCTGCAACTGGCGTACACCGATTCCTGAATTCGTACTGCGACCGCGACAACTCCAGGTAGGCGTCACGGAGAGTGGCTCAGCCCCGCCGCTCGGCCGGGGTGTCCAGCCGAGCGTCTGGGCTTGGTCAGCCGTGGAGTTCGACGGCGGTGGCGTGTACGCCGTTCCGGCATCGACGAGCGAGCTGCGAACCGCCGTGATCAGCGCGCCATGGACGGCGCTGCTCCGACCACGTGCACGGTCCCCGCATACCGCTGGGCGAAGCCCGTGCCGTCGTCGGTCGTGACGGTCACGTCATATCGTCCACCGTCCGTGAGCCAGGGCAGGACGGCCTTCTCGCCCGGCCCGACCAGCTGGGTGCGCGCCGCGCCGCCGAATTCGTTCGGAGTGACCGTGAAGGACACGGCCGTCCCGCCGTCGTTGGCCAGCAGCAACTCGACCGACGAGGTCTCCGGCTCGCTGCCCCGTAGGACCGCTGTCACCCGGGGGACGGCGATGTCGTCCTGATCGACTGTCGCCACCGTCCCGGCGAAGCGGCAGACGAAACCGTCGGCACCGTGGACCGTGAAGTCATAGCGTCCGGCGGTACTCACCGTGTCCCACACAAAGGTGTCGGTGCTGTGCGGCGCGACGGTGAACGGCGTTCCCGCGAACGGCCGGTGGATATTCGGGAACACCGTGAAATGGAAGGCCTCCGGTCCCTCGTTGGCGAGCACGCAGGTGACCTTGCCGGTGGCGCGGTCCACCTCGATGTCGGCCCAGGGGCGGTACGGCAGTGGCCGGTGCGGGCGTGCGCAGCCGGTTTCCTGCGTCGGCACGATCTGTGCGCCCGGTGCCGGGAGCTGCACCGGCGGCAGTTCCATCGCGGCGTCAGCCTGCTCCACCAGTGCGCGGGTGTCCGGCAGTACGGGGATCGAGAAGTCGGGCCGGGTGAAGTCGAAGCAACTCGTGAGGTCGCCGCACACGGCGCGGCGCCACTCCGAGATGTTGGGCTCCCGCACGCCGGTGACGAGCTCGAGGAAGCGCAGGACGGAGGTGTGGTCGAAGACCTGAGAGTTGACCCAGCCGCCCCGCGACCACGGCGATATCACCCACAGCGGCACGCGGTTGCCCAGCCCGATCGGCTGCCCGTCCACGAACTCGTCGGGGGTTCCCATGGGCGGGAACGGCGGCACCACGTGGTCAAAGTAGCCGTCGTTCTCGTCGTACATGACGAGGAACACGGTGTGCCGCCACACCTCCGGGTTCGCGAACACCGACTGGAGGGCGGTGTTGACCCAGTGCGCGCCGTAGGCGGGACTGGCGGTCGGATGCTCGCAGAACAGGTACGGCGAGACCAGCCAGGACACCGTCGGCAGGGTGCCGTCCTTGCAGTGCGCGTCGAAGGCCGACAGGTCCCACTTCGTCATCGCGTCGATGTAGCGGGGGTCGTCCTTGTCGAAGTGGTGGAACTGGCCGAAGTACTCGAGGGCGTTGTCCTCATAGTTGCCGTCACGCTCGTCCAGGCCGGGGGTGTGATAGACGCGCCAGCTGACGTCGGCGGCCGACAGGCGCTCCGCGTAGGTGGTCCAGTCGCAGACCGGGCTTTCGGGCAGCGGGGTGTTGTCGATCCACGGGCCAGTCGTGCCGTCGTGGCCCGGGCCGGCCGTGCCGGTCCACAGGTAGAGGCGGTTGGGGCTGGTGGGTCCGGCCATTGAGCAGAAGTACCCGTCGCACAGCGTGAATGCGTCGGCCAGCGCGTACTGGTAGGGGATGTCCTCACGGGTGAGGTAGCCCATGCTCTGGTCGCCCTTGGCGGACGTCCAGCGGTTCATCGCGCCGTTGTTGATGGCCTCGTGACCGCTCTCCCAGTCGTGCGGCAGGCCGTCCGCGTTCTGCGCGTTGAATGCGGTGGAGTCCATCCGGTAAGGCAGCAGGAACCCGCCGTCGGGTCGGGACAGTGCGGGCTGACGGAACACGCTGTCGCCGTTCGGGAACGTCAGGGCCTGGCGATCGTCGAAGCCGCGTACGCCGTTCAACGTGCCGAAGTAGTGGTCGAAACTGCGGTTCTCCTGCATCAGGATCACGACGTGGCGGATGTCGTCCACGGTGTCACTTCCTTTCCGCTGACGTGATGAGGGAGCCGAGCAGGGCCAGGTCGGCCCGCTCCAGGGAGTCGAGGACTGTCCGGTTGGCCGCGGGCCGGATCGGTACGGTGGAGGGCACGGCGAGCACCGCGCACCCGGCAGCCTCGGCCGAGGCGACACCCGTGGGCGTGTCCTCGACGACCACGCACGCGTGCGGATCGACGCCCAGAGCGGCGGCTGCGGCCAGGTACGGGTCAGGCGCCGGCTTGGTGCGGACGGTGTCCTCGACTGCGAAAGTCAGCGTGAACCGGTCCTCCCCCAGAGCCGTTCGCACGAGGTCGACGACATGGCGCGGCGAGGCGGAGACGATCGCTGCGGGCACGCCGGCCGTGGCCAACTCGTCCAGCAGGCGCAGTACGCCCGGACGCGGGACGAGATCGCGGGCGACCCGGGCGGCGAACTCGGCATCCAGCTCGGTGGCGAGCGCGCCGGGGTCGCAGGCCGCCGGAGCACCAGTGCGGTGCAGGTGAGCAGCAGTGTAGGCAGCTGGGCGACCCAGTACATGAGGAGTGTCCGCGTCGGTCAGTGGCCGCCCGATCCGGTTGGCGACCTGTTCCACCGCAGCCCTCCACAGCCGCTCGGTGTCGACGAGCGTGCCATCCATGTCGAACAGGACGGCAGCGGGAATGACGGGCGCGGTGATGCGGTGCTCCAAGGTGCTTTTCTCCATCAGAGGGTCAAGAGCGGAAGCAGAAGGCGTTCCGCGTCCGACAAGGGGGTCGTCAGCCCGGTCGATGACCACTGACGGCGTCTTCTGGTGGGGCATCGGTCTCGGCCGTCAGCTCCCCCCGCCGTCGCTTGCGCGGCGGCGGTCCACCAGCACGGGCCGTTCCGGCAGCGTCAGCGTCACCGCCGCACCGACCGGAAGCGTGGTCATGGCGTGTGTGGGCACGTCGGCCGACACCTCGGCGCCGTTGGCCAGCCGTACGGTCAACCGCGAGGTCGCGCCCAGGAACGCCGCGCCCATGATCCGCGACGTACCGTTCTTGTCCGCCGTGACCTCGACTGCCTCCGGCCGTACCAGTACGTCCACTTCACCGGTGCCACCGACGGCTTCGGTGCCCAGCAGCCTCCCGTTGACCGGCAGCCTGCGGCCGAGCACGTGCACGGTCCCGTCGTCCGCCCCGGTCCGGGCGGGGATCCGGCTCATCACCCCCACGAACTCGGCAACGAACGCGGTCGCGGGGCGTTCGTACAGCTCCGCCGGAGGCGCGCACTGCTCCAGTCGCCCGGCACGCATCACTGCGACCCGGTCGGCCATGGAGAGGGCTTCCTCCTGGTCGTGTGTCACGAAAAGGGTTGTGATGCCCAGCTTCTGCTGGAGGCGGCGGATCTCCTCGCGCAGCGTCAGCCGTACCTGTGCGTCGAGTGCCGACAGCGGCTCGTCGAGCAGTAGCACACGTGGCTGCAGTGCCAGAGCCCGCGCCAGCGCGATCCGCTGCTGCTGGCCTCCGGACAGTTGATGCGGATAGCGGCCGGCGTGCTGCGACAGTCCGACCAGCTCGAGGAGTTCGGCGGCGCGAGCCCGCCGCTCGGCTTTGCGGATGCCGCTCATCCGCAGCCCGAAGGCGATGTTGTCGAGGGCGGTCAGATGCGGAAAGAGGCTGTAGGACTGGAACACCATGCCCGCGTCGCGTCGGTGCGCGGGAACGCCCGTGATGTCTTCGCCGTCCACGAGGACCTCGCCCGAGTCGGGCCGCTCGAATCCGGCGAGGGTCCGCAGTGCGGTGGTCTTGCCGCATCCGGATGGGCCGAGCAGCGCCACGAGTTCACCCGGCTCGACCGTCAGGTCCAGGCCGTCCAGCGCGGTCGTGGCGCCGAAGGTGCGGCGCAGCCCGCGGAACTCGACGGTGGCACCGGTCCGTGTCGGGCTGATGGTTTTGGGATCGCTTACCAGGTCGGTCATGAGGTCTCCTTGGGATGGCGAGCGCGTCCGGCGGTGGCGACGATCAACAGCAGCGTCCAGGTGACGAGCAGGCCCATCACCGACACGGCCACCGACATCTGCGCCTGCGAGCCGCTGATGGCGAGGATCCACACGGCGAACGGCTGGTAGCCGAGGATGGCGGCGACGGTGTACTCACCGAGCACCAGCGCCAGGGTCAGGAACGCCGTGTTGAGCAGCGCCCCGCGCAGGTTGGGCAGCACCACCTGCAGGAGGGTGCGCGGCCATGGCGCCCTGCAGGCCCGGGCGGCCTCGACAAGCATCCGCAGGTCGATGGCTGCGATCCCGGCGTCGAGTGTGCGGTACGCCAGCGGCAGCGCCATCAGGGTGTAGGCGAGCACCAGGACGAAGGGGAAGTTCTGATCCTGGATGGCTACCAGGGCCTGGAAGACCGGGGTGCCGGCGAAGTGGTCCGGTCCCCAGCGCAGCACCGCGCTGATTCCGGCGACAAGGGCAACAGCAGGTACGACCAACGGCAGCATGCACACGATCTCGACGAGTGTGCGCAGGCGCGGTGCGGCCAGCCGTACGGTGACCAGGGCAGGCACGAGCAGCCCCAGCAGGAGCACGATCGTGGCGGCGGCCAGTTTCAGAGTCAGCGTCAGACTGTCGGTGAAGCCGCTGGCGCCCAAGATGCCGGTGTAGGCCCCGAAGTCGATGTTCTGACCCGGGGCGCCGGAGCCGATGCTGAAGGCGACGGCGCAGGCGAGCGGAACAAGGAAGTACGCACCGGTGAGCAGCAATATGAAGGCGCGCCCATACCGGAGTTTACTCAGGCAAGCCATCGCGCGCTCCTCCGCTGCAGCGGCAGCTGAACGGCCATGACGAGGCCCGCCACCAGCACCATGTCGACTCCGAGCGCGAGGGCGACATTGCCCTGGCCGACCAGGACGTTGCCGGACAGCGCGTCGGCGATCTGCATGGTGACCAGCGGGACCGAACTGCCGACCATTGCGGCGGCAGTCGCATAAGCGCTGAACGCACTGCCGAACAGCAATACGTAGCCGCCGAGGAGCGATGGCGTGAGGATGGGCAGCGCGACATGCGTCCAGTACTGGAAGGTGTTCGCACCGTTGTTGCGGGCGGCCTCGTACCACTGCCGCCGCAGCCCCTCCAGAGCTGGGGTGAGCGTGAGCACCATGAGCGGAATCAGGAAGTAGAGGTAGACCAAGGTCAGGCCCCAGAAGCCGTACAGGCTCCAGCCCTGGCTGAGCAGGTGGAAGCGGCGCGTCAGCACGCCGGCGTTGCCGAGCGTCGCCACGAAGGCGAACGCGAGCGGCACACCGCCGAAGTTCGCCAGCACGCCCGACGCTGCCAGCACCGCCTTGCGCAGGGCGCGGAATCGCGAGGTCACGATCACGTGGGCGATCGGCAGGCCGACGACGGTGGCGATCAACGCGGAGACGGCGGAGAGCTTGACGCTGCCGATCAGCGCGGTCAGGTAGGCGCCGTGCAGCGAGGCGCTTATGTTCGCGCCGGTGAGGTGGACCCCGCCCGGCGCGGTCTCGGGCGTGGTGAACGCGCCGAACAGCATCGTCCCGAAAGCCAGGCCGAACACCACGACAGCGAATACGAGCAGCGGAACGACACCGAGCCAACCCGTTAGGCGCGGAGGGCGTCGCCGCTGGGCGGCCCCGAGGCCGGCACTGCGGCCGGTGAAACGGGTCCGGCTGTCGCCGTCGGCCGCCGTATGGATGGCACTCATCCGGCGACCGCCTGGGCCCAGCCCTGGGCGACGTCCTGCTTGGCCTTGCTGATCTGGCCCTCGGTCGGGAAGGTGCCCACACCGTTGTTGGGTACTCGCGGGAGTTTGGCGGCAGAGGCCGTGTCGAGTGTCCCAGCCTGCTTCATCGAGGGCATCAGCACCGGGCGGGAGTAGCCCTTGAGCCACAGGTTCTGACCCTCGGGGCTGTACAGGAACTCCTGCCACAGGCGGGCCGCGGCCGGGTGCGGTGCCCACTTCACGATCGCCTGCGAGTAGTAATTGGCGTACACGCCGTCCACCGGGATGCTGACCTTCCAGTTGACGCCCTTGCTGCGGAGCTGGTCCGCGTAGCCGGCGTTGAGGTAGTCCCAGGTGATGCTGATCGGCGTCTCGCCCTTCTGAATGGTCGCAGGGCTCGACTCGACAGGGTTGAAGTTGCCGGAGTTCTTCAGGCGGGCGAAGTAGTCCAGGCCGGGCTTGACGTTGTCGTAGGAGCCCTTGTTGGCTAGTGCCGAGGCGTACACGGCGCCGAAGGCCGAGGCGGACTTCGTCGGGTTTCCGGTCAGCGCGACCTGGCCCTTGTACTGGGGTTCGAGCAGCTCGGCGAAGGTCTTCGGACATTTCTTGACGCGGGCCGCGTCACAACCGATGGAGACGTAGCCGCCAAAGTCGTTGTACCAGCGGGCCTGGGGGTCTTTCTGCGTCTTCGGGATCTGGTCGAACGCGCTGACCTGGTACGGGGCCAGGAGGTTCTGCTCGGCCGCGCTGATGGCGAAGGCGCTGCCCACGTCGATGACGTCCGGAGACCGGTCCTGGCCCTTGCGGGAGGTGACCGCGCTGATCTCGTCCTGGCTGGAACCGTCGGGGTTCTCGACCTCGACCTTGATCCCGTACTTCTTCTCGAAGGTGTCGATGATCTCGCCGTAGTTCGCCCAGTCGCGAGGAAGGGCGATGGCGTTCAACTTGCCCTCCTTCTTCGCGGCTGCGACAAGGGCGTCCATGCCGCCGAAGTCTTCTGCCGAGGTCGCGGTCGCGGCCTTGCCGCTGCCATCAACCCCGGCGCTGCTGGACGAGCTGCAGGCACTGAGCCCAACAACTGCCATGACCGCGGAGCAGGCGAGGCTCACCGTGCGAACGTGCAGTTTCACAAGGTTCTCCAGGTGGGGTGAAGTTGGCTGTACAACTTGGGCCATTACCGCGAAGGGTGGTGTCCAGAAGGTGAACACCAACACGCGAAGAGGCGAGCTTCACGGGAAGAGGCCGTACGTCGACCGGGCGGTTGGAACCCGGCTGGTAGACAGCTGCGACCAGCGGATAAGGTCATCCGAAGCAGCGGGAGGTGGTTGATGGCGAAGGAGAGCGGCATGGCAGGCACAGGCGGCCGCGCAGCCGGGGCCCGGTATCGGCAGTTGGCAGCCGACTTGCGCGAGGCCATAGCCTCGGGGGCCTACGGGTCCGGCGGGCGTCTGCCCAGTGAGGAGGAACTCGCCCAGCAGCACGGCGTGTCCCGCGGCACCGTTCGCCAGGCGCTGGCCGTACTGCGCGCCAACGGCCTGGTCACGTCCCGACGTGGCACGCGGCGCGTCGTACTCGGCACCGCACGCACACAGAGCTTCTTCGAGTTGCTGAGTTTCACCCGCTGGGCACGATCGATCGGAGAGGAACCGGGCGGCCGCACGATCGATGTCGAATGCCGTCCCGCCGACCCGTCGGAGTGTGAACAACTCGCTCTCGAACCCGGGTCGCACATATACCGGGTGCTACGGCTGCGGACGCTGTCGCGTGTGCCGATCATGATCGAACGCACCATCTACCCCGAGCACGTCGGCGCCATGATCGCCGGCCTCGAACCCGATGCCATCTCGCACACCGAGCCACTGGCGGACCTCGGAGTGGCGTTCGCCGACGCCGAACACACCATTGACCTCGTCCACGCTGACGCGGAGGACGCACGCCTGCTCGGCTGTGCGGCCGGCGGCCCGCTGATACGGGAGCGGCGGCGCGTGACGGATCCGGCGGGCACGCCATTGGCGTGGTCCGAGGACCGCTTTCTGCCGGGCACGGTGACATTCACGGTGCACAACTCGGTGGCGACGACCTCGCTTTCGCGCCGCCGTGGCTGACTACCGATCTGGAGGGTCGATGAGCCACGACGACACGCTGTTCACCGGAGCGCGGGAGATGCCCGAACTCCGGCTCAACCTGCGCGCGCTGGAACACAATGTCCGGCTCATGGCGGACTGGTGTCGCGATCAGGGCGTCGAGCTGTGCCCACACATCAAAACCACCATGACGCGCCCCGTTGTCGAGCGGCAGTTGGCCGCCGGGGCGTGGGGCGTCACGGTCGCGACCGTGCGGCAGGGCGGCACAGCACTGGGCTGGGGAGCACGGCGCATCCTCATCGCCAACCAGGTGATCCACCGCCCCGACCTCGCCCTCATGCGGCGATGGCTCGAGGAAACACCTGAACTCGAGCTCTATTGCTTCGTGGACTCGATGGCAGGGCTGAGCCTCGCGCGGTCGGCCATGGAGGGGGTGCACAGTCCCCTGCGAGTTCTTGTCGACGTCGGTGCGGAAGGAGGCCGGACGGGCGTACGGGAGGCCGCCACGGCGCAGGAACTCGCCATGGCCGCCCAGGAATCCCAAGGAATCCTCCTGGCCGGTGTCGCGGGCTATGAGGGCTTCCGGCCCAACCGCCGGGATGCCACCACGATTGCGGAGGTCGACGCCCACTGCCGGAAGGCGGTCGATCTTTTCCGCAGCCTGACACCGCTGTTCCAAACCGCGCAGCCCATATTGAGCATGGGCGGCTCCGCCTTCCCCGACCGGGTCGTCCACGCCTTTTCGGAACTTGCCGAGCGGCCTGGGCCGGTGCCGATGGTGCCGGTCCTGCGGGCGGGCTGCTACGTCACCCACGACCACGGCACATACGAGCATGTCTCGCCACTGCCGGGGCTGAGGGCAGCACTGACCGTACGGGCGGTCGTGCTCTCCGCGCCGGAACCGGGACGGATCGTCGTCGGCGCCGGGAAACGTGAACTGCCCTACGACGCCGGGCTGCCGATCCTGATCGGCTCCCGCGACGCACAGGGAGCGCCGCAGCCGGCCGCGCAGGCCACCGCGGACCACATCTACGATCACCACCTGGTCCTCATGGGCGCCCATGGTCTCAAGGTGGGCGACGAGGTCGACCTCGGAATCTCCCACCCGTGCTCCGCCTTCGACCGGTGGCCCGACATCACCGTGGTCGACGACGAGGGCCACACCCAGGATGTGTGGCACCCCCAGTTCCGTTAGCGGAGCCGGGGACCGGCAGGTGGCATGGCGTGGTCAACACCATCAACCGCGCCGGCTCGAGCAACATGAACCCGCGTCCAGCGCAGGGGTGAAGGCGGCCTGGACGCGTCGGCCACCGGTCCCGGTGGGCGGGGACGCGATCAGGTCAAGCTCGCCGCACGGACGGCGATGGCCGCGATGTCGTCGTCGAGACGGCCGCGGCTGTAGTGGACCAGGTCCATGTGCAACTGTTCGAGCAGCCGGATCGGGGAGTCCGCGTCCCACTGGACCGCGTGCTGCACCAGCGGGAAGAATGCGCCGGTGTGGTCGCGGGTCTCGGTGACGCCGTCGGTGTAGAGCAGCAGCTGGTCCTCGGCGGCGAAGGGGACGGTGTCGATGCGGTAGTCCTCCCCGAGCAGTGCACCCATGTTGATGGGCGGTGAGGGCGCCGTGGGGGTGACCTCGCGGACCGCTCCCGCGCGGAAGAGCAGTGGGGGAGGGTGCCCGCAGTTGACGATCTCCACGGTTGATCCGTCATCGGGGATCTCGGCGAGCAGGGCCGTGGCGAAGTACTCCGTATGGTCGCCGGGCAGTAGCGCAGTGTAGCGGCTCATGCTCACGTCCAGTCGGCGTGCCAGCCGCGCCAGGTCCGGCTCGTCGTACGCGGCTTCCCGGAAGCAGCCGACGATCGCTGAAGCCGTGCCGACCGCCGGGAGGCCCTTGCCGCGTACGTCTCCGATGATCAGGCGGAGGCCGTGGGCTGTCTCCAGTGCTTCGTAGAAGTCGCCGCCGACCCGGGCCTGGGCCGCGGCGGCCAGGTACAGGGCTTCGATGTCCAACCGGCCGAGACGGTGCGGCATGGGGCGCAGCAGAACTTTCTGGGTCATTTCGGCGACGGCTCGGACGTCGGCGAGGGTTTGCTCCCGTTGCTGGCGCTCATGGCTGAGGTAGGCAGCCGCGGCGGTGGCGCCGGCGATCACCGCGAGGGTGAACGGATGTGTGTGCGGGATATCGCCCACATGGCCGCTGGCCACTGCGATCGCTACATCGATGGCCGCGGCGAGCACCCCTATGGCCACAGTTCCGACTACCGGCCACACCGAGGCGGCGAGAACGGGGGTGAGTGAGAGAAAGCGGCTGAAGTAGAGATGGCTCGGAGTCACAAAGGACAGGGCGGCGATGATGGCGGTCAGCGCCAGGGGTGCCAGGAACGCCAGTCTCTCCCGGAGGCTGCCCGCACGACGCCAGAATCGACCCAAATTGTTCACATGAACAGCGTATGTGAGCGATTGCGTCAGACCGGCCAGGCGCAACGCCCCAGCACCACGAACCTACCGCCGCTCCGGCCCGGGACACTCCTCAACCGTAGGGAGTTGGGCTGCCGCCTGGTTGCCCGGCCTCATCGTCCTGGCGGTCCTCGGCCTGGTCAACCTCACCGCGGTGCGCGGCCCTCCAACGCCTGCGGCGCCCGAGGACCGGCTGACCGCTGCGCGATGCCGAGCTGCGCGCCGAGGCCCAGGCGAACCTGGAACTGGAGTGAAGCCCGGAGCAGATAGCCGCGTATTTGCGCCATGCTTGGCGCCCTACCTGCGTGAGGGTGTCTTCCTCGCCCACCCGGCCAGCCCCTGGCAGCGCGGGACGAACGAAAACACCAACGGGCTGCTGCGGCAATACTTCCCCAAGCGCACCGACCTGTCCCTCCACACCCGGCGACCCTCGGGCCGTGGAAGACCGACTCAACCGGCCCCGGAAAGCCTTGGGTTGGCAGACCCCCACCCCGGTCTTCACCGCCGCTCTGACATGCCGTGCACGAGCACGACGAAGTCGTCGGCGTAACGTACCAGCCGGTAGTTCGGCAGCCCCTTGCGCCGCCGGTTCTGCCGACATGCTCCAGGGCTCATCTCGGTGTCCCAGGAACTGTACTTCGACACACTCCCGCCGGCCGCGGACCAAGAGAAGACTGATGCGCTCTTCCAGAGCGCTGGCCCAGCCCTAGCCATAGGCTAGCTAAGATAAGCGCATGTCAGACCCACCGGCGCGCCCGCGCATCATGAAAGGTGCCGGGGGCCGGATGCTGGCCGCGGTCGAGCTCGACCGCGGTAGCGCCCTGCCGCTGCACCTGCAGCTGTATCGGCAGCTGCGGGGACTCATCCTCGACGGCACCCTGCCGCCGGAAACCCGATTGCCCTCCACGCGGACGCTCGTCGCCGAGCTCGGGGTCTCGCGGCTGACCGTGGTCAACGCGTTCGAGCAGCTCACGGCCGAGGGGTTCCTGCGTGCACGCCAGGGGGACGGCACGTATGTGGACGCACTGTGGACGGCCACGATGGCACCGGCGCCTGTTGCGCGCCCGCAGCTGTCCGAGCGCGGCGCGGCGACGTCGGCACGCGGTGCCAGCCTGTTCAGCGAGGCGCCGCACTCGTGGGATCCGAAAGACACCGAGTCGTTCGTCCCCAGCCAGGTCGCGGCATCCGCGTTCCCTGCCGGCGTGTGGCGGCGGCTGCTGGCGCGGCACGCAACGCGCACCGACGCAGCCGCCGTCGGGTACGGCGACCCGTACGGGTACGAGCCACTGCGCCAGGCGATCGCCGACTACCTCAACGACGTGCGGGGCCTCAGCTGCGGCGCCGAGCAGGTCGTGGTGACCTCCGGTGCCCAACAGGCCTTCAATGTCCTCGCGGTGCTTCTGCTAGACCCCGCCGACACAGTGCTCGTCGAAGACCCCGGCCACATCTCCGGAAGGCTCGCGTTCCAATCGCAGGGATGCCGCGTCCAGGGCGTGCCGGTCGACGACGCGGGCGCGGTGGCGGCAGGGGGCGACCCATCGGCACGCCTCGCCTACCTCACGCCGTCCCGGCAGCATCCCCTGGGCACGGTCATGAGTCCGGCGCGGCGCGGGGAGTGGATCGCGTGGGCGCAGGCGCACGGGAGTTGGATCGTCGAGGACGACTGCGACAGCGAGCTTCGCTATCACGGCAAGCTGCTGCCCCCGCTGTTCGGACTCGACCAAGCGCGACACGTCATCTACGTCGGCACATTCAGCAAAGTGCTGGCGCCGTCGCTGCGACTGGGCTACGCCGTGCTGCCCCACGACCTCGTCGAGCCGTTCACGTCGGCCTGCTCGGTGATCGGTACACCCCCGCGACCGTGATGCAGGCGGCGCTCGCCGACTTCCTCGCCGAAGGGCACCTGCACACCCACCTCCGGCGCACGCGCCGACTGTACGCCGCCCGCCAGGACGCCCTGCTCGAACAGCTCGACGCGCAGCTTGCGCACCGGCTGACGGCGAGGCCGGTCGCCGCCGGGCTCCACGTGATGGGGTGGCTCGAGGCATCCGTCAACGACATCGACTGCGCACGTGGCCTCGCCCGGCAGGGCGTCTTCACGTATCCCCTGGGGGAGTATCGCGTGCAGCGCCGGCTGCCGCCCGCACTGCTGATCGGGTTCGCCGGCACCGCAGCCGAGCACATGGCGCGTGCCGTAGCGCGGATGGCAGAGGCGTTCGAACAGCTCGAACCCGGCGGAGCTGTTGAGGCGTAGCCCCAGAGGTGGGCCTGCCGAATTGGTCCACAGAACTGGGCTGTCAATGGCTCTAACGCACCATCCATTGCGTTGATTAGGAAGAAGGTGTGGCGGCGACGCACGTTCGCAACCCGCTTTCTAAGGAGACAACGATGCCCCACCTCGATGCGCAGTTCCGAGCGCTCCTGAGTCCGAACCTCGCCGCAGCCGAGATCGAACAGATCCCGGACCTGACGACCGAGCGCGCGCGGGTGCTGATCGACCGGATCGACCGGGTCCGGCTCTTCGGTCACGCTTACGCACTGCTCACCAACCTCACCTACGGCGCCTACAGCCCCGACGATGTCCTCGACTTCGCCCGAGAGCACGATCTGGCCGGCGTCTGCATCCACGTCCTAGTGCAGCGCCGCATTGATCTTGCGGGGGTATGTGCCCCGCCGTCAGCGGCGACGCGGGCTGCTGACGGCGGAGGGTGATGCGTCAGTTCTTG
>NZ_JBIAXG010000055.1:0-51341 GCF_042896465.1 Streptomyces sp. NPDC001292
GAGTAGCGGTCTCCCCCGACGGACACCGCGCCTACACAGCCAACTCCGGCCCGGACTCGGTGTCGATGATCGACACCACCACCAACCGCACCGTCGGCAACCCCATCCACGTCGGCGGGTACCCGGTATGGGTAGCAGTCTCCCCCGACGGACACCGCGCCTACGCGGCCAATGAGGGCTCGGCCTCGGTATCAGTGATCAAACTCTAGCCTCCCCCTTCCCACGTGGACCGGCGCAGTCGAGTCGGCCACGGCGGGCCGGCGGTTTCCGGCTGCCGGCCGCGGCGGGCCGACGGCTTTCCGGCTGCCGGGCGGACATGATTGCGGCCCGACGCCGGGGCCGGGTTCTCCAGGGCTCCCCGGGTCGTAGGCAGGCAGGGACGAGGTGTTTCCCTTGTGGATCTTCCTCGTCTCCGTCTATGGAACCGACGCGTGGGAGGAGCCCAGTCCTCACCGATCACGTAGGTGGCCCGTCCGGAGTACCGCCACTCCATACGGCAGGGGCACACGATCGCGGGACGGCCCCGCAAAGACCGCCCCACTGCCTCACCCGCCCCACTGCACTCCCCACCCCCAGGCCGTTGACAGTGGTCCGGCTGTAGTACCAACCTGTAGGACTAAACCGACAAATCAGGAGTAATCCATCACCCCAAGCCAAGGGAGATCATCATGGTGACAACAGCCCGGAAACGCATCCGACACCTCCTCGGCGCGTTCTGCGTTGCCGCGCTGCTCGCCGGAACGGTGGGCGTGACGAGTGCCGCGGCAACGCCTCAGACAACGAAGGCCACGGCGCAATCGCTGAGCACGGGCTGCGCGGGCCCCCAGAACCCGCCGGGCTGTTAGAAGCTGTCGGTGGCTGGTTGCGAGCGGGACGTGACCGACCGCTCCGGTCGTCGGGCATGCGCTGCCGTGAAGACAGGGTCCCCCCTGCTGGCGCGGCTGACCCCGGTCGGCAAGGCGCCGAAAACCGCGCTGGTCATGCACGTCACGTCGTAGGCGCGGCACTGAGACTCCACAGGAAGGGCGCACTCGGAGCAGGCCAGACTCGCATCGCAGGAATCATTGAAGGCGGCACGAATAAACTGCTTGCGGCGTTTTCGCGCTCTGCATGCGTTGGTGCGATGAGCGTCTCGGAGACTGCCCGGGAGACGGGTGTGCACCGGCAGACCATGCGGCAAGCACCTCTCCTCGCAGGCCCCGCCAGGCCCGCCCGCGGGTCAGCAGCCGCCAGGGAACACAGGCACGGGGTGGTGACCGAGGAAGCGCCGCTGATCGACGCGATGCCGCGGACAGAACCGCTGATCAAGGACACGGCGGCCCATGAACGCCTGCTCGAGCAGTACCGGCATCACCGCCAATCACCAGCGCGTCAAGCCCCATCCGCAACAAGCCCGACCCCGCACCGCGGCCGAGCCGCGCATCGGGACAGACGAACCGCGTCGGCTGCACCACCGTTTCGAGACCACCCCCAGAACCCAGGCCCAAATCGACCGGCGCGACAAGGACAAGACCCTCGCACACGCCGGCATCGAAAAGGCCCACCCCCCTCCACATCACACCGCCGCACTCCTGTGATCCATTCTGCAGCTTCACCACCGCCGGACTCAGCGGGGGTTTGTTCCAGCGCCGTCGTGCGGCCCAGTACTCGGCCAGGGCTGGGGCGTCCACCGACGCCCGGCCCCGGACCATCTGGAGCCGGACAATCTTGGTCCAGGCTCAGCGTGGAGCGGCCCCTCCCTCCCGTGCTGCGCGCCCTGCGACGAGCCGAAGGTGAGGTCGGTGGCCGAGCCGGTCGGCACCGGCACGCGGATCGCGTAGCCGCTTCCTCGCGGCTGCCGAAGATGAAGCCGATGCGCTGGTGGAGATCGGTGGGCTTCACCTGCAGGACGCGCTCTCGGCCGGTGCTGGCCAGACCGCCGGCCTGCTGTGCCGTTGGCCACCACGTCGAGCTTCTGCTGCTGCTCGCCCTGCACGTTGACGGCGCCCGCGTTGCCGATCAGGTCCGTGAGCGCCCCGGACGCGATGCGCCGGGAGATCGCTTTGCACGCCAGCGCCACGTCGAGGATGAGCGAGTTGAGCTCACCACTCGAACTGGGGTGACGTCGACGCTCCTCGAAGGAACTGGGTCAGGGTCGCGTGCTCGGGCACCATCTCGTCACTCCTCATCTACCGTCCGTGCGCTGAGAGCACACCAGCGGCACCGGGTAGGTGGCATCCACCACAGGGGTGACCAAGGGGGTGAACCGCCGACTTGTACGGGGGTAGCCGGGACGCGGTCGGGTTGGCCGCTCGTAGCGTGCCGTGGGACGCCGGTCCGGGTGACTCGTGAGCCGTCTACCGCTCTTCGGGGTTGGCTCTCCCGGGATATCTCGCGGGTCGGGTGTCCGTCCGCGGCCTGACTCAACAGAGGCATGTCCCGGTCGTCTGGTTCCGGAAGCCGGGTGTCGACCGTGGCTGTCCTGTCGTCCGACCATGAGGAGTACTGCTCGGCGTTGGTCCCCACAAGTCCACCCACATCACCACCGTCGTTGAGCCACTACCGGCGGCTGTTGACCTGGGCCAAGCGGTAACTGCAGTGCCAAGTGGGCTGTGGAGAACGCCAACGGACTGGGCCGGTATCTCGCTCAGTGGCTCATCGCCCGCGGCGAGAGCGTCGTCGATATCCCTGCCGCAGCGACCAGCCGGTCCGTGAGCTCTCCCGTGGCGGGCGGCCCAAGAACGACCAGATCGACGCGGCGGCCGCAGCCACCGACTGGCTCGAAGCCCACGCCTCAAGGCCTTGCGCGTCATCGACCAACACTGCGGCTCGACGCTGGGCTTCCCGCCCGATGGTGATTGAGTTTCGGAAGTAGTACAAGCCGGCGCCCGTTTTCGTCACGGTGCGTGCCACAGCGACCTGGTTCATCGACCAGAGGGAGCTGCTGCGCTGTGAGGCGGCGCATCAGGGACTTCGACTGAGTTCACTCTGACGAGCTGAAGTCAGTAATGGACACGTATGGCACGCATCAGTGCGTGCCAAGGTCGGCGAGCAGTTGGTCGAGGAGGTGTTCCTCCTCGACGCGTACTGCGTGCTGGGTAAGGGCCTCGGCGAGAGTGGGGTCCCAGGGGGTGGGCGTCGGGGTGCCGGTGGTGAGCGGGGTGCCGAGGCCGCGTTCGACGGCGGCGAGGTAGGAGGGGGTGTCGTAGCGCCAGGGCACGGCGGTCGGCAGGCGCAGGATGCCGGTGGCGATGCGGATGCCGCCCCAGTCGAAGTCGCCGTGGTAGGCGATCGGGTGGCCCTGGTCGGCGATGTGGGTGAGCAGGGTGCGGGCGGCGGCGGACGGGTTGCCTTCCACGCAGACCAGCGGTGGGCAGTCGGAGCCCAGTTCGTCGGCTGCGGCGGCGAGGACAGCGGGGTTCTCGCAGACGTGGACGGTGTGACCGTTCAGTCCGAGTCCGGGCGGTCGTCCAACGACCTGGCGGAGCGTCAGGACGCAGGGTTCGCCGCCGTCGCGGGCGGCGGCGAGGATGTGGCCGGTCGTTGTGCGGGGGGAACCGGGCAGGCCGTGTACGAGGACGCGGGAGGAGAGGTCGTCCAGTGCCACGCCGGCCGCAGCCCAGGCGGCTCGGCGGCCGTCGGCGCCCGTGGCCGTCTCGGGCAGCGCGGCAAGCGCGCGGACGGCGGAGAGGACGAGTGCGGCCAGCGGGCGGCCGTCGTCCAGGGCGTGGGCGTCGCCCAGGGTGCGGGCGGCGAGGACGGGGAGGGTGAGGCCGTCGGCGGGGAGCGCGGAGAGTACCCGTACCGCGTCGGCGGCGAGCTCCCGTGCGGCTACGGGGTCGCCTCCGGAGAGGCGTTTGAGCAGGCCGGTGGACTCCACCTTGGCCCGCCAGGGCGCGAGGCCGGCCCGGTCGGCGACGCCGGGGTGGTCGAGTTCGACCAGCGCCCGCTGCCAGGCGGCCGCGAGGGCGGCTTCCTCGGCCCGCCGGTCGGTCACTGGGCCCGTCAGGGCGACCACCGCCGCTGCGAGGCCGTCCGGGCAGGCCATTGATGCGCGCAGCACGCGGTCGACCTCGGCCAGTGGCACGGTCAGGGAGCTGCCCGAGCGCAGCCGGCGGCCGAGCAGCAGCTCGACCGCGCGGCGCTGCTCGGAAGTGGCGGCCTTGAGGGTGGCGGGGCTGTCCAGGGGCCGGCCGGTGGCGAGCCGGTTGCGGGCGCGTTCCAGCAGCCAGGCGGTCTCGGGGCCGCCCAGCAGGCGGTGCAGCCGCGGCAGGTCCGTCATCGGCTACTCACCGTGGAGGAGGGACGGCTGCCTCTTTCCGGCGGCCAGGGCCTGGGCGGGGACGTACGGGGCGGTCCGGGCCTCGCGGGTGCGTGCGGTGCCGTCCCAGCGCCAGGGGGTGACCAGGACGGCGTCGATGCCCTCGCGGCGGCTCAGCTGGGCGATGGCGATGCCGGGCACGGTCGGGTAGCAGGCCCACTCGCGTTCGCTGGTCATCATCACGTCCAGGTCGAACGAGGCGAGCAGACCGAGGCACTTGGCCCGCGAGTCGTCGTCGACGCCGGCGAACGCCTCGTCCAGGGCGATCAAGCGCGGGGCGTGCGGGCTGCCGGAGGAGTAGTGCGAGGAGGCCGCGGCGAACAGCGGGACGGAGGCGGCGAGCACGCGCTCGCCGCCGGAGGCCGGACCGGTGGCGGGCCGCCACTGGCCGTCCTGGCGGCGCTGGATGGTGAAGGCGTGCCAGGTGCGGTAGTCCAGGGCACGGGTGAGCTGGTCGGCCCAGGAATCGCCGGGGTTGTTCTCGCGGTCCTGCGCGATCCTGGCCTGGAGGAACTCGCCGACCGCCGCCCGGTCGGCCGGGGTCCAGGCGTCGGAGGACTGGCGCAGCAGGCGGCTGCGGACGGCTTCCAGGCCGGGCGGCGCGTCCTTGGCGGGCTGCCAGACGAGGCGCAGGGTCATGCCGGTGGAGGTGGGCCGGGCGGCGAGGTCCTCGTTCATCGCCTGCACCTGTTCCTCGGCGGCGGCGATCAGTTCCTGGAGGGCTCCCGCGACCTCACCGACCAGGTGGTTCTCCAGCAGTTCACGTTCCTTGGCGGACAGCAGGCGGGTGCGCTGGGCGACCTCCTCGCGCAGCGAGGCGGCGAGGGCGGGCACGTCGTGGGTGCGGCCCTGGAAGACCACGTCGACGATCATGATGCCGTCGTGCAGGGTCATGCCGACCGAGTGGCCGTGGCGGCCGAGGGCGTCGGTGAGCGTCTTGTGCTCGGCGGAGATCCGCTGCTGGATCAGTTCCCAGCGGCGCTCGGAGTCGTCGGTGCCGTCGAGTTCCTGGTTGATCGTGCGGGCCAGGGCCACGGCCGGGGTGGGGGCCCAGGGCTCGTCCAGGGGCGGGACGGCGAGTTCGGGGAGGGCCGCGGTGAGCAGGCCGGTGGCGGCGAAGGAGTGGAGGGCGGTCACGGCCCGGTCGCGTTCGGCGACGGCCTCCTCGATCCGGGCGCTGATCTCACCGCGGCGGCCCTCTGCGCGGGCGCGGGCGGTCATGGCCTCGTCCCGCCTGCGGCGGACGGTCTTCTCCTCGGCGTCCCGGGCGGCGATGGCCGCTTCGGCCTCGGCCAGTCGCCGGTACAGCTCCTCGACGCTCGCTCCGACCGTCTCGGCCAGCACCCGGTGACGCTCCACCGCTGCGTCGGCCGTGCGACGGGCGGCGGTCTCGGCCTCCTCGGCCTCGGCGAGAGCAGCGGCGGCGGTCTCGGCCTCGACGGCGGTCTCGGATGCGAGGCCGGCGGAGCGAGCCCGGGCGACGGCGGCCGGAAGCAGCTCGGCGAGGGCGGCGACGTAGCCGGACACCGCGTCGCGGACCTGCTCGAGGTCCTCGCGGGTGGTGGGCAGGCCGGTGTCCAGGGCGTACTCGTGGACCTCCCGGTCGGCGCGCTCCGCATCCTCCTGACGGGCGGCGGCCTCGCGCTCGGCCTCTGCCAGGCGGTCCGTCAGACGGCGTACGGCCTCGGCCTCGTGACCGGCGCGGGTGTGTGCCTCGCGCAGTGCATGGTCGGAGGGCTGGGCCTGCTGCTCGGCGGCCAGCGCAGCGGCCCTGGCCCGGACGGCGTGTCGCTGCTCGTCCAACTCGTCGAGCTGGCTGGCGAGTTCGCCACGCCGGGCAGCCAGCTCGGCGAGACGGGAGCGGCGGGCGGCCTCCCGGGCGCCTTCGCCAATGTAGTGAGCGGCGGGCTTAGTCCAGCGGCCGGCCAGGACGCCGATCCGGTAACGGCCGCAGGTGGCCACCCAGGTGTGGTGGCCGGTGTCCCCGCCGAGGGCGACCGCGGCGAGGGCGGCCGACACCGCTTCGTCGCCGAGGGCAGCGGCCAGCGGGTCGGCACGGTCGACGGCCGGACGCAGCACGGTGGCGAGACTGGTGCCGGGCGCCTTGGTACCGGGCAGCAGCACGGCGTCGTCGGCGTCGAGCAGGGTGCCGTCCGGGGTGAGCCAGGCATCCAGTAGCCCGGCGGCCTCCAGCGCGGCCTCGATCCCGGCGCGGTGCTCGGCCGGTACGGCGTCGGCGAAATCGACGGCCCGCCACAGCGGCGCGCCCGGACGGTCCTCGCGGGCGCGCGGGTCGCGGGTGTGCACCAGGGGCGGGGCGTCGTGACCGCCGGCTTCCAGGCGGGCGACCTCCTCGTCCACGGCGGCGAGTTCGCGCCGTACCCCGGCGTCCTCAGCGTCGAGTTCGGCTTCGCGGCGGGTGAGCGCGCCCACGGCCGTGCGGTACGCCGCGGCGGCGGCCTCGGCCGCCGGGTCGGGGCCGGCCAGGGTGTCCGTCCAGGCTTCCAGAGCCGCCAGGGCCTGGTCGGGGTCGGGCAGGCGCAGCTCGAACGTGGCGGCGGCCCAGGCGCGCCAGGCCGTCGTCAGGGCCGCACCCTGCTCGGCGACGGCCCGCGACGCCTCGGCGGACCGCTCGCGTGCGGCCTCGAAGTCGGCGGAGCGGCGTGCGGCCTCGGTCTGCGCCGTACGGGCCCGCCCGCCCGCCTGCTCGGCCTCGGTGAGCAGCGCGACCAGGCCGGTGACGGCCTGGCGGCGGCGTGCGACCGCCCGCTCACCGGTCCGGCGGGCGTCCGGGAACAGTGCCTGGTCGCGTTTCAGTGCCTCGGCCACCGGCGCGTGGTCGATTCCGGCCGCTTCGGCGGCGCGGTGTGCGGCGTCGTCGGCCGAAGCGAGGGCGCCCCGGTCGGCCTCGTGCTGGGCGTGGGCGGCGGCGGCGCGGCGCTGCCAGTCGTCGGCCTGGCGGCGCGCGGTGCGGCAGGCGACGGTGCGGTCGTCGGCGACGCCGCGCAGGGCCTCGGCGGTCTTCCCGGCCTGTTCCAGCTCGCGGGCGGCGTCCATCTCGGGGCTGCGGGTGAGCGCCTCCCGGGCGGCTCCCAGGGTCTCTCGGGCGTCCTCTAGCTCCGCCAGACGCGTCTCCGCCCGCTGTACCTGCTCGGCGGCGGCGGCGTCTTCGGCCTCCGCCTCGCCGAGGTCGCGGCCCAGGTGCTCGTACCGGCTGTGCGCGACCCGCACCACGGCGGCCTGCCGCTTTGCTGAGATCTGTGCGTAACGGCGGTAGTGGGTCAGGAAGTCGGCGGCGGCGCCGGAGGCCTCGGCGAGCGCCTGGAGGGCGTGCCGTTCCTCGTCCAGGCCGCGGAACGCCTCCGCGACCTCGCCGATCAGGGCGGGATCGAGCGGCGGCAGGGCCTCGGTGAGCGCTTTGGACAGCAGCTTCTCGTCCGGCTTCTTGGACAGCTGCGGCTGGCGTAGCTGGATCAGCAGGTTGACCAGTGCCTCGTAGCGGCCCGGGCCGAGGCCGAACAGCTGCTCGTCCACCGCCCTGCGGTACTCGGCGGCCGTGTCGTGGACCAGCCCGTAGCCCTGCAGCGCCTCGCGCAGCCGCTCCCGGGTGAAGGGGACGCGGGTAGCGGACATCAGCGCCAGCTCCGGGCCGACGCGCAGGGTGGTGGTGAAGAACCAGTGCTTGGCGACGCCCCGGCCTTTGACCGCTTTGAGACCGCCGCCGATCGTCCGGTACTGCGGCGTGCCGTCCTCCCCGATCCGCCCGAACTCCAGCCAGGTGTAGCCGGTGCGCTCGTCGTGCGGGTGCTTGCCGCCGAGTAGCAGGTTCCACTCCATCCGCTTGGCGCGGTCGCCGTCCGGTTCGACCCGGTGCGCGGCGAGTTCGCCGTCCAGGAGGAAGGGCAGGGTGAGTGCGAGCACCTTCGACTTGCCGGTGCCGTTGTTGCCGCGCAGCAGCAGCCGCCCGTCGTGGAAGCGGAACTCCTCGGCGTCGTAGTAGAAGAGGTCGACCAGCCCGGCGCGCAGCGGCTGCCAGCGGGTGCGGGTCGGCTCGGGCAGGGGAGCGGTCATGCGCGGGAGCGGGCCTTTCGGATGGTCGGGGCGGCCAGGGCGTAGCGGACCAGCGCCGGCTTGGCGGTGACGGTGCCGCCCTCCCGGGTCACCAGGTCGAGGGCGGCGAGCCGGTCGAGAGCCTGGGCGAGCAGGTCGGCCGCCGCGGCGGGCTCGGCAGCTCCCTTGCGCCAGTACGAGCGGTGCTGCACGGCCAGTTGCCGTACCAGCTCGAGGAGTTGCGGCTCGGTGCGGGGGCCGTCGGCGGTGGCGAGGTGGGCGGCGACCAGCAGGGTGGCATGGCCGTCGGTGCCCTGCTCGGGCATCCGCAGGTCGGTCAGCTCGTCCTCGGGGTCGACCATGGCGATCCCCTCGGCGCGCATCTCCGCCACGAGGCCGGTGAGTTCGCTGATCCGGCGGGTGATCGCGTGTCGCTGGGACACCAGATAGGTGCGCTCGTCCTCCGGCAGCTCGGCGTAGTACGCCACTGGGTCGTCCAGCAGTCTGCGGGTGAGCCGGTGGCGCAGCGCCCGCAGCCGTAGCTCCTCGGTGTCGGGCGCGACCTCGGAGGTGAGCAGCATCAGGCGCTCCTGCGGGGCAGCGGCCTCGACCGTGGACGGGCCACGGGTCGCGGCCAGCAGTGCGGCCAGGACCCGCCGTCGTACGTCATAGAGCACGTCGTTGGACGCCTCCGACAGGTACGCCTCCTCGTCGCCGGCCACCCGGTGCAGGACACCCCGGTCCAGCAGCAGCCGCACGGCGGCCACCAGGTCGGAGCGCTCCTCGCGGCGGTCCATCCGGAACTCGATCCCCGCCGCCGCCAACACCGGGTCGCCGGCCGCCGTCAGCACACCGTCGGCCAGCCGGCCCAGGGTGATCTGGGCGTCGGCCCGCTCCAGCACGGCCAGTGCCAGGCAGAGCAGCACATAGCGGCGGCGGGTGAAGGGCACCCTGGTCCGCGGCGCGCGGGCGGGACGGGTGGCGTCGTCCAGCCGGACCGGCGACTTGTACAGCCGCGCCGTCTCGGCGTCGACCACCAGCCGCCAACCGGTCTCCTGGGTGAACCAGGCCGCCAGCTCGCCCGCGTGCTTGCGGACCAGCCGGAACTCCTCGCTGCCGCTGGTCATCAGCGGTGAGGCGAGCAGCGCGCGGGCGGCCCGGCGCCGCTCGGCCTGGACATCCGCGTCGGTCATGCCGCATCCCCCGTGGGCGCGAGGTCGATGATCTCGACGACGTGCTCGGGCCCGAAGAGCACACCGTCCGCGGTCGGGATCTCCACCACCGTGTCCGGGTCCACCAGTTTCAGCCGGACCTCCATCGTACCGTCCCCGGTGACCGCCGAGGACTCGCTCTCGCCCGGCACCCGTGCCGACAGCGCGTCGCCGAGCACCGCGAGGAACAAGCGGAACGCGTGCGGGTCGAGCCCCTCCGGGCCGGCCAGTCGGGACAGCGGCACCGGGCCGTCGGTGGCCAGCCGGGCCCGGGCGGCGGCGGTCTGGGCGGCCTCCCGCTCGACCTGCTCGGCCAGCACCTGCCGGGCCGCCGTGCGGTCCGCGACCCGGTTGGGCGTGCCGCGCCGCTCGTACGAACCGGTCTCGCGCAGCCGCGGGCTGATCTCCAGCGGCGGAGCGTCGGCCCACGGAGTGGTGGCGGCGAGGTCCGCCTCCCGCCAGGCCGCCTCGGTGGCGGCGTCGACCGTCAGGTGCCGGGCCGGGGCGAGGGCGAAGGACGCCCGCCACAGGCGGTGCGCGGCGGCGTCGTCCGGGGCCTGCGCGAAGAAGCGGGCCAGTGCCCGGAAGTCGGCCGACCGGTCCGAGCGGCCGCCGCGCCGCTCGTTCAGCGCCGCCACCGTGTTGATCAGGCCGGTGATCGCGCTGACCGCCGCGCTGCGCAGCAGCTTCGCCTGGGAGGGCTGCCGCGTCGACCGGCTGAGGAACCAGTCGGCCAGGCCCCGCCAGCGGTTCTCCCACGCCCTCAGCGCCGCGTGCGTCGCCTCCGCGCGCGCCTGCTCCGCCTCCGGTTCGTCCGCGTCGGGTACGGCGTCGCCGGCCTCCCGCCGGGCGGCCGCCAGCAGCAACCGCTCCACACCGGCCGCGTTCAGCCGGGTAAGCAGGTCCGCGATCTGCGCGCCGCGGCCCGCCAAGTCGGCGATGAAGCGCTCGATGTACTCGACCAGCCGGTCCTTGTACGCGACGAACGCCTCCTCGTCGCCCTCCTGGAAGTCGATGGTGCGGCGCAGCGATGCCATGAACGCCTGGGCGTTGTCCGCCAGGCTGCCGAACCGTTCGGCGATCTGCAGCAGCAGCAGATGCGTCTTGGCCGGATCGGGGTCCTCCGCCTGCGCGAGCAGCAGCAGCGAGCCCAGCTGCTCGGCGATGTCCGCCAGCGCGACCGACTGCAACTGGCCGCGCCGGCCCAGCGCCTGCTCGTACACGACCATCGCGCGCAGCGCGGCCTGACCGTGGCGGGTGAGCTGGTAAAGGTAGCGCGCCCGGTGGAAGTCCTCGACCGAGGTCACCCGGCCGGTGTCGGCGTCCGCCCGAAGGTTGCCCCACTCGACCAGCTTCTCCAACGCTCCGCCGACGGCCTCGACCGACACCGTCGGCGTACCATCAAAGCCCTGGCGCAGCTCGGCGGCCACGTCCTCCGGCCGCAGATGGACGATGAACCGCTCCCGCGCCTGCGCGAACACGGTCAGTATCCGGCCGTAGAGGGCGGCGTTCGGCGCCTGCAGATAGGCGAACGGCTGGGGCTGTGGAACGTCGGACACGAATCCCAGTCTCTCAGACCCAGCCACCTGCTCGGACGCGAACCCGGGAATCGTCGCCACCGGGCCGCCCGTCGGCACGGCTGTGACGGTGCGGCCCGCGGCGACAGGATCAGGTGGCAGAGAATCCCCAGTCCTGGCTGCGGCACGCTCGTCGAGGGCGGCAAGGCGCACCGCGGGCCCGCACCGACCGGCACCGTGGACACTGCGGCCGCGGATGTACCTCCCCTCCTTCTGCGGAGACCGTGGCCGATGGTGGAGGTCATGGCATCCAGGAAGCATCTACGACGCCGAGTTCCGTGAGGGGGAGGTACGGGTTGTCCACCACGTACCGGATCGCGTCGAGTATGTCGCGGTGGCAGTACTCCTCGGGCCGGCCGCCCCGGCCCTCGCCCCACGCCGACACCGGAATCATGCCGCGGACCGTGGTCCACTCCGCGTCCGCCATGTCGGTCGGATAGCAGTGCCCGCCGGACGGATTGTCTGCGGCGTTTGCGTACGTGTGGGCGAAGCAGTGACACACCCGCGTGTCCGGAATGGACTCTTCCACGACAGACCGATACAACTGCGGCAACAGGGCCTCCCGGTGAGCAGTGGCGTAGACACCCTCTGTGCTACCGAGAGGCCCTGCTGTCATGCCTGCGCGCAGCCAATCACCTGAACAGCACACCTGTACTGAATTCCCAGCCCCACACTCGGTTTCGAGAAGCCCTCTAACGGGCGTCCGGGTCGTAGGGGCTGGCCTGCCGTTTCCCCGGCTGACGGTAACTGCTTGGACGTGCGCCATCGCGGCCGGCCGGAGTCCCCCCGGCGGTAGTGCTCATCCCAGATCCGTCGCAGGGTCCGGACAGCCGGGAGCTCACCCAGCCACGGCGGGGCATCAGGTCCGTCGTGGTCCGCCAGCAGGTCGGCGCCGTCCGCGCCGACGCTTTCGCAATAGGCCAGCCGTTCGGCATCGTTCTTGGGCAACCGGTATTCCTCTGACCGGTGTGCGTAGCGTTCCGCCCAGTGCGGCCGGGTGTGGGTCGTGAGCCAGTCAGGGACCGCGGCGGCGAGTGCTTCCAGCGCGGCCCGGAGTGTTTCACCCACCAGCTCGAGCCGGTTGAGCGTGGGGATCGCGCTGATCACGTGCGTGGAGTCGGTCCGCTGTCGGCCGCCGGCCCTGAGCAGGCCCGGGAGAGACGCCCTTCACCTCGTAGGCGGTCTCTGTCGTCTCTGACGGCCGGGATACGAGTGAGCCTCGATCAACAACGGCCACATGACCGGAAAGAAGAATGCTTCTGACGTCCCTGCCGCCGGCTCCCCGGCCGCTGCCTCACAACCACCCCCGGCGCGCCGCCAGTGTGGCCGCCTGCTCACGATTAAACCGTTCGAACTGGCCCCAAATTCAGCCGTTGCCGACAACACCAGCGACAGGGAGCAGTTCCGACAACGCCACCTTGGCGGGTGACCAGCAGTAGAAGGCGAGTTCGCCGGTGGACCGGTTGCGTCGGATGAGCAGGTGCCGATGGCTGCCGGTGCCGATGTCGTCGCGGACGGCATCGGCGTCCCAGCGGCGTAGCGCAGCAGACGTTGCATCGGCCCAGGCCGCGTATGGCCCGCCTGTTCGGCCGGCTGCCAGCAGTTCTTCCGCTCGACGCCCGACAGCAGCCCGAGCAGGTAGGCGCGGGCCGCGGCCCAGGGCTCAACTCGCCTGAACCTGCCCGCGATCCGGGCGATGACCTGGTCGAACATCGCCCGCCAGCGGGCAGGGTCTACGCTATGGCCTGCGGGCCACCGCACGATCTTCAGGAGTCCACACAACCCCCGATGATCACGCGGTGGCCGTACCAGTACCCGGTCGGCCCTGACGCAAGATCACGAAACCAGACTGGCGTATCAGGCCGTCGGTAGTGTCTGCGCGATGGCGCGCAGGACTCGTTCGTAGGCGTCGAGGTCGTTTTCGTCGAATCCGTCCAGGGCAGCGAGGATTCGTGCGATCAGGGGTCCGAAGAAGCTCCAGCCGAGCGTCTTGGCTTCCTGGCTGACGATGAGCAATACCCGACGGCGGTCGTGCGGGTCGCGTTCGCGGGTAAGGAAGCCGAGCGCTTCGAGTCGGCCGATCACGGCGGTTGTGGCCGGGGAGTTCAGGTGCAGCCGTGTGCCGAGGCGTCCCGGGGTCATCGACTCGTCGGCGCGCTCGGCGTCGAGCAGGGCGATCAGGGCACGCAGGTCGGTCGGGTGCAGGGCGTACTCCGTGGCGAAGGCAGCGGCCTGTAGGTCGAGGTCGACGGCGACCGACCGCAGCAGGTGCACCAGGCCCATCCGGGTGTGCGTAGCCGTCTGGCTGCCTGGGGCCACGGGATCCGTCTTCTTGCTGCCAGGTGCGTTGCGTGGCATCCGCCGCCCCCCTATTCTCTCGATGAGTGAGTTACTCACTCATCGATACTATCGGCGAACGGGGCCATCATGCACGCACGAGCCCAATCCCAGTCGGCCTCCCAACCGTCCGCGTCCGCTCCCGGCGACCTCGGCGCCTTCGACGCGGCCTACGACACGCTGATGGCGCGATGGGGCGTGCCGGTCGAGGCCATCGATGTGCCCTCCCGGTTCGGTGTGACGCGGGTCAACGCCTGCGGACCGCGCGACGCGCCGCCGTTGGTGCTGTTGCACGGAGGCCGGTCCAACTCAGCCTCCTGGTACGCGAACGCGGCCACGCTCGCCCGAACCCGGCGCGTCTACGCGCCGGACACGATCGGCGACCCCGGCCGCAGCAGCAACACCGGCCAGCCGGTGCGCACCCGGCATGACCTGCTGGACTGGCTTGCCCACGTGCTCACCACACTCAAAATCGAACACGCCGACCTGTGCGGTCACTCCTTCGGCGCCTGGCTGGCCCTGGCCCACGCCCTGCAGGCGCCGCGCGGCAGCATCGGCCGCCTCGCTCTGCTCGACCCCACCCAGTGCTTCGCCGGGTTCGCCCCGGCCTGCTTGTGGCACGCCCTGCCCGGCATGCTGCGCCCAGCCCGAGGCAACGACGCCTACCTGCACTGGGAAACAGCCGGCGCCGACCTCGACCCGGACTGGCTCGCCCTGCACAGGCTCAGCACCGCAGTCCCGACCAGCAAGATCATCGCCGGGCGGCGGCCGAAACCGTCAGTCCTGCATGCGCTGGACGTTCCGGTACTCGTGGTGTTGGCCGAGTGCAGCCGGGTGCACAGCATCGATACCGTCGCCAAGCGCGCGAGCAGAACCCTGCCACACGCCATCGTCGACACGCTTCCCGACGTCTCCCACCACATGATCCCGTTCACGCGGCCGGAGACGCTGAACACGAAGCTCACCGAGTTCTTCACGGACGCCGCGTGACGCGCGACAGAGGCCGGCGGTCGCCGACATCCGGGTTCCCGCTGCGGCCTTCGCGCGAAAGGTCTCCTGATCAGAAATCCAGGTCCAGGTAATCAATTTCGTTGAGGGCGACGTCCGACAGTCCCATGGCACGCGCTCCGCTGTCCTGGAAATTCGTTGAGCCCTACGACCAGCACATTTTGGGGCTGCTTTCTGCGGGTCGAACGCTCACCGCCGCCCCGGGGCGGCCCGGCGCGGCGGGTGAGTTCGTCGCGTACGGCTTCGTCGCCGGCGCGGGGCTCGATCTGCTCCAGCGTGCCCAGCTCGCGCAGCGCCTGGAGCTCATCGGCGCGGGCCGCGATCCGGGCGGCTTCGCGCAGGTCGGCTTCCCGGGCGGCGGGCGCGGATTCGGCGGCAAGCTCGGCCTGGACGACGTCTTCGGTGTCCGGGTCGTAGACGGTGCCCGGCGCGGCGGCGAGCAGCTGCTCGATGCGCTCCCACTCCGCGAGCTCCGCTCGGGCCGCGGACGTCGTCGGCCAGGTCCTCGTGCCGCGAGTCCTGCCGGGTGTCGAACCGGGCGTCCTCGAGGGCCGCAGCGACGGCGCCGGCGTCCATGCCCTTCGCGCGGCAGCGCACGACGCGGCGGCCGATGCAGGCGTGGTCGACCGGCTCGCGGGGCGCGGCGACGCGCGGGGCGAGCGGGCGGCGGGCGCCGCGCCGGGGCGGCCAGGGCGTGGTCATCGTCGGCCTCGATTCGGGGTGCGGAATCAGGAGCGGGCCACCGCCAGAGCGCTGTACGACGGCCCGTGAATACGTGTGACTGAGTATCTGATTTGGCGAGTTGAGCACGGTGCGGGCAGCGTGTACGGCAGTACGAGATGGGCCAGCCCGCAGGCGTGGGACCACACTGGTCCTGCCTCAACCCTCTGTTGTCGCCCCAGCAGGTGAGGAAACGGAGCGTCCGCAGGGGCGCGCCCGCGGTCCAAGCGTTTTGCGCTGCCGGGCTCGCGTCAGCAGGAGGGTTCGATTCCCCAGGCGGCGGCTCGGGCGGCGGCGGCCGCGCGGTTGGGGAGGTCAAGCTTGGCGAGGATGTGCTCGATATGGGTTCCTACGGTGCGCGGCGTGATGTACAGCCGCTCGGCGATCTCCCGGTTGGTGCGGCCAGCAGTCAGTTCGGCCAGCACCTGGAGCTCCCGTGGCGAGAGTCCGCCAGGCCGCCGCGCGTCCGGGTGCCGCGCGTCCGCGGCGGGGTCGGCCGCGGCGACCTCCTCGGGCGGCGGGCCTGCGCGGGTGTCGACGGCCGCGGCGAGCGCCTCGGAGAGCAGGGTGAGCACGGCGCGCGCCGGATCGGGCGTGCGCCGCGGCCGGCGGGTGCTGACGTTCAGCATGCCCACGTACCGGCCGTCGGCGGCGAACAGGCACTGGGCCACGCCGTCCTCGATACCGAGGGGACACAGCACCTCCTGGAAGCCCGGGGATGCCGCCAGGAGCTGCCCGGGGACGTCCCTGAGCCAGAGACCGCCTCGGGCCGGGCTGCGGAGCACGGGGAACACCGGGTCGTGGTGGAGGCGGGTCTCGATGTAGGCCGTGGCGTCGTCCGGGTAGCTCCCGGCAAGAGTGGTGTGGCGGCGACGCAGCGGATCCCACCAGGCCAGGGAGGCGTGGTCGTACTCCATCACCTCCGACAGCGCCGCCAGGACCGTGTCGACGCCGGTCGCGCCGCTCGTGGCGCTCTTGGCGGCCTCACGGACGTGGACGGCTGCGTCCAGGATGTCCGCCGTGCTCCGCTCCGCTGCCATCCTCCAAGGATGATCATGTGCCCGGAATACGTCAATCGCGAAGGGTGTCGTGCACGACCTGCCCGTCCACGACGGTGAGGACGACGGGCATCTGCGGGATGTCGTGAGGGTCGGCGGTGAGCAGATCCCCGTCGAGCACGCAGAGGTCGGCGACCTTGCCCGGCTCCAGAGAGCCCTTCCAGTCGTCGGCGAAGTCCTGCCAGGCCGCTTCGATCGTGTACGTACGGATCGCCTCGGCCAGGCCGATGCGCTGCTCGGGGCCGCTGACCCGGCCGGCGGCCTTCGACTCGCGCAGCACCATGGTGGCGACCCCCTGGCGCCAGTCCGGGTACGTGACGGGGGCGTCGGACCCGCTCGCGACCCGCACGCCGGCGTCGATGGCATCGCGGTAGGGCCATGCGTACGCGGCCCGTTCGGCGCCGACGAACTCCTCCTCCATGTCGGCGACGGTCCACTTGATGGTGGGGTTCATGTTGACGCCGAAGCCGTGCGCGGCCAGCACCTTCATGCTGTGGGCGGTGAGGAAGTCGCCGTGGATGATGTAGTGGCGGGCGTCGGGCTGCGGGTGTTCGGCCATGGCTGCGGCGAAGGCGTCCGCGACGGTGTCGATGGCCCGGTCGCCGGTGACGTGGACGCCGAGCTGGTGCCCGGCGGTGTGGGCATGCCGGATCATGGCATCGATCTCGTCGATCCGCTCGGCGTCGGTCTTGCCGCCGACGCACAGGGAGCCGCAGCCGCCGCCGACGTACGGCTCGTTCATCCAGGCCGTCTTGTTGGGGACGATGCCGTCGGCGAAGATCTTGACTCCGTGGATCGCGAGGCGGCGCGGATCGGCGTCGCCGGACTCGCTGAGGGCGGTGAGGGTACGGGCGAACTCCTTGGCGGTGCTCGCCATTCCGGTGGGTAGGAGCAGGACGCCGACGCGGGCGGTCAGTTCGCCGTCGGCCAGCAGCCGGCGGTAGACGTCGAGGGTCTCCGAGCCGAGCGCGCCCCGCATGATGCCGGCGCCGCCGGGGCCGAGCCCGGGCTCGGTGTAGCTGGTCACCCCAAGCCGGGCGAGCGTGGCGAGGGTCGATCTGATCGCGTCGGTCCGCTCCTGCCGGCTGAGCGGCGGCAGCGCGTTCTGGACGAGGGCCTGGGCCCCCTCGTGGAGTAGCCCGGTCGGCTCCCCGGCTTCGTCCATGACGATGGCCCCGCCGGGCGGCGCGACGGCGTGCCGGTCGATCCCGATGAGCTTCAGTGCCTTGGAGTTGACCCAGGTGGCGTGCCCGGAGAAGGAGTACAGGACGACGGGGTGGTCCGGGCTTACGGCGTCGAGGTCGCGCCGCGAGGGCAGCCGCGACGGATCACAGAGGCACTCGTCGAGGTAACCGGTGTCCCAGCCGTGCCCCGTGATCCACTGCCCGCCTGGAACCCGCCCGACGGCCTCCTGTACCGCCTCGGCCACGTCCGCGAGGGAGGACACGGCGGGATGGCCGAGGTCGAGGGAGAGCGGCGGCGTCGCCATGCCGAAGGCACATCCGTGCAGATGGGAATCGTTGATACCGGGAAGCAGGGTCGCCCCCCGCAGGTCGACGACGCGGGTGCCGGGTCCGACGAGCGGCGCGACGTCGTCTCGCCCACCGACGGCACTGATGATCCCACCGGTCACCGCCAGGGCCGAGGCGACGGAGAACTCCGCATCGACCGTGACCACCCGCCCGCCAAGAAACACCAGATCCGCATACGTGTCCACAGAAGGTCCTTCCGATAACTGGGCGCACCACGGCCACCCGCGAACGATCTCCCGAGGACTATGACCACGCCCCCACCTCCCGTCTATCGGTCATTTCACCGATACACGCTCCCGCAGTGGGATGACGCGGGTGCCGTCTACGGTCACGGCCATCACCACGCCAACCGGACGGTTCGCGACCTGCCCGTCCCTGACGGTCCGCCCGTGGTCGCGGTCACGGTCTCCGGAGCGGGCTGGGCGGCGACGCCTGCGGTGCTGATGGTGCCGGCCGGTGTCGTGCTGGCCGGAGGCATCGTCCTGCGGCAGTCCACGCGTGCCGGCGAGCCTTGACGCGCTCACGGCCGGGACCCAACTGCTTCCGCGATTCAGAATCCGCTGACCGCATCCCGGAAACCCAGGGCGTACCGGAATTCCTCCAACTTGCCGCTGTGTAAAGGCCGGTGGCGGCATCTTCAACAGCGCCACGCCCGGAAGAACGCGCAGCCCGTTCCGTTCAGCGCGGGGCGTCAGCGCCGCCGCCGCGTCGGACCTGTGCCAAAGTCTGCTCGTGCGGTGCGGCCAAGTCGGCTGGTGGCAGTGATACAGGGCTGCCTGTGAGGGTGTACCACTCGTCGGCGTCGGTGTACTGGATGGCGATGCTGGCGCGCCCGTCCGGCAGGAGACGGGCGGCAATGGCGAGGTCACCGGTGATGACGCCGACCTCGTCGGTCATCGCGCCGCCGGGCCCGGCTTTCACCTCACTGACGAGCCGTTCCGGCTGTGAGGGGTGTGCGTTCGTGAGGGCAGGTACCCAGCATCTCGGTCAGCGTGGCCTCCTCGGTGTCGGTCACCGACAGCTCATAGCTGGACTTCACCGATACCCAGGCCCGGGCGTAGGTGCACCAGTAGGTCTTGGACGGCGGCTGTCACTCGTCCGGGCCCTGGTCACCTTTCGACCGGTTTGATGCGGCGGAGACGGCCAGCAGCTGCGGGTGCGTCAGGCCGTTCGCAAACGCTTTCCGCTTCTCCTGCGTCCATGTGTTCGCCCCGACTGGCGGGGAGCGTAATTTCAAGGCTCGATATTCCGGTCTGGCAGTACTACCGGTGCGGTGTCGGAGGCAGAGGCTAGGGTGCGTCACCGTGGACGCTACTGATCTTGACTACCGGGCCCGGACGCAGACAGGCTGCATTCCTCCGCATCTGGTCTCCCGGCTTCTCGAACTCGGCCATGCCGAGGTGGTGGAGTGCTGGGCCCGCCGTGGAGAGTGGTTCTGCGCGCGGGAGTGGGCGCGGCTGCTCGGCGAGCAGGACCGGCAGGCCGAGGCGCTGGCGCTGCTCGACCCGTACCTCGCGACCGGCTGGTGGACGGCCATCAAGGCCACCGCCGAGCTGCTGGAGCTCTGGGGCCGGGCCGAGGAAGCAATCGCGCTCACCCGCGTCCGGATGGAGGTGGGGCACCCGATGGCGCTGGAGTTCTACGCCCGGCTGCTCGCCCGCCACGGACGCAGTGACGAGGCGTTCACCTTGCTGCGGCCGCACATTGACGACTGGTCTCTCGCCAGGGCCTTGGTCGATGTCTCTGCGGGCGCTGGCCGCGACGAGGAGGCCGACGTGCTGCTCGCTGCCCGAATCCCGGCCGAGCACCGGTGCGACTCTCCGTGGTGCTGCCGCGCTCTGGACCCCGACCTGGCAATCGGCTTGCTCGCCACGATCCGCGAGCGCCGGGGCCACGTCGACGAGGCGATAGCCCTGCTGCGCACCCGCAACGGCAGCTCGCTCAACAACCGTGACCAACTGGCCGACCTGCTCGCCCGGCACGAAAGGATCGCAGAACTGCGTGCCTACGCGGCGGCAGATGCTCTCGGGCACGCTGCGCAGAGGCTCGCGGAGCTGCTGGAGGAACGCGGCGACGTGGAAGGCGCGATCGCGGTGTACCAGCAGGCCGGCGCATCAGCTGTCCACCGGCCCAACACGGATGTGCTGCTCGCGCACCTCCTGGCCCGGCACGGCCAGGGCGACGAGGCGATCAACGTGATGCGCGCGCTGGCCGACTCCCGAAGCGGCGACGACTGGATCCTCCATACCTGGAGCACTCTGTGCGTGGACCAGAACCGCCCCGAGGACGGCCTGGCCCACCTCGATGCTCTGGCCGCACGCCGCGGCGGCGAGGAAGAGTGGGATCTGTTCTGGATGCGGCTGCCGTTGATGGCCGCCTGCGGCCGCGTTGATGAAGCGGTCGAGCGGGCCCGGGCCCACCCCGAGGGCTCCACCTCATACGCGGCGCCGCACATCGCTGAGTTGCTCGCCGCCGCTGGACGGATCGAGGAGGCCATCGCCGTCCTCGAACAGCACTCCCCGGCCAACCGCCACGACCTCGCTGGCCACCTGATCGGCCTCGGCCGCGTCGAGGACGCCCTGGCCGTCCTCCAGCAAGCCAGCCCCCGCTCGCCCGCCGGGGCACCGGTCGACTCCTGGCACGACGAGCCCTCGTTCTGAGGTTCTGCCCGGCACAACCCTTGGGCCGGACGGCCCGCCGCGCTTCCGGGTGGCCGACCGGTTGCCGCTGCGCGTCGAGCGTCTCGCTGAGCGCGGACATCCCCGGCTCGGTGGCGTCGGATCGCGCGAAGCCACGGTCCTGGAGCGTGACAGCCGTCTTCCGCCAAGTGCACTGGGAGCACTGCGTGCTGAGGTCCGAGCTGCACGCCTCTTCCTGACATCTCTCTGGCGCCGCCGCACCCAGCACGGCCGGGTACTGTCCTTGTACGCCGACCTGGCCGGAGTGTCGCTGTACGACTTGGTCGCGGCCGAAGTCGACCTGCTGGCGCACACGGCGGGCGGAGTAGGCGGACAGCACCGCGGAGGAGCTCGGCGGCGCTCTGGTTCCGCTCTTGCCAGGGTGCGGAGAGACGGCGTTGGATGTGCCAGGCGGCGAGCGCGCCCTGCTCCTCCTGGAGGTCGACGGCACGCTGTACGTGCGCTGCGGCCAGGACGGCGACGACACATGGCTGGTCGAGAACGTGGCCCGGAGACCGTGGCGCCGTTCAGCTTCCACCTGGAGGGCCGCAGCGTCCGCCTCACCCTGCTCCCTGCCCAGCCGTAGTCCCTCGTTCGGCTGACGACGGGCTGTCCCGCCCAGGGCAACGGTGGGAGACTGCGGGCCGTGTCTGGGTTCGCGAGAGATCCGAAGAACTACGGTTCTCCAGACACTCAGATGTGTCTCACCTACTGGTGCCGTCGTTTCAGGAGCCTGTGCGAGAGGGTGGCCATGTGCTGACACCACCGATCGAGCCGATGCTGGCGCAGGCCCGAGACACACTGCCGCGCCCCGGCGAGGTTCCGGATCCGCTCTGGCAGCAGAAGGCAGACGGCTACCGGTCTCTCGCGTTCCTGACGCTGCGCGGGGTTCCGTCCTTGGCGACGTGGGCCAGGCGGGTCACGTCACGGGCCAGCAGCTCCTGGCTGATGGGGCGGTTCAGAACCTCGATGATCTCGTTCGGCCCCATGGTTCGGTTCCGCCTTCTCAGCGCAGTTGCTCGGCCAGTCCGACGATGATGCCCTCCGGGCCGCGGAGGTAGCAGAGCAGATAGCTGTCCTCGAACCGGGCGATCTCGCCGACGAGTTCGGCGCCGTGAGGGCGCAGGCGGGCAACGGTGTCCTCGAGGTCGTCGACGGCGAACATGACGCGGTGCGTGCCCAGAATGTTGTGCGGCCGGTTGCGCGGCCCGGCGCTGATCACCGCGGGGCTGCGGTACTTCGACAGCTCGAGCCGGCTGTGACCGTCCGGGGTCCGGAGCATCGCGATGTCACAGCGAACGCCGTCGAGTCCGGTGCACTGGTCGGCGAAGAGGCCCTCGACCTCCGCCCTGCCCTCCAGCTCCATACCGAGTTCCACGAAGAACGCGATGGCGGCATCCATGTCCCCGACGACGATACCGACATTGTCCATCCGCTGAATCGCCATGCTGGTTTCTCCCTCTTCCGCGTGCGGCCGGTGGTGGCCGCTGATGCCCCTGGGACGGAGCCGGTGACACGTTCTCGACATCCGTAGACCGCTGAGAACTCCGAAAAATCTGGATCGCGCCTCAGCACCGCTACAGCAGACCCGCGAGCCAGGCGCCGCCACCGAGGGTGAGTGCCGCACAGGTGGCCGCTCCCATGAAGACGATCAGCCGCAGCGTGCCGTCTCCGCTTTTCAAGGCTTCCTCGACGATTCGCAACGTTGCGCGCTTGAGCCTTGCACCTCGCCAATCAATGTACGGTGCCGGGTCACCCTTGGCGGGTGGAGTTCCCCGTGCCGCTCGCCCTCGCCGCGCCACACCCCTGCCCGCCGCCGCCCGGCACGAGCTGCTGACCCCTGGCGGGCCCGAGTTGGTGGCCCCGTCCGTAGCGCCGTGGCCTGAGCACCGGCGTCCATCCCCGCCACGGCCTGATGCACGCTGATCCCCGCACGCGGGAAAGGCAGGCCCGTCGCTTCTTCGGAGGGCGTGACCGTGGCGCTTTCCGTGGAAATGGGGCCGACCGTGCGTCAGGCCGGAGGGCCGGAGCTCACTCGGACGACCCACCGGACAGGACTCCGACTGGCGCCGCGCTCTGACGTCAAAGATGCCCCTGCTCTGTGACAGGACGGCAGGGACTGGGCGGCCCCGCCCGCGCCCTGGTCAGGGGCCGCCCACACCCCGGTCTCCTCGTCGACCGGAGCGGGCCGGGTGCCCCGGCCAGCTTGATCCGTCAGTTCCGCGTGGCGGCGGTGCGGGCTGCGACGAGAGCGGCGACGGGGTCGGCCGTGGCGGGGGCGCAGGGCCACCAGTCGGCGGCGGTGCCTCGGCCTTCGCGGGTGTAGGGGTGCCAGCGGTTGTCGGGACCGAGGCGGATCTGGATGCCTTCGTTGTCGGCGGTGAGGCGGTTGCGCCAGACGCGCAGCCGGACCGTGCCGGCGGCGTCCATATCGTCGTCGCTGTCGGGGTCCGAGAGGGCGGAACGGGCGGCGGCCATGGCGGCGGGGTCGGGGGCGAGGGGCGCGCGGGCGACGGCGAGGCCGGCGGGTCCGCCGTGGTGCAGGGCGCGGACCAAGCGGGCGAAGTCGAGCGGGGCCAGGCCTGTGGCGCGTACGAGTTGGTGGAACCAGTCCTCGCTGATGCCTGTCGCGGCGAGGCGTACCGCGTCCTCGACGGGGGCGCAGGTGAGCGAGGCGGTGTGTCCGGCGGCGAGGCTGCGGGCGCGCTGGGCGGTGTCGCGGGTCAGCGCTTCGAGATCGTCGAGGGTCAAGGGGGTGCCGGGTGGCGGCACCGTGGTGAGCGGGGTGAGGGTGGTATCGGTTTCGCCGGGCGCGCTACCGACCGTCTCGGGGGTGGGCGGGGTGAAGGTGCCGTTCCAGGCGGCGAAAGCATCGCGGGCGGGAACGCCCTCGCCGCGAGGTGCGTCGTCGGTCGTGGACGCGGTGCCGGTGAGCATCTGGCGGCGGGTGCGCAGCGCGCCCAGGACGGTGTCCTTGGTGCGGCCGCGGAGGGTGAAGAGCCAGAAGGGGTCGTCATCGAGGTGGACGGCGGTGGCGTAGCACAGGGCGGCGGCGTGCTTGCAGGGGTAGCCCCAGTCGGGGCAGGAGCACTCCGGGTCGAGTTCGCTCGGCTCGGGCAGCAGGGGGACGTCGGCGGTGCGGGCGTCGTCGACGAGATCGGCGGGCATCTCGCCGTCGAGGAGGGCGGCGGTGCGGCCGGCCTGGGCGGCGATGGCGTCGAGGAGGGTGTCCCACTGGGCGTCGGTCAGGACGCGCAGGTGCACCGCGGCGTCGTACGGCCGGGGGGCGCTGCCCTCGACCTCGGCGCGCAGCGCACCGGGGATGACGGTGACCGGACCGACCATGCCCTTACGGGCGTAGGTGCGGCCGCGGGAGAGGCGACCGGAATCGAGGGTGGAGGCCTCCAGGGCGTCCACCCAGGCCTGCCCCCACCAGGTGGCGGCGAAGGCGCGGCTGCCGGTACGGGGTGCCTTGCGGGCGGGGGTCATGCCTCGAACTCCTTGGAGAGTGCGACGAGTTCGGCGAGGTCGGTGTCGGAGAGTTCGGTCAGGGCGGCCTCACCGGAGGCGATGACCTGGTCCGCGAGGGCGCGCTTGGCACCGAGCAGGCGGGCGACCTTGTCCTCGACCGTGCCCTGCGTGGTGAGCCGGTGGACCTGGACGGGGCGGTCCTGGCCGATGCGGTAGGCGCGGTCGGTGGCCTGGTCCTCGACGGCGGGGTTCCACCAGCGGTCGTAGTGGATCACGTGGGTGGCGCGGGTGAGGTTGAGGCCGGTGCCGGCGGCCTTCAGGGACAGCAGGAAGACGGGGAACTCGCCCTGCTGGAAGGCGGCAACCATTTCCTCGCGCCGAGGGACGGCGGTGGCGCCATGCAGGTAGCGGGCGCGGACGCCGCGGTCGGCGAAGTGCCGCTCCAGGAGCTTGCCCATCTGCGTGTAGTGGGTGAAGACCAGGGCGCCGTCGCCTTCGGCCACCACCGTGTCGAGCAGTTCGTCGAGGAGTTCCAGCTTGCCGGAGCGGCCGGGCAGCGGGCCGGCCTCGCGCAAGTAGTGGGCGGGGTGGTTGCAGATCTGTTTGAGCGCGGTGAGGAGTTTGAGGACCAAGCCACGGCGCGCGATGCCGTCCGCCTTCTCGATCCGGGCCATCGCCTCGCGCACCTGCGCCTCGTACAGGGCGGCCTGCTCGCGGGTGAGGGCGACGGGGTGGTCGATCGCGGTCTTGGCCGGGAGCTCGGGGGCGATGTCGGGGTCGGACTTGCGGCGGCGCAGCAGGAACGGGCGGGTGAGACGGGTGAGGTGCTCGGCGGCCTGCCGGGCCTGTTCGGCGGTCTCCGCGTCGTCGTCCATGCCCAGCGCGCCGCGCTCGATGGCTCTGGCGAAGCGGTCACGGAAGGCGGCGAGCGGGCCGAGCAGGCCGGGGGTGGTCCAGTCGAGCAGTGCCCACAGCTCGGAGAGGTTGTTCTCGACCGGGGTGCCGGTGAGCGCGACGCGGGCGCGGGCGGGCAGGGCGCGCAGTTCGCGGGCGGTGGTGGCGTACGGGTTCTTGACGTGCTGGGCCTCGTCGGCGGCAACCAGCGACCACTCGACGGCGGCGAGCCGCTCCCGGTCGCGGCGCAGCACGCCGTAGGTGACCAGGACGAGTTCGTTACCGGCGAGGTGATCGAGGGTGCGCTCCCCGCCGTGATAGCGGCGCACGGGGACGGCGGGGGTGAAACGGGCGGCCTCGCGCTGCCAGTTGCCCAGGAGGGAAGCCGGGCAGACCACGAGGGTGGGGCCGGCGGTGTCAGGCTGTTCCTGCCGGTGCAAGTGGAGGGCGAGCAGGGTGATCGTCTTGCCGAGGCCCATGTCGTCGGCAAGGACTCCGCCCAGCGTGAGGCGGGTCATGTCCGCCAGCCAGGCAAGGCCCCGCTGCTGGTAGCCGCGCAGGGTGGCGGTCAGGCCCTCCGGCGCCCGGACGGGAGGACGGCCCTCGGGGTCGCGCAGCCGGGCCACCAGCTCACCGAAGGTGCCGGCCGCCTCGACCGCGACGCGCTCGCCGTCCCACTCCACCTCCCCGGTCAGCGCCGCTTGAAGCGCGTCCACCGGGGCGAGTTCACGGCTGCGCCGCCGCTTGAGGCGGGCCACCAGCTTCGGATCGGCGACGACCCACTGGTCGCGCAGCTTGACCAGCGGACGGCGGGCCTCGGCGAGCAGGTCGAGTTCGGCTTCGGTGATCTTCTCGCCGCCGAGCGCCACATGCCAGGAAAAGTCGAGCAGGGCATCGCGGCCGAGCAAAGTGTCCACGGTCGCGCCGGGAGGGGTGGCCGCCCCGATCGCCGCACGCATCTCAAGGGCCTTGACCAGCTCGCGTGGCCAGTGCACGCGCACGCCCGCCGTGCGCAGTGCGCCGGTGGCGTCCCCCAGCAGGTCCATGGCCTCCTCGTCGTCGAGCCGGAGCGCGCTGGGTGCGGCCTCGGCGAGCAGGCGGGTCAGCGGCTGCCAGGCGCGGGCTGCGCGGCGCAGCGCGAGCAGCGCCTCGGCCTCGGCGTGCGGGCCGAGCAGGCGCTGTGCGCGGTGCGGGTCGGCCCACAGCTCGGCGGCGTCCAGAACCAGGGACGGGTCGGCCGCGGTGCGCAGTTGCAGCACGGCCCGGAAGGCGCGGCGCCGCCCGGCCGGGGGCTCCACCCTCAGTTCCACACTCACCTGCGCGGCCCGCTCGGCGGCGGCCTCGACCGCCCACTCGACCAGGCCCGGATGCAGGGCGGTGGCCCGGTCGGCGTACGGGTTGCCGGGCACGGCCCAGCCGGTTGCCGGGGTGCGCGGCAGGGTGTCGGCGAGAGCATCGCAGAACTCCCGTACCAAGGTGGCCGGTTCGGCGATGCGCACCATCCGGTCGTCCGCCACGGGCGCGGGGAGGTTGTGGGCGTAAGGGGGCAGCGCGGCGGCCAGCGCGTCCAGGTCCCGCTTGCCACGCGCGCCGGGCGGCCCGAAGCGCCAGGTGGTGTAGGTGTCGGAGGTCAGCGCCGGATACAGACGCCCCTCGCCGAGCAGGTCCAGGGCACGGCGGGCGACGGCCGCCCACGCGGCGAGCGAGGGATGGACACCGGAGGCGGGCAGGTCGAGCAGAAGAGCGAGGGCGTCGTCCGGGGAGAGCGCCCACCCCTCGACAGTGCGGGTGCGCACCCCGCCGCCGTGCGGCAGGACCAGCGACAGGCGGACCCGCCCGACGGCCTCCGGGGCCGCGGCCTGGGCGGGCACGCGGCGGGCCTCGGAGGCAGGCCGGTAGAACACCAGCTGGCCCAGCCTGGCCGGCTGTCCCGGCTCAGCCGGCACGAACACGGCTGCCCATGCGCCGGCGGCGAGGTGCTCGCGCGCCCAGGCGACGGCGGAGGGATCGGCGAGGGGCGAGGTCGCGGCGCCGATCTCCCGGACGAGCAGGCTCACGTGGCGCTCCCCACCTTGAACGCGGCCTTCCGCAGCCGCTTGGCCAATGCCTTGTCGACGGGCTTGATCGCGTCGGCCAACGCACCGAGCACCTCGCCGGCGTGGGGGTGGCCGGCCCGCCACAGGTCGTCGGCCCGCTCGGCCACCTGGTCGAGTGGGCGCGGCCCCGCCTCCGGGCCTGCCAACAGCCTTTCGCGCAGCGCCTGTTCACCGCGGCGTGCGAAGGGAAGTGCGCCGTCCACGAGCATCCACTCCAAGCCCCACGCCGCCTGGCCCTCGGCGGGTTCGCCAATCCGGCGCAGTATCGAGGCCGCCGCGTGCGAGCAACCCATGACCTGCGAGACGGCCGCCTTGCGCAGCACCGCCTTCGCCCGCCCGGCCTCGTCCGCCTCCAGCACGGACGCCAGCACCCGCGGGGCCTCAAGGCGGCGCAGCGCGTCGGTCGCCTCCGTGCCGTCGCAGGCGTCCACCACCTGCACCGCCGCGTCCGCCTCACCCGGATACGAGGGGAGCGCGGCCAGCAGCTCGCGGGCGTCCGCCCCGGCGAGCGAACCGATCACCGGCGCCGGGATGCCCGCTCCTGCCAGCAGCGTACGCAGGCCGGAGCGGCCCAGCGGGGTGAGCCGGAAGCGGCCGACCGGCAGCGGGTCGCGCCCACCGCCGTCGAGAAGCAGAGCGAGGGCGCCGTCTGTGAAATTCCGGTCGCCTTCCCACTCTGCGGCGCCGAACAGCTCCAGCATTGCGGCGGTGCCGTCGTACTGCTCGGCGAGGAGTGCCGACACCAGCTGCCGGGCCGGCCCCTCGGGCAGCCCCTCCAGACCGCCGTTCAGGTAGTCGCCTACGTCCAGCCACTCCCCGTCCGGCAACCCGTATGCGGCGAGCAGCATCAGGAACACCAGTGGCGGTGCCTCGTCGGTCAGCGCCCGTGGCGGTGTCAGCCTGCCCAGTGGCCCCTCCAGCGCGGGAAACGTCAGGGAGATCTCGACCGCCGCGCCTGCCACCGCGCTCTGCCAGGCAGCCAGCAGCTCCGCGTCGCCGTCCGGCAGCTCCTCGCCGGCGTACGCGCGGTTGCCCTCCACGTCGACGAAGCCGCAGTTCAGCGCCCATTCCCAGGGGAGGTCCACCAGCTCTATGTCGCCCGCGCTGCGCATGCTTGCCAACCGCGCGGTCCGATCCTTCGGATCGCCCCATTCCGCGGGGTCGATGCGCCACAGCTCGGCCTCCTCCACGGCCTGCCGGGCCAGCTTCGGCCGCAGCAACCCCTTCTGGGTCAGCTCCCGGCCTCTGCCGCACCAGTGTCCCAGTCGCATCGCTGCCATGAAGACGGGCACCTCGCGCACCGCACCAGCCAGTTCCGACTCACCGGGCAGCCGCACGGCCGGCAGCCGCACGGCCGCGGCGTCGAAGAGGTCGGACAGCGACTGCTGTTCAGCCGGACTGTCGCCGACATCGCCAGGCAGCGGATGCAGGCCGCCGCAATCGCACAGGTACATTCCCGCGGTCACCCGCCGCCCGCTCCGTTCGCCGCGGCCCGCCCCTCGCGTGCCCGCCGCCCGCCTCAGCCGGACCTCAGCGAGTGCCCGGGTGACCTCGGCGGGGCCGAAGGCGGACGGGTCGAAGTCCTCCTCGTACAGGCGGGCCAGCACCTCGTCGTGCGGTCCGTTGTACTCCACCCACTCCTCGCCGCCGTGCCGGACGACCGTGGCACGCGGGCGCTCCCCTGCCTCGTATCGCTGCAGCAGCTCGGCCAGGCCCCACACGCCGCCGAGGTCCTCGGCGGCGGGCATGGCGCGCCGCCCGCCCGTGCACAGCGCGAACTCCCCCTCGCCCTTCACGGCGGGGCGTACCTCCTCCACCGTGATCCGGTGCAACCAGTCGTCGCCGAAGTCGTAGGTACAGTCCATGCGATCGGCGGTGCGCGGCAGGACGTCCGCGAGGGCGGCCTTCTCCTCGTCGAAGGCAGCAACGCCGAAGTCGTCCGGTGGGGCGTATCGCCCGCCCGAGCGGTCCTCGAAGGCGTGCAGGTGTGCGTCCCGCCAGCCGAACGCCACTTGGAGCACGTCATGCAGCGAGCCCAGCGAAACATCCGAGGGCACCACAAGGCGTCGCCACATCGGCGGTTTCGTCCCCTCCAGCCGGACCTTCAGCTCGTGGACGGAGGACGTGTGCTTGCCGGAGCTGCGCTGGGCGGTCATGGGCTGAGGGCTTCCCACTTGTCGTAGGCATACGCGCAGCCGCGCGCCGCGCGCCCGCCGCTGTACGCCGAATGGCTGACCCGGCCATTCTCGCAGCCTTGGACCGCCGGACCTGCCGCCCGGTTGAATCCCGCCCGGCCGACTTGCGCGCAGCCCGCACCATGTGCTTAGGCCTACCGTGCCGCGGGGTGTCCCGCTGTGCGGCAAGGAGGGCGCGCGGCAACCGGCATCGGCCGGACGACGTAGAGTACCCGCAGCAGCCGGGTTCTACGAGGTGACGGTGACCGTCGAGGGCGCGTAGTGAACTCCCCTGAAGAGGCCTTGCCGCCGTTGCCAGCGACCAACTGCACGTCGGCGGCGAGCAGTTCCCACGCCAAGAGCAGTTCGTCGCCCCCGTGTCCAAGTCGCTCAAGGAGGCGGCGAAGACGCCGGAGGCCAATCCTTGGTACCGCGCCGTGTATCGTGGCGACGAGCCGGTCGGCTTCGTGATGCTGTCGTCAACTACTCGGCCGTAAACGACTCCGTTGGGAAATCCGCAAACTGGTGATGGCGGATGGCCTGTGCTGTCAGGATCGGTTTGTCGTCGGTCAAAGGGGTCGGGTGTCGCTGGAGTCGCGGCGCGATGTCGGGGTGCGGGAGCTGACGGCGCGGGTGGTGCGTGCCTCGTTCCTGAAGGGAACACTGGCGATCCGTGTCCGTGAGGCACTGGGCCCGCTGTTCGGGGACGCGTCCTTCGCCGAGGCGTTTCCCGTGCGGGGGCGCCCGGCGGTCTCGCCCGGGGCGCTGGCGTTGGTCTCGGTGCTGCAGCACGCGGAGGGGCTCAGCGACCGGCAGGCCGCTGATCAGGTGCGGGCCCGGATGGACTGGAAGTTCCTGCTGGGCCTGGAACTGGATGATCCGGGGTTCGACTTCACGGTCCTTGGTGATTTCCGCGTCCGGCTGATCAAGCACGGCCTGGAGGAGAGGGTCCTGGACCTGGTCCTGGAGCGGATCTGCGGTCTGGGGCTGCTGCGGGCAGGCGGCCGGCAGCGGACGGACTCCACCCACGTTCTGGCATCGGTGCGGGTGTTGAACCGGATGGAGTTCGTCGGCGAGAGCCTGCGTGCGGCACTGGAGGCCCTGGCCGCGGCTGCTCCGCAGTGGCTGGCAGGCCAGGTCACGGCCGACTGGGTCGAGCGCTACGGGGCCCGGATCGACTCCTACCGCTTTCCCCAAGGGTGACAACGTCCGCACCACGTGGGCTGAGCAGGTCGGCCGGGACGGCTTCACCGTCCTTGAGGCCGTTTTCAGCCCCGCTGCCCCGGGCTGGCTTCGGCAGATCCCCGCCGTTGAGGTCCTTCGGGGCAGGCCAGACTCGCATCGCAGGAATCATTGAAGGCAACACGAATAAACGCTTGCGGCGTTTTCGCGCTCTGCATGCGTTGGTGCGATGAGCGTCTCGGAGACCGCCCGGGAGACGGGTCTGCACCGGCAGACCGTGCGCAAGTACCTCTCCTCGCAGGCTCCGCCGGGCCCGCCGCAGGGCAGCAGCCGCCAGGGAACGCAGGCGCGGGCGGTGACCGAGATGGCGCCGCTGATCGACGCGATGCTGCGGACAGAACTGCTGATCAAGGGCACGGTGGTGCATGAGCGTCTGGTCGAGCAGTACGGCATCGCCGGCAACTACCAGCGCATCAAGCTCTATCCGCAACAGGCCCGGCCCCGCATCACGGCCGAACTGGGCATCGGGACGGACGAACTGCGTCGGCTGCACCGCCGTTTCGAGGCCATCCCCGGGGCCCAGGCCCAAGTTGACTGAGGCGACGAGGGCAAGATCCTCGCGCACATCGGCATCGAGAAGGCCTATTCCTTCCACATGGCGCTGCCGAACTCCCCTGATCCGTTCTGCAGCTTCACCACCAGCCAGGATCCCGGGTCACTCTCCGCCTGCCACCGACGGGCACTCGAGCATTTCGGCGGCGTCCCGGCCGCGATCATCTACGACCGGACCAAGACCGTGGTCCGCCATCCTCTCGCGCCGGGCAACGCGGTGCCTCTACACCCCGAGGCGGTCGCCTTCGCCAGGCACTACCGACACCGACATCCCGGCCCCCTACCGACCCACCGGCAACGGCCGGGCCGAACGGCAGACGGCGATCCTGCGTGATCATGTCGCGGCAGGGCGGGCGTTCTCTTCGCTGGAGGAGACGGACGCCGCGTTCACCGCCTGGGTGCCCCTGCGCAGAGCCCGCACCCATGCCCCCCACGGCGAGGCGGATGAGGTTACGCACGGTACGCCTTCAAGCGGCCCTTGCACTTGGAGGCGCACGCTCGGCAGGTCAACGTGCTCTCGTCGTCCGGTCGTGGCCACGACCTGTCACGGACTCAGACGCTGCGATGAAGGCTTGTACGAGGGGACGGTCGTCTCCTCGGCGGGTGGCCATGAAGATCCGGCTCATTGTGGGAGGTCCGTCGAGTTCAAGACGTTGGGCGCCTGCGGGGAGCAGTGTCGTGATGCTGTAGGGGGCGATGGTGACGCCAAGGCCAGCGGCAACGAACATGATGATGGTGTGCCAGTTCGAGCACTCTTGCGCGACCTGGACGTCGATGCCGGCGTCCCGCAACGGCTGTGTGTTCACGTCGAACGCCTGGGCTCCCGCTGAAGGCGGGAACAGGATCAGCGGGTCAGCGGCCAGCGCCGTTGCTTTCACATGATCAGCCCTTGCGGCGGGGTGGTCTGTGGGGACGACGGCGACGAACCGTTCCGTTGTCAGCAGGGAAAGGTCGATGTCGTCTCGCTTCTCGGCATCCCGCACGATCCCGATGTCGGCCGTGCCCCGCTCCAGGGCCGCCAGGACATCGACGGTGAAGCCGTCGTGCAGTTTGACCTGGACGTCTGGGCGGCAGCGGGAGAATTCACGAAGCCGTTCGCCGACGATCGCGGTGGCGGAGGTGATGAAGGCGACATCCAGACGGCCGGCCTCGCCGCGCCCGACACGGCCGGCCTCGTCGAGGTCGGCCGCCAGACGGCCCAGAAGGTCCCTCGCCCGTGACTGGAACGTCGCTCCCGCGTCTGTGAGGCGGACGCTTCGAGAGGTCCGGCGGAACAGCTCAACGCCGACGATCTTCTCGAGCTGCCTGATCTGCTGGGACAGGGCGGGCTGAGCGATGTTCAGCCGCTGGGCGGCACGGCCGAAGTGGAGTTCCTCGGCCACAGCCAGAAAGTACCGCAGGTGGCGGAGCTCGATTCTCTGATCCATAGTTCAAGCTTATTGATGGAGGCCACTGCTTGTATTGGACATATGGGTAAGTGGGGCCGGAGGCTAGCGGGGAGCTACACGCGAAGGGAAACCCGCCTCATGCCATACACCTCTGCTCCCACCGTGGTCTCCTCGATCGCCTCACAAAATGATGCCGACGCGTTCCGCGCGTTGAACGAGGAGTGGATCTCCCGCTTGTTCACCCTGCAGGAAGAGGACCGGGCGGTTCTCGGAGATCCGTTCGGCCGCATTGTGGGCCCGGGCGGTGATGTGCTCCTGGCGCGCGAGCAGGGCAGCGGCGCCGTTGTCGGGTGCGTCGCGCTTTTGGCTTATCCGGACGCCGTGTTCGAGCTGGCGAAGATGGCTGTGGCCCCTGCCGCGCAGGGACGCGGCATCGGCCGCCAGCTCATCGCCGCAGTGATCGACCGTGCCCAGGCACTTGGTGCGGCTCGACTGTTCCTCGGCACGAACAGCAAGCTGGCTCCCGCCATCCACTTGTACGAGGAAGCCGGGTTCGTGAGGATCACCCGCAACCGTCTCCCGGTGGCCGACTACTACGCCCGCGCCGACATCCTCATGGAACTGAAGTGACGCCCCGGTCCGGAGCTCGCAATCTGCCCCGCACCGCGGCTGCCTTCACGAGCGGCCGGTTCCCCCGCGCACGCGGAACCTCTGCCATGTCGGCGGGCAGGAGGCGTTAGAAGCTGTTGTCTTTCCGGGTTTGAGGACCGCGTTTTGCCTGGTCGGGCGTAGGGGTGGCGGTTCACACGATGGAGCAGCCGATTTGGACCGCCCGGCCATCGGCACGGAAGACTGTGGCATCGGGGCCTCCTGTTGCTCCATGGATTCCGACTCGCTACGGCAGGCTTTGTCGTCACGTACACGGAACCCGGCACCGCCCTGCGCCTACCGTCTGCAAGCGTCTGGGAGACCACCTCGGCCGCAGCCCTCATCCGGCCCATCCGATAGTCAGCCGTTCTCGTAGAACTCACCCTCCCCCGGTTGCACCAACTTGTCGGCCACGCGGTCCTCGTAGTAGTTGTCGACGAACGCGTCGCTGCCGCAGACGCCCGGCTCGGAACAGATCATGTGGCCGTCGTACTCGACCCGGCTGGTCGGGTTGCCGCTGGGGCCCGCCGCCCCCGGCCAGAAGTCCGGAGGGGGGCCAGGACACGCGGGTGATCGCGAGGGCCGAGACGACCGACGCGACCACCGTCACGTCCACGACGTATGCGCACGTCCATCACGTGTCCAGAGGGAAGTCAGAACGGGCTCGGCACCTGAGTCCAAACGATCACCATGAGGATCAGGTGGAGCAGGCACAGGGCGCGGGCCGCCGTCCACCTGAAGGAGACCGCCGCGGTGGCGGCGAGGAACAACGCGGACAGGACCAGGCAGAAGAAGGCCCCCGCCGCCGTATCGGGGTCACTCGTCGGCGTCGTCTCGACGCCCACCGCCGGAAGGCTCAACGCCAGCATGGCGGCCGCAACGATGTACAGACCGGCTGCGAGGATTCCCCGCACCCACAGGCCCGCCTTCTGGTTTGTGACTATCACTCTCACTCCGTTCTGGATGAACTGCCTGGTGGGGGTGTGCAGGCACCGGAACCGGCGCCCGGCACACCCCTGATGCAGCCGGGACCTATCCGAGCAGGCCCGACAACATGGACTGGTTGGTCACGATCCTCCCCCGTATGCCTGGGAGTCGGGGTCAGTGGCCCAGTAGCCGGAACCGCCCTTGTACCAGGCACCGACATTCCTGAGGTCATCCGTCGTGAAGGCCGCGGCGCCCTTCCCGGGTGCGATGGCGTCTCTGCCCTGCAGGATGGTGGCGATGCCCTCCCCGTCGTCGGATTCCCCGCTGATGTCGGCGCCCGACCGCGGAGCAGGCCCGGACGGAGCTCGGTCAGGCGCCTGCTGGTCACGGCGTCCAGCCAATGCAGATGGCCATGGTCACCGCGGCACTGGCCAACGACGGCAAACTCATGCAGCCCTACATCGCAGCGGCCACTGACAACAGCCATCTGCTCCAGTGAGGACGCGCCCCAGGTGGTCACACCATGGGCACGGCAGCGCGTCATCACGGACCGCTCAACTGCCCATCCCGGGATGCGCTTGGCCGCGGTCACTGCGTCGACGTCTGTCAGCCGCAGCTGACGGGTTTCGTGCGGCAGGGCGCGCTGGTCGATGGTGACGACGGCGCCGTCGACCAGCGCAGCGAGGTTGCGGTGGTCATGTCGTAGCCACCGCCCTGCGCAGCGCCTCGGCGCGGTCGGTGCGTTCCCAGGTGAAGTCCGGAAGTTCGCGGCCGAAGTGGCCGTACGCCGCCGTCTGCGTGTAGATGGGCCGGAGCAGGTCGAGGTCGCGAATGACGGCGGCCGGGCGCAGGTCGAACACGTCCGCGATGGCCTGCCCAATCCTCCCCTCGTCCACCGTCGCGGTGCCGAAGGTCTCGACGAACAGGCCGACCGGTTCGGCCTTGCCGATGGCGTAGGCGACCTGGACCTCGCAGCGCCGGGCGAGTCCGGCGGCCACGACGTTCTTGGCGACCCACCGCATCGCGTACGCCGCCGAACGGTCCACCTTGGACGGGTCCTTGCCGGAGAAGGCGCCGCCGCCGTGGCGGGCGATGCCGCCGTACGTGTCGACAATGACCTTCCGGCCGGTCAGGCCTGCATCACCCATAGGGCCGCCGATCTCGAACCGGCCGGTGGGGTTGACCAGCAGCCGGTAGGAGTCGCTGTCCAGACTCACCCCTTGCTCGGCCAGTGCCTTCAGCTCGGGCTTGACGACGTGCTCGCGCACGTCGGGCGCCAGCCGCGACGCCAGGTCGACGCCGGGTGCGTGCTGCGCCGAGACCACGACGGTGTCGAGGTGGACCGCCTTGTCGCCCTGGTACCCGACGGTGACCTGTGTCTTGCCGTCCGGGCGCAGGTACGGAAGGGTGCCGTCCTTGCGGACGTCGGTCAGGCGCCGGGCGATACGGTGGGCGAGCTGGACAGGCAGCGGCATCAGCTCGGGGGTCTCATCGGTCGCGTAGCCGAACATCAGGCCCTGGTCGCCGGCGCCGCCGGTATCGACGCCCCGCGCGATGTCCGGGGACTGGGCGCCGATGGACACGGATACTCCGCAGGATGCTCCGTCGAAGCCCTTGGTGGAGGCGTCGTAGCCGATCTCGAGGATCTGCTCGCGCACGAGAGCGGCGATGTCGGCGTACGCGGTCGTCGTCACCTCACCGGCGACGTGCACCTGGCCGGTAGTGATCAGGGTCTCGACGGCCACACGGGAGGCGGGGTCCGCCCGCAGCAGCGCGTCCAGAACGGCGTCGCTGATCCGGTCAGCGATCTTGTCGGGGTGGCCCTCGGTCACGGACTCCGAGGTGAACAGGCGTCGAGGCATCATGGCTCTCCTGCGAGAAGTGCGAATACGAGGAAGTGGGCAATGGGCGTACGCGATGGACGTACGGGATGTCAGACGGTGGGATCCGGCACGATCTCGGCCCGTACGGTGCGCCGGACGGACGCGATCAGGGACTGCAAGGCGCGGCCCGTGGGAGCGGACACGCGGACCTTGGCGAGTTCGGTGCCGAGGTTGCGGGTCCGGGGCACGGAGTCGCCGGGGCTGAACGGGGCGATGACCTCTTCCACGCCCGGGTGGTCGGCGACCTGGTCGAGTCCTTCGAGGGTGCGGAGCACGCCGGGAGGGCCGTCGTTGCGGATGAAGCACATGCCGACGGTGGCGTCGAACCGCGGCGGCCGGTCCGCCAGTGCCGGCCGGCGCCCCAGATAGCAGGCGAGCGTGTCGTGGTAGGGGAGCCAGTCGCTGTGCCGCTGCCAGAGCAGCGGGATGCCCGCGCCGGGCAGCCGGGCCCCGATCTCGATCAGCGCCGGTCCTGCCTTGTCCAGCTTGATCTCCACATGGCACGGTCCAATGCGGATGCCGAAGGCGTCGAGGATACCGAGCGCGAAGCGCTCCACCTTGGCCCTGGTCGGCGTGGCACGGTCCACCTGGACGAAGTCCCAGTAGGGGTTGTCGTAGTTGTCCGCGCTGGGCAGCCTGTACTGCCAGGTGTCCACCACGGTGTGCCGGCCGGCCACGGTGAAGGTGTTCACCGCGTACTCCGTGCCCCCGACGTACTCCTCGACCAGCCACTCGTCGACCGCCCCGCCGAACAGATCACGCCGGTCCCCGGCGAAGACACCGGCCAGCTTCCGGTCGTCGTCGGCCAGGAACACGTTGTGGGAGGCCGCCCCGGTGGCGGGTTTGACGATGAGGGGGAATCCGATGCGGTGCGCCGCATCGTGCAGGCCCGCCGCGTCCTTGACCACCTCGTAGGCAGGGACCCGCACTCCGGTGCGGCGGGCCAGGTCTCGCATCAACCGCTTGTCACGGCAGGCGCTCGCGGTGGGTACCGGATTGGCCGGTAGTCCCCACTGTGCGGCCACTTCGGCCGCACAGCACACGCCGGGTTCGGTGGCCGGCACAACGGCCGCGACGGTGTTCGTCAGTTCCTTCAGCCGGGCGGTGATGCGGTCGGGGTCGTTGCCGTACAGGCTGACCGCGTCCTCCTCCGCGTGCTGCGGAGACATGCCCACGAGCGTCTGCCGGTCGAAGGTGTAGACGCCGATCACGGGCAGTCCCGCCTCGCGGCACGCCTGCTTGAACGGCGCCCCGTTCAGTACGCCGTCTACGAGGACCACTGCCTCGCGCAGCCGCGGCAGCGGGCCGGGGCCGGCGTGCGGTGCCCGGAGTTCCACGGTCAGCCGCATCACGCCTCCCTCTCTCGTACGTCACCGGCCACGGTGGTGACCAGCCTTGGCGCGGCGACGGCCCGGACGCCCTCGGCGGCGCGGCGTGCGATGCGGACGGCCTCGTCGGGCGTCGTCGCGCGAGCGCGTGCCGCGGCGATGGTGGAAGTACAGGGCCCGACTGCGCATGGAGCCGACGTCCAGCCGTGCGTGCGCGTCCGTGACCGTCTCCTTGTCGGTCTCCTGGCCCTTGAGCGGGTACAGCCAGTTGTAGACCGGGAGTTGGCGGTCGAATTTGATGAACCCCTGGCCGTGTTGAACTTCATGATGATTCCCTTCGGCTGGTCAGCCGGCCAGCCGAATGACGTCGAAGCTGGGCCTTTCGGCGCTGGGCTCCTCGCCCCGGTCCAGGATCTGGATGTGCCGCTCGCACTCGCCGAGAACGGAGACGAGTTCATCGATGATCAATTCGGGTCGGCATTTCTCTCCGCAGGTGAACGCGTCGAAGAACAGTGACCGCTCGTGGGGATAGGTGTGAACAGACGCGTGGGACTCGGACAGCAGATAGAGCGCGGTGAATCCGCTCGGTTCGAAGTACTTGGTCTGGGACCCGCATATGGTGGCCCCCGAGCGCCGGATCCCGGCTTCCAGGCTCCGCATGATGAGGGAAGCGTCGTTGATCGTCGCCAGGTCGATGTCGTACAAGTCGGCGACGACATGCCGTCCGGAGAAGTGGAATTCAGACATCCATACTCTCCCATTCACTACATTCGGCTGCTATGTCAATGCACTTGCGCAGATTCGCTTCGCCCTCGTGCTCGTTCTCCCCCTCGACCACGAACGCGAGGTACGAATCGGTGGATCCGTGCGCGCCGTCGAAATCGCGCGGCGCGGCTGTCTTCACGATGAAGTCCTTGATGAACCCCACGGCGGGAGGTTCGGCAACGCTCACCAGCCGACCGCGGCGGGGCGGAATGAGCAGCCAGCCGTAACGCCGCCCGGTGTCGGCCATGGGGGTTTGCGGACCGTTTTGCAGCCCGATCTGGTGACGGATCCACAGCCGGGCCGGATTCACTCCCGTGGCATAGGTGAGCGCCTCCATGATGTGCGCTCCGCCCAGCCGGCAAGCGATCTCGCAGAACAGCAGGTCCCCGGAGCCCGGCTTGCGGAACACCTCGAGGTGGAACGGGCTGAAGTCGACCTGCGGCAGGGCACCGACGACCCTCTCGGCGAACCGGGCGAGCCGCGCGTGCTCAGCGCCGTCCCGGTCGAGCTGGACGCTGCCGAGCGGCAGTGCGTCGTGGAACGACAGGCAGTTGTTCAGATACCGCGACGCCTGTACGTAGAGTACCCGGCCGTTGTGCATGAACCCGTCGACGTGCAGGACGTCGCCCGCGGTGAAGGACTCCAGCAGGACGTCGTCCGGGTCCCACTCGGCGGCCGCCCGCCGCAGTTGGTCGGCGTCTCCGACGAGGCTCACCCCCATCGACGCGTAGCCGAGCCGCGGCTTCACCACAACGGGGTAGCCGACGCGCCGCGCGAACCGCTCGGCGTCGGCGAACGAGGCCGGGCGGAGGTAATCCGGCGCGGGCACGCCGTGCGCGGTGACGGCCTCCTTCATAATCAGCTTGTCGCGCCAAGGCAGGGCCTGCCGGTACCGCAGTCCCGGCAGGTCGTGACGGTCCCGGACGCGGGCGCAGCGCAGGATGTCGTCCTCCGTGACGTGCACGAGGGTGCGCACCCCGCCAGCGCCGCAGAGCTCGTCGAGTAGCTCCTCGACCTCGGGTCCGGCGGAGTAGCTCGAGGCCGCGCGCACGTGGGGCAGCCGTCGGCGGTAACCGGGTTCCGCATCGCCGCTGGTGATCAGCGTGACTTTGTCCTTCACCTCGGAGAGCCAGTCCCCGAGCGGAGTCACGGTGTCAGGAATGCGCAGAGGCAGCACGATAGCGCTCACATCATGTCCTTTCTGTGGTGATCGGGATCGGTGACGGCTCCGCGGCCATCGCGGTCCGCGGCTTCGGGCCCTCGTCCGCGTCAGAAGGATGCGGGGCCGTGCCGGCGTACAGACGCCTTTCGCGCAGCAGGATCCAGGTGCCGAAGATGGTGGCGGCCATGAGACCGAAATACAGCGAGGGGGATACGCCGAGCAGCGCGCCGCCGGCAACGGGGCCGGCGAAGAAGCCCAGATAACGCGTTTCGGCGAGGCCGAAATAGGCGCCCTTGCGGGAGTCCGGCGTGATGGTGTGGATGATGGTGTCGGGCATCGGGTAGAGCACCGCTTCCCCCATCGTCCAGAACACCACCCCCGCGTACAGCAGCAGGACGTTCGCCTCCAGACCGCGGAACAGCAGCATGGAAGCGGCGAATGCCGCGCAGCCCAGCAGCGCGAGCCGCGGCTGTGACATCCGTCGGGAGAGCCATTCGACGGGCCACTGCATGGCGATGCCCAGCGCGGCGTTGCACGCCAGCAGAGTGGAGAAGTACATGACGGCCGAACTGCCCTGCGCCGCCTTCATGTACAGCGGCACGATCGACTCGAACTGGGAGAACACGAGGAACAGGACGAACCCCGCTCCGACCACGCGCAGCAGCAGCACGTCCGACAGCGCGGCCCGCCATCCCGCATGCTGGTCCTCGGGGTCGCCCGACGCGTCCAGGGCCCGCAGCGACTGCCTTTTCGTCGTGACGAGGAGGAGGCAGCCCGCGAAGATCACCGCGGGGGTTACGAAGATCATCCAGTGGGCGAGGCGGTAGAGCACGGCGCCGGCCAGGGGGCCGACCGTCGCTGCGATGCACAGCGTGACGTATCGGATACGGAAGACCATCGCCCCAGAGCCGGTGGCGCCCAGGGACATCAGTTTCTTCATCGCGGGCTCGGTCAGCAGCCGACCGACCCCCAGCAGGCCGACCACGACGACGATGACGGCCAGTTCGCGTACCACCGCCAGCGCCGCGTAGGCGACGGAGTTGACGAGCAGTCCCGTCTGGATGACCCGGAGGCCGCCGAAGCGGTCGGTGAGGACACCGCCGACCGTGCCGCCGAAGGCCTCGATCAGGGCGACGCTGCCCACCACGGATCCGATCGTCGCCGGGGTGAGGCGGGAGATGTCCGAGAGATACAGCGTGAGGAACGGCAGCGTCGCAAAGAATGCCAGGCCGTTCAGCAGAGTCACGGCAGCCAGGAGTCGCAGCACCGGGTTCCGGTGCCATGACGGGGGCGCCACGGGATTCTGTGTCAAGGGAATTTCCTCCTCCACGGACTTGTGCGCAATTCCAGGAGGCATCCGCATAGCCCGTCCGTCGTGACCTGTCGAGTCGAGCAGCCGCCGGAGCTGGCCCTTGGGCCAGAAGCTGGAAATTCAGGTGGATAAAAAGTTCCTTTGCCACCTGCTCTCGGCATCGCCATGCTGCGTTCAAAATCACGATGCCTGTCCCTGCTGCACCGGCACAGCCGCGAAGATTCGTGACTTGACAACCCGCCTTGCCTCATCAGGGCTCCGGCAAGGCAGCGCCGTGTCCGGTTCGTGGCGAGCAGAGGCGTGCAGCCCGACGAGCCTCGGACTGCTGGCCAAGGACCCCAGACAGCGGCTGGACGGCGACGAGGCCGCCCGCCGGCTGGCGCAGATCGCCGCCGCGCCCCACCTTCTCCCTGGTGCGCGGGCTGGAACTACGCATCACCGCCGTCACAGCGAAGTTCAAGTACGACGACCACAAGTCCGTCGATTTCCGCAGCCGCATCATGGACCGACTCGAATCCCGCTCCGGGGAGCGAGACGCCAGGGGCCAGGCGGGAGCAGCTGTGGAGGATCCGGGAGCGTGGCGACTGGCGCCCCGCATGATGCCTGACGCACCAATGCCAAGCCTTGACGTTGATGAGTGATCGACGCCTATCGCTGATTTCCGATACTTCTGAGATCTTGTGAGCAAATTCTGATCGTTTAGGTGGTGCTGAGGTTGGCGTTGCGGTGAGCCGTCTTCTCATGGAGATGATCTCGCCCACTTGACCATGACCTCGTGGTGTTCGGGTAACCGCTCGTAGTCGCAGACGCAGCGACGCCGCTGGAAGATTCACGACGTTCAGCGTGCGCTCCACCAGCCACCTCTTCGGCAGCACCACGAACCCGGTGGTGTCGCCGCCGCGCCTGATGATCTCTTGTAGTCCGCGATAGCAGCGGAATAGTTACCCGTCAAGAGACGAATGTTCGGGACTGGGTCTTTCTCGGGATTTCGGGCAGCGTGGCCTCCGAAATCGCTGGCAAACACAGGAGTTGCTCCCCTCTGGTGTGCGTCAAATTGATGAACCAAAAACACTGGCACCCCCGGAGGAACTTGGTTCCGGCCGGATGAGGCAACTCCTGCTCCAGACGCGAAATGATCGGAGGTCGACGATGGCCGGAGCTGATAATTCCGTCACAGCGCACGAAGCCGTGCAGGGAACTCTCGAATGGATGAGAACATTCCTGACCGACACCCATCCGCACCTGGGCAGGAGCGGCCCGGTGTGCCCATTCATGCCGACCGCGTGGAGTCTTGGAACAGTGCGGGTCCGTACATATGACGCGTCACGCGGATCCGGTGGACTTGAGACGACGATCCGGCGGGTTCGCGGTGCGTTCCTGCGGGAGGCATCCGCTCTGGGCGCCGAAGCGTCCTACCTGGCGGTTGCCGTCGTGCCGTACGGCGCTCCCTGCGAGGAGATGGCCCGCCAGGTTGCCGATGTCCAGTACGCGCTCAAGCCGGAGTTCGTCGACGTCGGCATGATGTTGGGGGAATTCTTCCCTCACCACCCGATGCCCGGCATCCACGCTCCACGCTTCCGCCCTCTGGACAGTCCGCTGCCGTTCGTGGCGATACGTCACATGGTTGCCACCGACCTGTTGTTCCTGGCGAATCCGATGGACTCGCCCGAAAGGCGCATCCGCTACCTGAGGCGCTATCGGGACCTGTTCGGCGAGAACCTTCCGAAGTCCTGGCGCCGCCGTCTGGCCGCTGCGCAGAAGGCTGCGCAGCGGCAACTCGCCGGTCCCGGTGCATCAACGGCATGAGCATCCACGTTGTCCCGGACGCCGTTGTCCGGCTCAGCAGACTCCACGACGTCGCTCCGTCCAGGGTTCTGTACGGGCTCTGCGCCACTGGGGTGCCCGACGCTCTGGCCCACGGGCCCAGGCAAGTCGATGAGTTGGCCGACACACTGGGGCTCGACCGTGACGCACTTGCACGTCTGCTTCGCGCGGCGGCGAACCTCTCCCTCGTCGAGGCTATGCCGGCGGGCCGGTTCGCCCTGACCCCAGACGGTCAGTACTTGCGCAGCGATCACGAGCACAGCCTTGCCGCTGAATGCGCAGACAACGACTTGTTCCAGGTATGGACGGGCTTCATGCACAGCCTTCGGACCGGCCAGCCGGCCTTCCCCGAGATCTTCGGGGAATCGTTCTTCGAGCGCCTGTCCGGCGATCGACAAAGGAGCTCGTTGTTTCATGAGCACATGCGCCGTCGTGCCGTCGGCCTGTATGCGCCGCTGTTGGACATTGAGCCCTTCCGGAGGGCCGCGGTGTGCGTGGACGTCGGCGGAGGCACCGGTGCGCTTCTGGCGCAACTGCTCCGCCGTCATCCACGGCTGACCGGCGTGCTGTACGACCTTCCGGACGTGGTCGCCGATTCCCCTCTGTGCACCGAGCCGGGTCTGTCCTCGCGTTGTCGCGCAGTGGGCGGAAACGCCAGGCGCTGGGTTCCGGAGGACGGGGATCTCTACGTTCTGGCCAGCGTCCTCCACGACTTCGATGACCCGGAGGCCCTGCTCCTGCTGCGTTCCTGCAGGAGGTCCATGGCCCCATCGGACACGCTGCTGCTGCTCGAGCGCGTCCTGCCCCCCGGTCCGCAGCCGCATCCTGGTCAGCTCAGCGATCTGTGGATGTTGCTGGTCGTGGGGGGCCGGGAGCGGACGCTCGAGCACTGGAACCGGTTGGCTCGCAAGGCGGGCTTCCGCCTTGCCCATACCCACAGCGTCGAGGATCACGAGGTGGCCGCCCTGGAGTTCAGGCCCGGAGGTGAGCCGGGGCGGGAATGATCAGAGAAAGGCCGCCTTTGGCGGAACCGCTCTCGCCTGTCAAGAAACGAATATCCGGCCTGCCCCTTCTCGTTGGCGTCGGGAATCATCACGACCGAGAAAAGCACCCGGATCTGATCGTCTGGGAACAGGGATGAAATTCTTCAAATCATTGGGAAGCACGTGATCTCCGACATCTACGACGTGGATCCGCGCGCCATCAATGACGAGAACCTCATCCTGAGCAGCCTCGGGCCGCCGTCCAGCGCTCTGGGGCCACCGTGTGTGGGATGCAGACCAAGCGGTTCGAGCCGTGCGGACTGACCGCGCGGATGCACCCCGGAGGTGATCGTCGATGTGCTGGTCGAGGCGCTCGGCGGCTGCCGTCACCAGACCAAGGTCGTGTTCTGCGGCACCCGCGATGAGCACGAAAAGGAAATCAAGGAAGTCACCGATAGGAAAGGCCTCGTCTGATGAAACTCAACCCCGGCAAGACCCTGATGAAGTTCGACCGGCAGCTGCCCCTCTACAATTGGCTCCACCCGCTCAAGGGCCAGGACCTGGAGATCTCCGGTTTCCGGGAGTCCTTCGGCCAGGTGCATCCTTCCCCGATCAGGATGCGCGCCCTGTACTTCCACATCCCGTTCTGCGAGACGATCTGCACATTTTGCACGCTCAACCGTGGCCTCGGGTCAGAAGGCGAGGAAGCGGTTGAAAAGTACACGCAGGCACTGATCGCCGAGATCCGGCTCAAGTCCCGCCTCGACGCGGTGACCGCAGTACCGCCGACGGCGATCTGGTTCGGCGGTGGAACGCCCTCCGTTCTGAGCACCGATCAGATACGGCGCATTGGCGCGGCGATTCACGAATCCTTCGACCTGTCCAGGCTGGAGGAGTTCACTGTCGAGATGGAGGTCAAGAGCGTCACAGAGGACAAGTGCCAGGCATTCCGAGAGATAGGTGCTAACAAAGCCCGGTTCGGACTGCAGACCTTCCACCCCCGCTACCGGGAACTGTTCAACATCACGGCGGAACTCGACCAGACATACGCCGCAGCGGAGTTGTTCGGCCGCTACTTCCCCCACCGCAGCTTCGACATCCTCTACGGGATGCATGGGCAAACGTTCGATGATCTCTCCGCAGACCTCCAGCAGGCGGTGGAGATGGGGACCGAAACTATCGAGTTCTACCCCATCAACCACCTCGCCACGCAGAACGCGCTGCACACCAACTACCAGCGGGCGGGTCTGCGGGCACTCAGCTACGCCGACAAGATGGGTATGAGCATCTACATCAACTCATACCTCCGGGCGGCAGGTTTCCGTCTCCACAACGGGCACGGCTACGTCCGACCGGAGGACCCCCAGGTTGATGAGTACTGGATCTCACGGCGATACTCGAACAAGTACCACGAGTGCTACATGGGTTACCACGACGACGACCTCATCGGGTTCGGCAGTAGCGGAATCTCCCAGAGTTCGGACCTGACCGTGATGAACGACGAGAGCCGCACCGGGTATGTGCGAGGGCTGCTCGACTCCTCCGACATCAAGGTCAAGGTCACCCGGGCCGACCACGTACCCTATGAGCGGGGAATCGTCCTGCGGTTGCCGTTCCACGGGGAGATCCGCAAGGACCGGATCCCGTGGGACCGGATCGACGCCGAGACAACCGCCAAGCTCTCCCGGCTGTGCACCGAGGGACTGATCGAAGAGCACGGCGACGAGTTCGTCATCACCGAGTTGGGGTGGATCTGGTACGTCAACATGATGTATTACCTTTCGCCCACTGCAGATCAGAAGATCCTGGACGACTTCATCGCGCTACGCTCCCGCAATCCCGTCCTCGTGGACGGCAACACGGTGATGCCATCGGTCAAAAGCTCCCACCCGGCGGCCTGAGTAGGGTCGGGGGCTGGCGCGGTGGCTGATGCTCCGTTTCCAGTCCCCGCCGCTTCAAGTGAAGTAGGCCTCTGACAAGGCAGTTGTAGTTCCGGTGTCTTTGCTGTTCAGCAGCTTGGGGGCTGGGTCCGGGCATGGGTACGGCCACCGTGATCATGAACGTTTGTGACGACGTTTCAAGAAGCGGTGGCCGCCGAGGTCACGATAGCCCCGGCCGCCTGGGGCCGGTTGTTCAGGGGCGGCGATGGATGCGATCGCGGGTTGCTTCGCGCGGCGTGAGACACGTGCGACGGCCGCGGAGATGATCACCGGGCTACTCACGGAGGTGGGCACGCGAAACTGCTGGACCCTGGCTCAGGCGCTGGGCGTCGGGCCCGCCGTTTGGCGGGCATCCGCCAGTCGTCCCGTCGGCCGGGTGCGTGCCCGGTGTCCGACTGTGCTGTGGGCGGCCCGGAAGGCCGGCAGGGCCCGCTGCTCGGCTTCGGGGCCGAGATGCTCTTGGCGTAGGACGGCGGCCAGGGCCGTTTCCAGCGCGGCGGTGTCATGCGCGTCCCCCGGGCCGGACGCGGTGCTCCAAGGATGCGCACGTCGACGGCCCGGATCTCCGTCGCGGCTCAGCCGTTCACCCATGTCCGCTTCCGTTCCCGTCCGGCATGTTCGATTCGTCCGGCGTGCCGGGTCCTGGTGCCTGTCCACCAGCCCACCAGCTGCGTCGTCGTTCATCTCGACTCCCCCAGCGTCTGGGCAGTCTCAACTGTCACACGCTCATACGCCTGGCCGGCGGCACCCAGCTGGTGGGCGAGGCGTTCTAGGCCTCGATGGACGGCCGGGCGCACTGCTCCTGGGCGCTTGCCGAGGACCCGTGCCGCGGCGGGACCGTCCAGGCCGACGACGACCCGCAGGAGCACCGCTTCAGCCCGGTCCCGCGGCAGCCCGCGTACCAGCTCCAGGGCCCGCTCGGTATAGAGGGACTTCAGGGCCTCTTCATGAGTGCGGTGCGGGCCGCGCATGTCCAGCACGTCCTGTTCGGTCCCTCCCGCCCGGGGCCGCACGCGCCGGCGACGCAGATGGTCCAGCGCCCGGTGCCGGGCGATCGTCGCCGTCCAACCGCGGAACCCTGCCCCGTCCCCCTTGAAACGTCCGAGGTCACGGGCGATCTCCAGCCAGGCGTCGGATGCCACGTCCTGCGCGTCGTCGCCCACGAGGCCGTGCAGGTAGCCGAGCAGCCCCGGCGAGGGCGAAAGCGGCCTCGTCACCGCCCTGGGCCCGCGCCACTGCTGCGCCCACTTCCCCGTCGTACACGAGTACGCGGCGGGGTTGCCGTCCCTGGCCCAAGGCTGTCCTCGCTCGCACCGGTCGATCGCAGGTACCGCGCCGTCCCGACACGCTCACGTCGTAGCGCACAGCTCATGATGACCAGCGTCAGGTCGTCGTCGGCGCGCGCCTGCTGAAGGTCGCCAGAAGGTGCCAGGGCCGGCGCCGCCGATCCGGGAGCCCTGCCCGCATGGGGAACACGACCGGGCCGGATCTGGGAGGTCACGGCACGTGGCGGCGACCGACTGGTAACGCCGGGTGACGTTTCGGACCGGCGGTGCGCTGGACGAGTGCCGGGTCCGCGCAGGCCGAGGTCGGCCGCCTCCAGCAGCAGGACGCGGGAGCGCTCGGCTGTGGCTGGTGCGGGCGGGAGGACTCGCGCACTGCCGGGCGCCCGCGTGGTGCCGGCACTGCTCGGGCTCGGCCGGATGCCGGCACCGGAAGAAGCCACGCTCTCCGGACGCCTCTCCGCGCTGCTCCTGACTCCCCCCGGCAGCGGTGCGGAGAGGGACGGGGCGGCCGGAACCCCCATCTATCTACTGCACAGGGGTTCCGGCCGCCCCACACACCTTTCGGAAGGACGGCGGGCGGTGGGCGAGAAGTCAGCGGCTCATGCTGCGGGCTACCGGTACCCGGACGCGGGGCCACCACCTCGCGGCACCACCATCGAGGGCAGCACTTCCCGCGACGCAGTCCGCCGGGCCGCGTGACGTTTTGCAAACCCCCACACGCTCCTCCTGGCATGAGTGCCTGCCTTTCGTCTGCGAGCGGTACCGTCCCCGGCACTGCGTAACAGCGCAACCTGGTTGGAGAGACTGTTCGATGACGACTCGGAGGCCGTCCGGCGGGTCGGACGACACCGTGAGGAGGCGCTGGACAAGCGCTACCTGGATCAGGAGCGCATCTACGTCGGCGCAGTGCCGCATGGTGAACGATGACCGGTCCCGGACGCAGGTCATCCTCAGCGGCCAGCCAGTGTTCCCTCCCGGCCCGCACAAGCCGCCGCTCCTGGTGCTGACGGCAGGCCAGGCCCGCCGGGTGGCCAGGTTCTTGGCCAGAGCCGACTTCGACGCGTTGTGGGCGTGTGCCCGCGAGGCACTGCTGCCGCGTGACGATGGCGTCTGCGCCGAGGCCAAGACGCGGGGCGTTTCGCGGCGACACATCAGGAACTGAGGGCCTTCTACGCACAGACGGCCGGGGACGGGGACGCCGTGGTGAAGCGGCTGCCGGCCTGAGATACCCGAAGGACACGCCGAGGACATCTGGTCACTGCTGCGGCGCAGCAGCCAGGCCAACACCGCTTTGGGGGAACGAGACGGAAACTGAAGACGGGGAAGCATTAGCGGAAGTCACCTTCGGCGACTGTCATCGGATCGTCTCGGCCCTCGCCAGGCGTGCCTGCCCGCTGCCGTAGGTAGAGCCGGATTTTCCAGGACGAGTAGCCCTTGTCCGCCACCGCCCGCTCCGGACGGGTCCGCGCCCGCCCTTGACCCGCCGCGGCACCCAGATCCGGTCCATGGTCGGCGTCCCCCGCTGCACCGCAGATTCCCCGAGTCTCTACACTTTGCGTCCATGTCCTGGGACCCCCAACACAGCAACCGTACGTTTGGCGCGAGCGACCCCAATGGCATGTACGCCGGGAACGGTGCGTACCAGGACAGTGGCGACACGCACGGCCTGCAGGTCATGCGCGACCCGTACGGCGATGGGGCCCAGGCGTACGACGGATACGCGGATCCGGCGGCGGCGCACGGGTGGGACGAGTCGGTGGCCTCCGGTCATGGGGTGCCCGGCGATGCTTACGCCCACCCGCAAGGCTCGTACGGTGACAGTCACGACACGTACCGGGGCGGCCACGACGCCCACGAGGGGGGCCACGGCACCCACGAGACCGACCATGGGGCCTCCGGCACCGAGCACGAGCACATGGACCGAGACGACGGATACGCCTCCGGCGCCGACGAGGACCAAAACGACGACGGCTCGGTCTTCGTCGATGTATCGGGCCGCCGCAGCCGGCTGATCCGCCGTGCGGGTCTGGCTGTCGCGGCGGTCTGCGTTGTCTTCATGGCCGCTGTAATCGCCGGATTCTTCAGTTCGGTGCCCTCTGGCGGCCCGCTGCCCTGGGGCCGCGACCAGAAGCAGGACCAGAAGCAGGACCCGAAGCAGGACCGGAAGCAGGACGGTTCGACGAGGGCCACGGACCAGCCCGGCTCGACCGCCGAACCCACCGCCGAACCCACCGCCGATCCGTCCGCCACGTCTGGGAAGCCGTCTGAGGAGTCAGCGGCCCCGAGCCCATCGGTGAGCGCCTCCAGGGCCGGTGGCGAGACCAAGGAACCCACCACCAAGGCGCCCACGACCGCAGCCGCCCCTACTGCGAACGCGCCGGGCAGGGGGAACTCCAGTACTCCCCCGGGCCGCGGCCAGGGATCGACAAAGGGACCCAGGTGAGCCACCCACAACGCAACACCGGAACGTTCCGTTCCACCGGCAGCAGTCGTTCCCCCCGCGCCAACCGCTCGGCCCGGCCGTCTGCGGCGACCCGCTCCATGCAGAACCCACCGCCTGCCAGAACCAACCGGCATGCCCTGCGGCGCGACCCCCGCGCCCACTGGCTGCTGCTCCTGCTCACTCTCGCGGTCGCCGCCACCGCGCTGCTGTTCAGCGGTTACGGGCGGCACGAAATAGCGCCCACCACCGCCCCCGCCCATCAATGCACCACCGCCCCCGCGACGGTACGCACGGGCGGCCCCGTGATGAGCGAGGGCGATGGAAAGCTGCACAGCGCGCACCTCCCCGCCGAGAAGGTCGCCCTGACCTACGACGGCGGCCCTGATCCCGCATGGACCCCCGCTCTGCTCGATGTTCTGAACAAGCACCACGTCAAGGCGACGTTCTTCCTCTCCGGCACCCAGGTGGCCGCCCATCCGGACCTCGTGCGCAGGATCCACGACGAGGGCCACCAGATCGGCTCGCACACCTACACCGACGCCAACCTCGCGCAGGTCTCGGCGACCCGCGCGCGCCTCGAACTCGCCCTCACTCAGAACACCCTTGCCGGCGCCGCCGGCCTCGGCACCCGTCTGGTGCGGCTGCCGCACACCGGGGACACCGCGTCTTTGTGCGCCGACCAGTGGGCGGCCGGGCGGCGCGCGATCGACGACGGCTACATCCTGGTCGCCGCCGATGCCGCCGACCGGAGCCCGAAGGGGGGTGAGATCCGCCAGTTCACCGGCTCGCCGGCGGCCATTGATGCCACGGAGAGAATCTTGGCGTCCCCGCCGCGCGGCGTGCGGTTCACAACGGTCGGGGCGGCACTTCGGATGCATGGAGTCAACTACCCCGTCTCGGAGGCCACCGAGGCGAAGGGGACCGCCGTCATGTGGGTGCAGGCCCTGTCCCGGGGCTTCGCCGACGCCATGACCTGGCTGCTGGTGGCGGCGGGCCTGATCTCCCTGGGGCGCCTCGTGCTGCTCTTCACGGTCGCCCGCCTGCACGTGCGCCGCAGCCGCAGGAAACGGCGCCGCGGCAACCGGCTGCCGCCGGTCAATGAACCGGTGACGGTGATCGTGCCCGCGTACAACGAGGAGGCAGGCATTGAGGCGACCCTGCGTTCGCTGCTGGCCTCCACGTATCCGTACATACAGATCATCGTGGTCGACGACGGATCGAGCGACCGTACCTTCGAAATCGCCGAGTCGGTCCGGGAGGAGGATCCGCGCGTGATGGTGGTGCGCCAGCCGAACGCGGGTAAGGCGGCCGCCCTCAACACCGGTCTTTCGTGGGCGCAGTTTGACATCGTGGTGATGATCGACGGTGACACGGTCTTCGAGCCGGAGGCGATCCGCAATCTGATCCAGCCGCTCGCCGACCCGCGCGTCGGCGCGGTCAGCGGCAACACGAAGGTCGGCAACCGGCAGGGCATACTGGGCCGTTGGCAGCACCTTGAGTACGTCATCGGCTTCAACCTCGACCGCCGGATGTTCGACGTACTCGAATGCATGCCGACCGTGCCGGGAGCGATCGGCGCCTTCCGCCGTCAGGCGCTGATGGGCGTCGGCGGAGTCAGCGAGGACACCCTCGCCGAGGACACCGATCTGACGATGGCGCTGTGCCGCGCGGGCTGGCGGGTGGTGTACGAGGAGTCGGCGATCGCCTGGACGGAGGCGCCGTCCACCGTCCGCCAGCTCTGGAAGCAGCGTTACCGCTGGTGCTACGGCACTCTGCAGGCCATGTGGAAGCACCGCAGGTCGCTGGTCGAGACCGGGGCGGCGGGCAAGTTCGGCCGCCGCGGACTGACCTATCTCGCGCTCTTCCAGACACTGCTGCCGTTGCTCGCTCCGCTCGTCGACGTCTTCGCTGTGTACGGACTGCTGTTCCAGAGCGCCGCCCAGGCCGGGGCCGTGTGGCTCGGCTTCACGGCCGTGCAAGTACTCAGTGCTCTCTACGCGCTCCGCCTCGACAAGGAGAAGTTCGAGCCGCTGTGGACCCTGCCCCTGCAGATCTTTGTCTATCGGCAACTGATGTACCTGGTGGTGGTCCAGTCGGTTGTCACGGCGCTGCTGGGCAGCAGACTACGCTGGCATCGGATGCAGCGCACCGGCTCGGCCACCGACACGCTACAGCGGCAGCCGACATAAGGCCGCACAGCCCGGCCAGCACAGCGACATCCAGAACTCCCCCAGCCGTCGACTAACCCACACACCCACCCATGCCACAAGCGGCGAAAGTCCGTGCCGCCAACTGTCCGGCGGAGGCGGTTGCACCAGCACGGCAATTGACTTGCTCCCCGGGCTGAAGCCCGGGGATTCTGGCCTTCCTCTCCGGTGCTGTGCCGCTACGCGGCACGGGTTCCGGTGCGGATTCCGTGGCTTCCTGCTTCGTCGCGCTGTGCCGGGACATATTCCGGTCTGTTGAGTCGGCACGGAGCGCGGTGCCGGTGTTGTCACCGGTCCGTTTCTCCGTGCCGCTCGCCGAACCCGGCGTGCGGCTCTCACCGCACC
>NZ_JBIAXG010000056.1:0-48869 GCF_042896465.1 Streptomyces sp. NPDC001292
ACAGATGGACCACCACCAGCGACAACATCACCACACCCAACCGCCCCGACTTCGACAGAGACCTCAGCGGAGCACTATGACCCGGAGCACCGCCCTGCCGGCGCAGCATCAGCAACACGGCCGGCAACCCCACGAAACCCGCGTCCGCCCAGCCCACTCCCGCCCGACCCAGTGAGGCCTTTTCAGTCACGGAACATGCCCCGGCAGTACCTCATGGTGCGGCCACAGCCCAACGCGACAACAGCGCGGGTCACGGCATGTCACTCACCGGCAGCCACCGAAAGCATCGGCCAGACTGACACCGCCGGAGCCGTCCCGGCCGTGGAGGCGAGCAGCGCCTCCACGGCCCGGGCAGCAGCAAGACGGACCCGGCCAGGCGCGCACCACACCACGGAGCGGGCTGAAGCAGCGATGCGGGCTGGGAACACACCCCACCACCAGGCCCGCGCCCGCGCCCAGCGCGAACACCTCGTCAAACGTCCCGAAGCCCGTGCAGCCTGAAACAGATCAACGGACCCACACGCCTCTCCCCCCAGCACCGGCGGCGTCTGCCCAGACAGTGACGCACTCCCGCTCCGGGCACATTCATCGATGCAAGCCTTCCCGGATCGGTCACCACTGCGACGCCGGCGATAGCGGCACCGGCGGCAGCTGCTCGTCGATCCTGGCCTGGGGGTCCCGGCCCCTCCGCGACTCAGGGTGGGACTTTTCACAGAACCACTTCCGAGGGCGGCGAAGAACTGGCTGCTCAAGCAGGCAGCATGTCAAGGAGGTTGGTCGTCAGGCTGCGGCCGCCACTGCGGCCGTGGCGAAGCGCATGCGCAATCGTGCCGGTTTCAGGGCGCGTCGGCGGCGGCCTGCCGAGCGGCCGTCAGGCGGGCTGCGCCAGGCGCGCCGTCAGGACACCGGCCCGGGCCTGCTGGACCGCTCTCGCCTGGGAGGCGGCGAAGCGCAGCAGGCCCGGGGGTGTGTGCAGGTGCAGGGTGTCGGTGACGATGCTGCCGGCCGGGTGGCGGTCGATGGCGAAGCGGTAGCTCATACGGACCCGGCCGGGGCTGCGGACCTCGCCGGAGATCTCGGCGGAGTGCGGGAGGCGGTCCGGGACAGCGACGAGGGTGACGTCGATGATGTTGTCGTGCCGCAGGACGCCCAGGAACCGAAAGCGTTCCACGGCTGTGTAGTGCACGGTGCTGCCGCTGCGGCGCACGTCGCGGATGGCGACGAGGAGTGGCGACAGGCCGATGTAGTGCGACGGTTCGGCCAGGTGCGCGAAGACCTCCTGCGGCGGCACGGCGATCTGGAACGTGTGCTTCAGTTCGGTGGACGGCACCTCGGATCCCTCCTCGATACGGCACGGTGTGATCCTCCCATCGCCGGCGCGAGAGCGGCGGCGCCTGGCCGGAGGTTGCCGTACCGAGAGGGCGGTGAAGCGGCCTGCGCGTCAATACAGCTCGTGCCGCAGCAACGCGGATCTGCTCCTGGGCTGGTGAACGTCACTTCGGCGGTCTTCGCCACGCGTATGCCCTGCGCGGAACCAGGGGCACCGTGTGCGCCCCGCCACCGATCCAGTGGATTGTGGACGGCTGGGAGCGGTACTGCTTTCTCCCGCCGTGTCCGGCAGCGGATTGATCGAAAGTCCGTGCACGGCGCTCGAGTTGTTAACGCTCGAACGCCAAGCGATGCGCGCCGAGGGCGGCTGCCTCGATCCGGAGCACGGGCACCTGGGTCGCTTCCCAAAGTCCACCGCGCCCGGTTCCCAGATGCCCTGCCGGGGCCGGGACCGGACCCCAGCGGCTCCGAGGCAGTCCGAGGCCGTCAGCGGCGACAGGATGAGGGCGACGCCCCCGGTGGGGCGCCACCCCCCGGGCCTCGCGGCGGGCGGCCGGTCAGCGGCAGTTGACCCACTTGTTGGACTTGATGTACCGGTACGTGCTGCCGGTCTGCTTGTATCCCCTCGGGACGATTCCGCTGGATCCCTTGTGGTTCTTCTTCGCGTACCACTTGAAGTCACAGGACTTGCCGTGGTTGTACCACGACCTGAAGCTCTGGAAGACCGGATACTTCGTCAGGTCCGCGTTCTTCCCAGCGACCTTCTGCATACGGCCGGTGTAGTTCTTCCCGGACCAGACGCAGAACCAGCCCGACGGGCAGGCCGAGGCCGCCTGCGGCGTCGCCTCCGCCGCACCGGCCCCACCCGCGCTACCGGCCAGCAGGCGACCGGTCAGCACGATGCCGCCGGCCACGGCAGCCAGCCTCCTAGTCATGTGCATGCTCTTATCCCCCTGTGAGACATGACACGCTGGTGTACGAGTTGGGCAGTGTGGCCGACACCTCGGCGGTGCCGGGGGCCGACGACCACACGTACACCCTGGGCAGCGCCCAGGATGCCGAGTTGTTGGCCCACCGGCTGGGGCGGCTCGGCAGCGGCACGGTGGTGGTCGTCGGCAGCGGCCTGGCCGGCATCGAGTCGGCCGCGGAGATCGCCGAGCGGCGCCCGGAGTTGAACGTCGTACTGCTGGGCCGGACCGAGCCCGGTGCGGCCATGAACCCGAAGGCCAAGGCGTACGTGGACGCCGCGCTCGACCGGCTGGGCGTCCGGGTGCGCGCCGGGGTCGAGGTGGTGAAGGTGCTGCCCGACGCGGTCGAGTTGGCGGGCGGGGAGAGCATCGCCGCCAACGCGGTCCTGTGGACGAGCGGTACGCGGGTGTCGCCGCTGGCGGCCGCCGGTGGGCTGGCCGTCGACGAGCGCGGACGCATCGTCACCGACGCCGCGCTGCGATCGGTGTCCCACCCCGAGGTGTACGCGATCGGCGACGCGGCCGCTGTCCGCCAGGGCTACGGCGTCATGCACGGCACCTGCCAGGGCGGCATGCCGACCGGGGTACACGCCGCACTGTCGATCGACCGGACGCTCAGGGGCAAGCAGCCCACGCCGTTCCGCTTCGGCTACTACCACACGCCGGTGAGCCTGGGACGCGGTGACGCCGTTGTGCAGTTCACCCACCCCGATGACAGCCCGCGCCAGATCTGCCTGACGGGCCGCATGGCGGTCCGGTACAAGGAGACGGTGACCGCCTCGCCCTGGCCGACGTACGGCCGTATGAAGAAGATGCCCGCCTCGGGCGCGTTCTGGCCCCGCGGGGGCCGCTTCACCCAGGTCCGGGAGGCCCGGTGACCACCCCGTCCACCCAATCATGAGTCGTGCAGATCAAGGTTGCTGCCCTCCCCAGGTCAAATTGCAGGGCGACGCAACACGTCAGTGGGCTCCCAATCGCTCTTCCAGAAGGCTTCAAGCCCATGCTCGTTGATGAACTGCCGCTCCACCTCGTGGATGGGGTACATCCCTTGGATGTTGATCACGTCGTGACCCTCGTGTCCCGGAATGCCGACGTCGATGCCCAGGTAGTCGTCTCTGTCGAGCACGATCGGCGCGAACACGCAGAATGCCGTCATTGCTGACTCGGGCACGATTCGCTCGCCGAAGTCGATGGTGCTGCCGTAGCTGAAGGGGCAGGTGCCACGGAGGCGCTCGGCGAGGAAGCCCACCGCGTGGGCCCAGATCACGTTGGTCGAGTTCACGCTGAGGCAGAGTTCCGGCGAGCCGCGCTGCCAGTCCGGATGTTCTGCCAGCGACAAGCCGTAGGTGAGCGTCGTGAGAAGCCCGTCCGGAAGGTCGTCGTACACGATCTCCGTCACGCCCCGCAACCCCTGTTTGGTCGACTCGACAGGGAAGAACCGGGGCTCTATTCCGCCGGAGAGTCGATCAAGATGGGCGAGGTACTTCTCTACACGACTGGCCATGTAACCAGCCTGCACCATCGCTCGCACGCGTACGCCACTGGGGGCGTGACCAGTAATGGCATCCTTCCCCGCTTCGACGACCACCCGCTCCTGCTCCTCGATGGTGGCTCGCCGCTCCGCGGCCCGCCGCACGGGGACCCCGCCGACGCTGGGTCCCCGTCGCCGGCCCAGTGACTCACAGCGCAGGAAGGACTCATCAGAAAACGGTGCGACGCGGCAAAGCCACCCGAACTCCAGCGCCGGACCGGCACCGCGCGGACCGCTCGCGCGCTTGGCGTGCGCCGCGGCCGTCAACCAGCTGGTAGCAGCCGGGCCAGTTGGAGGACTCCGGGCTTCCGCTGCGGGTCGAGTTCAGCCGCGACGACACCGGCGAACTCGAGGCCGGCGGCGGCAGCGGTATCGGTCTGGGTGGTCACAGAATGGCGCAAGGCTACGGACCTGGGACTCGCGTGGTGCGGGAGGCCGGGCTGCCAGCGGCCAGAGCGAGTCGGGTGACCACCGGACGTACAAGGCTCCGGGCCCTTCCCGGGGCGGCGCGGGGAAGTGACCGGAGCCAGGTGCTGCGGTGCTCAGCCGGTGATTTTCACGACGCCCGTGACCCTCACGTCTGCGCCCGTGCCGTCCGCCGGGGTGGCGGTCAGCTGCCAGGTGTAGCGGCCGGTCGCCACCGGGGTGCCCGACTCGGACGTACCGTCCCAGGTGACCCGTACCGCGCTGCGGGTGTCCTCGCCGGTCCAGGTGCGGACGACCTCCCCGGTCGCGCGCCTGGTAATCGTCACCTGCCAGGACGCCGCGGGCTTGGAGAGCCACCACGCGGCGGCCCACTCACCGGACGCCGTGGCGGGTACGGCGGTGCGGGCGACACTCAGCGCGGAGACGGCGTGCTGCGGCGCGGTGACGTGGACGGTGTCGTCCGCGCCGACCCAGGCGAGCTTGCCCGCGTCCGCGTCAAGGGTCCAGGTGGTGCCGCGCCCGTCGCCGTCCCCGGGCTGCTTCAGGCCCGTGACGGTGCCCAGGTCAGCCGTGGAGCCGTCCGCCTGCAGGCCCGTGAGGCGCAGCTCGCCGGACGCCTCGCGGTGGGCCAGGAAGTGGTCGCCCAGCAGGACGTCGGACGCCGGAGCGGGGAAGGTCTGCTTGGTCGCCAGGTCGCGTACACCCGCCGTGTTCTGCGCAGCGCAACTCCAATACAGCAGCGTGCCGCTGCTCTGCAATTCGTCCGGGACACAGGCGGTGCCGAAGTGGATGGTGTCGGTCACAGAGCCGGTGCGGGCGTTGATCACCTTCACAGTGCCGGGCTTCTTCGGCGCCGACTTGAACAGACGATTCTGGTCCAGTGCGGCGGCCTGCGCCGGCTGTTCGCGGACGACGAGGTCGCGGGCGGTGTCCACGACGTATTGTGTTCCGTCCGTCTCGTACAGCACGAACTCCGGTGCCGTGCCGAGGATCCGGCCGTTCGCGCCCGGCAGCGGGAGGTTGTCCGTCGGGTGCTCCGGGTCGTCGCCGGTCACCAGCACGTCCATGCCCGTGTCGGGGTCGGCGACCAGCCGGGCCAGGCCCTCGTCGCTGCCGTCGGCGAAGCGGCCGGCCGTCAGGCCCGGGAAGTCGGCGAGCGTCGGGCCGTCGGCCGGCTCGAGTCCGGTGCCGATGTCCTTGCCGTGCAATGTGCGCGTGCCGGCCAGAGAGTTGACGTACCGCAGCTTCCCCCGGTCCAGGCTCAGCGCCTCGATCGCACCGTCCGCCGTCTTGATCTGGGGCACTTGACGCAGCGACAGATCAGCGACGGTCTCAAGGCCGTCGATGTGGAACAGGTGGACGGCGCGCTTGCCGTCGGCGTCCTTGCCGAGCGCAACCAGGGAACCTGTGCCCTCGCTGCGCAGGAACACCTGCTCGACACCGCTCAGCAGATTCCGCTCCTTGTCCGCCCCGCCGAACGGTGTGACGTGCAGCGGGCCGCCGTCGCCCTCGTACCAGAGCACGTTGTCGCCCACCACGAAGGACGTCACCTTGCTGTCGGGGGACTGCGTGGTGAGCGGCACGATACGCGGGGCGCCCGTGCTGCCCAGCGGCATGACCCGCACACCCGGCTCCCCACTGCGGGAGAACCAGCTGACGGTGGTCTGTGTGATGCGGAAGCTGCTTGCCTCGCCGGTCACGGGCAGCGGGGTGACCGTGCCGTTGTACGCGGTGAGGATGCCGTAGCCCGGAGTGCCGTCGGCGGTGCGGTAGCCGATGACGAGCTGATTGTAGTAGGCGCCGAGCAGCTCGGGCTCGGCACCGGTGGTGGCTCCGGCGGGCAGCTTGACGACGGGGTCGCTGCCCGGGTCCCCGCCGCGCGCCACACGCAGCTGGTACGTCCCATTACCCTGGTCGACGGTGGCCAGCACCCAGCCGTTCGCCACGCGCGGGTTGAGGTAATCGGCCGGCAGGCTGATGGTGCTGGTGTCGCGGGGATCCTCGATGCCGACGCGCACGACGTCCGTGCGGCCGTCCTCGCGCGGCTTGAGGTAGATGACACGGTTGTACTGGTCGTGGGTGGGCACGATGGCATCCTGCGGTACGCCGTCGAGGGCCGGGACAGGCTTGGTGGTTCTGTTGTACGTCGTCGTCCAGAGATAACCGCCGCCCTCGCGGTGCAGTACGCCCTGGCTGCCGGTCGCCAGCACCGTCTCGGGCCCGTCGCCGTAGGTGTCGGGCGCGGGTATGAGTACCTCGGTCGCTTCGGCCGCGTGGGCCGTCGCCGGCACCACGGTTGTCAGTGTGGCGGCGAGGACGGCGGCGACGGCGGCGGTACGGCGGGTCCTCCGGATACGGTTGATTGTGCGCAGGTGATGGGACACCTGACCCCCCCAAGTCTGGCTGTTTACAAGCACGTTCACATAAACGCAGTAACTATACGTGGATGCGGAGGAGTTGCGCGTGAGGATGAGCAACTCGTGAAGATCCTCAGGCGGCTCAAGGCACTGCAGTACCGGCACAGCATCCTCGGCGGATTCCTCGCCGGGACGGGCATCGCTCTCGACAGACCGGACAGACCCTGATACGCCGAAGTCACTAAGCGGCTGATTGAAGCAGCGTTCGACGGAGTTGCCTCGACGGTAGACCTCCCGGTCAAAGCGTGATGGCCACCTGCCGCTGCTACCGCGGTCGTGCCGGTGCAACCGGTGCGCCGCTACCTCGCCGCCTACGGGCCCCGGCCACTGCGTACATCCGCGCCTGGAGCGGTCTGGCCGGTCTCCCCGCCGCGGTCAAGCCATCCGGGAGGAGCTGCTCACCTTCCGCGACGAACATGGCCGAGAACTCCTCGGCCTGCCCGACGCGCCACGCCCGTCCCCCGACACATCCGCCCCCGTCCAGTTCCTCCCGGTCAGGCAGCTCGGTGGTGGTGGAGGCCGATCACCTTGGTGTTCTGCACCGTCAGCTCGTCGCGTTCTTGGTTGAGGGTGAGGTGGATGCCGATGTGGTAGTCCTGCACGAGCATCCAGCCGAGGAAGCCGGCACCGAGGGTGCAGGCCAGTCCGGCCGCGGCGAGGGCGAGTCCGAGGGTGGCTCCGGTGGCGGGGCCGTTCCAGTGGGTGACGTACGTTCCGAGGCTGATGGCGAACAGGACGAGGGCGGTGACGTTGAGGCCGGCGTGGGCCAGGCCGACGGTCTTGGCCGCGGAGCCGCGCGGGATGCCAAAGGCCCAGTCGGCGAATCCGGGCAGGGCGGCGAGCAGCGCGCCGCCGACGCCGACGACGTTCAAGGCAATGGCCAGGTTGAGCCAGAACTGGTGGCCGGTGGCCGCGTAGACGGCGAAGCCCACCAGCGTGCCCGTGTAGCAGACGACCGGGTAGCCGACGAGCATCGGGTGGACGGGGTGACCGGCGACCGTGACTTTGCTGTACATGACACCTCCCGGGCGAGGCCGTGCGCATCCGCTGCGCATCTCACCCTTTCAGCGTCCCCCTGATGGCCGAGCCCGCAAATGGAGTGCTGCTCCCACCCAGGACACGGGAGTCCAATACGCCGTACAGGATGCCGCCACTCTGCGGGCGGCGGTCGTGGTGGCCGACCCGGATCCCGGCGGGTTCGCATGAGCTGTCCCCGATAAAATGGGCGAGTCGGGACCATCCGCTTCGCAGCAGGGCACGGAGCTGTCCACCCACTCAAGGCCGGGGCGGCCGACCGATCTGGAAGGGCACCGTTATGGCCAAGCAGATCACCTGTCGCAGAATCTACGAGGAGACTGCGCCGAAGGACGGCAAGCGCGTGCTGGTCGACCGGGTGTGGCCCCGGGGCATGCGCAAGGAGGACGCGCATCTGGACGAGTGGCTGCGTGATGTTGCCCCGTCGAGCGAACTGCGCAAGTGGTACAACCACGAGCCCAGCCGCTTCACCGAGTTCCGCCGCCGCTACCTGGAGGAGCTGCGCGACGCCGGGCACCGCGAGGCGGCCGAGCATCTGCGTGACCTGGCGGCGCACGACAAGCTCATGCTGCTGACTGCCACCAAGGATGTGGAGCACAGCCAGGCCGCTGTCCTCGCCGAGTGGCTGGCCAAGAGCCGGTAAACGGCACGCGAGACGGTAGCGGTGGCGGTCACCGTCGTTCACGCGAACTCGCCCTTGCACAGGCCGTGATCGAGTACGGGCTGACCGTCTTCGCCGCACCGTGCTGGGGATCTTGCGCCGTCCGGCGACCTGAAGAGGGATGGCAATGCGAACGAACATCATCCGGCGCGAGAACTTGATGGTGAGCTACGACGTTGTCAACGGCTGGACCGTTGTCGAGGTCGATGGTGAGGTGGACACCCACACCGTCCCCATGATCCGGGAGGGAGTGATCAAGCTTCTCGATGAGGGACACCACCACTTTGTCCTGGACCTGGGCTTCGTCACCTTCATGGATTCGATGGGGCTGGGCGTGATCGTGGCGATCACGAAACGCGTCCGTGAACACGATGGCTCGCTGCGTATCGCGTCCGTCTCCGGCCGGATACTCCGGATCCTCGACCTGAGCGGCATGCGGGAGAGCTACGAGATCTACCCCTCGACAGCGGAAGCGACGCAATCCGTTCCCTCGCCTGGCAGCCTCGCGCACTGGCCGCATCCGTCCTCCGGGTGAGGAACGCGCCGCTTCGCCGAGTTGGCTGTCCGAGGTGCGGCACCTGGGCTGTGTTCACGGGTGCGTGTGGGGTGCCGTCTCTTGCATGGCGTGCAGGGCGAGGGTCGAGTGGGCGTAGGCACCGCCGGCGCGCATCTCGGCCGCGACCCAGATGGCTTCCATGATCTCCTGCGGGCTGGCGCCCTTGCGCCGTGCGAGGCGGGTGTGTCCCTGGATGCAGTACGGGCACTGGGTCACGTGGGCGACGGCGACGGCGATCAATTGCTTGGTCTTCTCCGGCAGCGAGCCCTCCGCGAAGACGGCGCGGCTGAAGTTGTCGAACGCCTCATTGATGGCCGGGGCGAGTTCGGCGCGGCGCCGGCCGATCTCAGGGGTGGCCGGGTGGTAGACGGCTTCGGTCATGGTGTTGCCTCCGTTACGCTGCTGCACGACGATGCGCAGGGGTTGTTCGAGCAGTGCCTCGAGATCGGCGAGGATGGCGGCCTGGGGCGGGTTGATGACGGCGGTGAAGTGGTCGATGCCGTAGGGGCCGAGGTTGCTGATGCTTCGGCGACGGGCCGTGCGGGCGGTTGCGGCGCGGCTGGTGCCGCCGCGGACGGCGCGTTGGCAGAGCGGCTCCGAGCGGGATGCGCTTCCCCTCGGTTGATGACTGCCTCCACATCGCCGCGCACGACGCGGCCGCCGGGTCCGCTGCCGGTGAGGGCGGCGATGTCGATGCCGTGCTCGCGGGCCAGCGGAGAGACCGGAACCTCCTGCCGACCTGACCGCAAAGGGCCGGGCGCGTGTGTCTCACCGTTCCGGGCCGTCCGAGGGGGTGCGCAGGGCCAGCAGGGCCACGTCGTCGTCGAACACCTGCCGGCTTCGGCTGGTCAAGGTGTCGCACAGCTCCTCCAGCGGTGCCGTGGCCAGGCGGGCCGCCTGTTCGGCCAGGTCGCCCAGTCCGGTGTCGATCTCCTGGTCGCGGCGCTCGACCAGCCCGTCGGTGAACAGCAGCAGGGTGCTGCCGGGCGGGAGGGGGTGTTCGTGGCTGAACCGGGAGACGGACGCGTCGATGCCCACCGGGATTCCGTGACGGGCGGGTGCCAGGTAGCGCGTGCTGCCGTCCGCGCCGACCAGCAGTGGCGGCAGATGCCCGGCGTTGCTCCAGCCGAAGATGTACCCCCCGCCTTCACCACGGCCGCGCTCGATACGGCCGAGCACCACGGTGGCCGTGGGCGGGTCGGCGAACATCGTCAGCGCGCGGTCCAGCCTTGACATGATCAGGCCGGGCGGCCCGCACCGGTCAAGGGCGATCGCCCGCAGCATGTTGCGGATCTGTCCCATCAGCGGGGCGGCCTCCACGTCGTGGCCGGTCACATCACCCACCACGACGCAGGTGGCGCCGTCGGGCAAGACCATGGCGTCGTACCAGTCCCCGCCCAGCCTGGGCAGTTCGGACGCGGGTTCATAGCGGGCCGCGGCCTTGAGTGGCGAAAGGTCGGGAAGGACAGGCAGCATGCGGCGCTGGAAGTGCTCGGCGGCGCGTTTGAGCTGTTCATACAGGCGGGCGTTTTCGAGGCTGACGCCCGCGGCACTGGCCAGAGCCGTCAGCAGGCCCTCGTCGTCGTCATCGAACGGCATGCCATCCAGCTTGTCGGCCACATAGAGGTCGCCGTAGACCGTGCCGCGCACCATGAGCGGAACGCCCAGCAGGGTCCGAATGACCGGATGCCCAGGCGGAAAGCCGACCGAACGAGGGTGCGCGTTCACATCCCCCACCCGCAACGGTTCCCGGTCGTCCACCATCGTGCGCAGCAGCCCATGCCCCTGCGGCAAGCCCATGGCAGCGCACAGCCGGGGGTCGTCGACGCCCACGGTGATCAGGTCGATGACCTTGCCACTCTCCGAAAGCACACCTAGTGCCCCGTAGCGCGCGACAACCAGGTCGGTCGCCGCTTCCACGATGCGGTGCAGCACGGTTCGGGTGTCCATGTCGGCGCTGACCCCCCCGACCGCGTCCAGCAGGTGTCGCAGCCGACACCGGTCCAGAGCACGCTGCGGCGGCCGCGCGGCCACACCGTCCCGGGCGTGGCCCCGCCCCCGCTTCTTCCACGGGCTGCGCGCCATGGTGCTTCCTCCAGGCGCCGTCGGGCGCCGTCATCATGTCGCCCTGCCCTGTCACACTACGCGCTCACCTGGCCGGGAGCAGGCCGAAGCGGCGCGCCGTCCCTGTGTCCGCCCCTGGAGGCCGCTCCCGTTCGAGGCGAACCGGCGACTGGGAAGCCGAGACGGAGGTGATGCGTGGCTGCGGTGTCCAGCAGGCCGGCGTGTGGGTACTGCGGGACCTGGCCGACGCCGACCGGAGAACGGCATGGGCACCGTGGTCCGCCTGTGCCTCCGCCTTCACCCTCGCCCGGCGGGGGCCGCCTGGTGGTCTTCGGGGCCGCGGTGTACGGCGTCGCACGGCTCCGGCGTGGCTCGGCGCAGCCGCGTAACTCGCTGGTTAGCTAATAGCAAGTCAGGTCCTCGGACACAGAGAGGCGGACATGACTAACGTAAATGAGGTAAACAAGCAGGTCATTGCCCAGTTCCGGGCGCAGGGCGGCACTGTGGGGGGCTTCTTCGAGGGCAAGCAGCTGCTGCTCCTGCACACGGTCGGCCGCCGTACCGGCCAGAAACGGGTGAACCCCCTCGTGTACGCGGCCGACGGTAACTGTTTCCTCGTCTGCGGCACAGCGCGCGGCGCGGAAAGAGATCCAGCGTGGGTGGGCAACGTCGCCGCCATGCCCGAGGTGACCATCGAGGTGGGGGAACAGATCCTCAAGGCGACCCCTACCGTTGTCACGCATGCGTCGCCGGATTGGGAACGCCTCTACGGGATCTGGTCGGCGTACTGGCCTGACAGCGCGCACTATGAGACCAAGACATCGCGCAAGTTCCCCATCGTGAGACTGGAGCCCTACGCATCAGACGGCGACCGGCGTGAATGAGCGTCGGTTCACGGATCGAACCAGGCTCCGGTGCTTTCGCCGCTTGATCGCTACGCCGGGTTCGAGATCGTCGTGAGGCGGAAGTGCTGCTCGTAGTACGCCCGCGCGTCCGCCAGGTTCTCCTCGAACACCGCGTCACTCGTTCCGGCTACCGCACTGTTGATGACCTTGGGACGGTCGCCGTGCCGACCGTGCTCTCGGGCGGACGCCGGACCACAGAAGGCGGTGGGGCTCACGCTCAAGGCTTGGCCGGCGTGGTTGCGGCCGGGGTGTGGGCGGGCTGGAAAAGTTCGATGAGGTTGCCGACGGGGTCGGCGATGAGGACCTGGCGCCCGCCTGGCCCGGCTACGACGTCGCTGCGGAAGGACAGTCCGGCGGCGCGTAGCCGGTCGATTTCGCTGTCGAGATCGTCGACGATCAGGTGGATGCGGTTTCGGCCGGGGGTGGTGGCGTCGTCGGGTGTGGCGCGGGAACCGGAGCTGGCGGGTCCTGACAGCAGCAGTCGCAGGGGCCCGCGGGTGACGTCCGCGAAGGCGGGTGCGGCACTGGTGTTCAGGGTGAAGCCGAGATGGGTGGTGTAGAAGTCGATGCAAGCTTGGACGTCGTCGACGACATATCGGACGCCGGCGAGCTTGTCGGGTGACGTCACGGCTGGGCCTCCTCTGTCTGAGCAAGGATGGGCAGTAGGTAGCGAATGCGGGTGTCGATGTCACCTGCCGTGCGCTGGAAAGCGGGGTAGCCGGCCTGGTCGCTGTCGGCGCCGCCGGCCGGATCGGGGACGCTCCAGTGGATGCGGCGCGGGTGCTCCGGGAACTCGGGGCAGGCCTCCCGGGCCTTGTCGCACAGGCTGATTACGTGGTCGAAGCGGCGCTCGATCAGCGTGTCCAGGTGCCGGGGCCGCTGGTCGGCGATGTCGATGCCGAACCCGTCGTGCAGTGCGCGTATGGCGTTGGGGTGCAGCCGGGACTTGGGACAGGTGCCGGCGCTGGCGGTCTCGAAACGACCGGCGGCGCGGTGACGCAGCAAGGCTTCGGCGATGGGTGAGCGGGCGCTGTTGCCGGTGCATATGAACAGCACTGCGGGCCGGCGCGACCGTTCGGTGGCGAGTCGGGGTCGTGGCGCCGGTTGGGGGCGCAGCGCCGGGTGCAGGGCGGCGCCGGTGTCTGCCACGGCCTGAGCGCAGCGATCCAGGTCCAGGTGGTAGTAGCTGTCGCGGCCGTCGAAGCTGCTGCGGGTCGCCGTGACCAGCCCGCTGTCACGCAGCAGCCGCAGATGGTAGGAGACCAGGTTCTGAGGCTCTCCGACCAACGTCACGAGCTCGCGTACCCGGTAGTCGCTGCCGGCGAGTTCGGACAGGAGCCGCCAGCGCACCGGGTGCGCGGCCAGGTGCACAAACGGCGGGGCGGCTGGGCCAGAGGGCGCCATGGAACCATGGTACATCAATTTCATTTGATGAGTTGCCCGCACGCGGACTCAACCGACCTCGGCCAGGTCGATACCGAGGTCGCATGCCGGCCCAAGCCTCGGGCTGGCTCTTTGGAGTGCGTGCGGTCAGCGCCGGGTAGCCACCGCGCGGCGCACGCCGTACGCGGCGGCGCCCACGACCACCACCGCCGCGCCCGTCACGACCGAGACCAGGGCAAAGCAAATGCGAGAACAAGGCACCCGGCCAGGCCCACGACGGGAATCGAGCGGGCAGGGCGGCTCATCGGGGCCGGGGTCCCGGCGGAAGCGTTGGCGATGGCGGGAGGGGTCGGCGGCGGCCGCCGCCGCGACCTGCCAGTCCTCGTCGGCCAGCAGATCGACGAGGACGGCGGAAGGAAGTTTCCGGACACGTGGCGGCGATGGGGCCCGGCAGCGCTCCGACAGGGGTCAGCAGGAGTAACCGAGTTGAACCAGGGCACGGTCCAGCATGTCGACGAAGAAGTCCACCGCGGTGGCGTCGATGCACAACGGAGGCTTGATCTTCAGGATGTTGAGGTGGTCACCGGTCGGCTGTACGACCACGCCGAGGTCGAGCATCCGGTCACAGAGTTCGGCGGTCTCTTCCGTGGCGGGTTCCAAGGTGACGCGGTCGCGGACGAGTTCGAGGCCGAGGTAGAGACCCGAGCCGTGGACGGCGCCGATGATGCCGTAGCGGTCGGCCAGTGCCTCGAGACGGCTCTTCAGACGGCCGCCGACGTGCGCCGCATTGCCTTGGAGGTCCTCGTCGCGCAGGGTGTCCAGGACGCTGAGGCCCACGACGCTGGAGACTGGGCTGCCACCGGTGGAGGAGAAGAAGTAGCCCTGGTCGCGGTACCGGTCGGCAACGGTTTTGGACGTGATGACGGCGCCGAGTGGGTGGCCGTTTCCCATGGCCTTGGCCACGCAGACGACGTCAGGGACGACCTGCTGCTGCTCGAAGCCCCAGAACCAATGTCCCAGACGGCCGTAGCCGACCTGGACCTCATCGGCGACGGCCAGGCCACCGTGACGGCGGACCGCGGCGTACACCTCGGCGAGATAGCCGTCGGGCAGGGCCACTCCCCCGGCGTTGCCGTAGAAGGTCTCGCTGACGAAGGCCCCTGGCGGGCGGCCGGATGCGGCCAGTTCGTCGATCACCGCGACGGCCTCGGGCCCGTAGCGCACGGCGTCCGCCCCGCGGTGCCGGCCGCGATAGGAATTGGGCGAGTCCACTGTGTGGACCCAGCTCGGACGGGTGGCGAGGGCGTTCGGGTTGTCCTGGAGCGAGGTGGAGACCGCGTCGGAGGCGTAGGTCCAGCCGTGGTATGCCTCGCGCAGTGCGACGACGTCGTGCTGTCCAGAGGCACCGATGGCCAGCCGGAGGCCCAGATCCACCGCCTCGGAACCGGAGTTGACCAGGAACACCGTGTCCAGAGGCTCGGGCAGGAGGGCAGCGAGGCGTTCGGTGAACTCCACCACCGAGGCGTAGTGGAATCGCGAGTTGGTGTTGAGCCGTCGCAGCTGCCGGGAGACCGCCTGCTCGACGCGAGGGTGGGCATGGCCCAACGGAGTGACGTTGTTGACGATGTCGAGGTAGGAGCGGCCGTCGGTGGAGAGCAGATGGTGGCGCCAACCACGCTCGATGCGGGGCGGGTTGGCGTAGTAGTGCTCCTGCACGGTCGCGAACACGGCGTCACGTCGGTCGAGCAGGTCCATCTGCTCCGCACGGTCGGCGACCGGGAGACCGATGAGCGGGCCGGGGTCGGCAGTGAGCGCGAGCCAGCCGACGGCGTACTCGGGGCGCACCAATGGAGGGACGGAAGGGCTGTCGGCGTTGCGCAGCGCAATGTGGACCGAGGTTCCGGAGGGGAGCTGCGCGAGATCCCCGCCCGCCTGGACCGTCGAGCCGGCGGTGACCACGGGGTGAACCATGCGGGGGAAGGACAACGTCAGCACCTGCGGGCCGTAGGTGATCTCCACACGGCCCGGTGCCGTGGCGAGGACCGTCCCTGCGGCGGGAGCCTGCACCACGGCGGCCCGGCCGTGCCACAGGTCGATGCCGGTGGGCACCGTGGCAGCAGAAATGGCTGACAATGCCGGAGTCTGCGTGAGTCGTGCATGCCCGTACCGGGTAGCAACCGCAGTTGCTCCGTCCGCGAGCGCGGAGGCCGACAGCCGGCCCTCGATCCCGGCTTCGAGCCAGGCTCCCTGGTCCATGGAGTCGGCGCCGGTGGACAGGTCGAGGAGGGTGATGTCGTCGGCGGCGAGGCCTCGCAGCAAGGAGTGCACCGGTGAATCGGCTCGAGCGGGCACGTCGGCAAGCCCGATCGCGTCCTTGATGAGGTGGATCATCACCGGAAGTGGCAGGCGGGTGGCCTGCTCGAATATGCGCCACTCGCGGTCGAGCGCGGCCTCGGCGTAGGCGTTGTCCTCGTCGACCGCAGCCTGGTGGCGCCCGCTCGCGACCAGGCCGGCGGCGCGCAGGACCACGAGCGGCCACAACGCCTCTGCCTCCTCCGGGGAGAGCGGCCGCACGGCGTGGAAGGCCCGGACGGCGGGCAGCACGTGGTGGGGCTCGACACCGTCGTGGTGGAGCATCGAAGAAAGTGACACGGCGAGTTCGCCCACCGCCCAGCTCGTGGTCACGTCACCGAAGTCGATGACTCCGTCGGGCATGGGCAGACGGGCGTCGGGAGAACAGATCAGATTGTCGTCGGTGAGGTCGAGGTGCACGGCCTGCGACGGCAGCACGGCGGCAAGCTTCTGGACCTGCGCCCAGGCGTCGGCGGTCGCGGCGCGGATGGCGGTGCGCCGGTCGGGCTCGTCGATGTGCTCTGCGAGCTTGGCTACGACGCGATCGGCGTGCTGCAGGTCCCACTGCAGAACACGTTCGAGGCCCGGGTGCCGGAAGTCACGCAGGGCGGTGCTGACCTTTCCGGCGATCGTGCCCATGGCCGCCACGGTGCTCGGGGACAGGTGCCGTGGTCCCGAGAGCGGGCCGCCGGGCAGGTATTGCAGTAGCCGCGCGATGGCCGACCCGCTCTCGGTATCCACCATCGTGCAGTACGGGGAGCCGTCGGGGTGGCGCAGGACGGTGGCGATGCGCAGTTCCGGGTGAGCCGCGGCGATCAGGTCGGCGGCGGTGTCCTGGGCTTCGATCTCCGTAGGGCCGAAGGCGGGGTTGGCGATCTTCAGAATCGCCAAGGCCGCCCCGTCATCGGCGCACAGCAGGAAGTTGGCGTCCTGCTGGCTTCCCAGCGCCTTCGCATGAGCGTTCATGCCAAAGCTTTGGACGGCAATGCGCTCTGCCTGAGCGGGTGTCACCTGTGGTACGCGAAGCGCGTCCTGGGTGAAGAAGTCGATGGTGCGGTACTCGTCGTGCAGCATGCAGAGTTCCTCGGCTGGTGTGGAGCGTGGTGTGGGCAGGCTGGGCGCGGACGCTCGGATGGCTCAGTCGACTTCCCACAAGAAGCGGTGCGTGTGAATCGCGAAGTAGGGGAAGCTCTCCACGGATGCGACGCCCTCGACTGCCCGTACGACGTCGTTGATGAAGTCCAGAAGATCACAAGGGCGACTGCACACGACCTCGGCGAACAGGTCATATCTGCCAGAAGTCAGGACTGCGTACACGACTTCTTCGTACCGGGCCAGTTCATCGGCCACCGCCCGGGAATCGCCCCCGATGCGTAGGCCCAGGAGAGCCATCGTCTGCCGGCCCATGGTCATCGGGTCGGTCACCCCGACGACCTGGACCGCCTTGGTGTCCACCAATCGCTGCAGCCGGAGCCTTGCGGCCGAAGGCGACAACCCCACCTTCGGCCCCAGCTCCGCGTAGGGGATGCGACCGTCGACCTGCAGCTCCCGCAGGATGGCCCGGTCGATGTCGTCCATGAAACTAAACACCTCTCCCTTCTGCATGAACGGCAAGCTATACAGTCGTTTCAAGCACAATGACGGATCAGCGCGCTCGAATCAACCGTACTGACAACAGAATCGAGCGAATCTGGGTCAGGACTCGATCCGCTATCCACAGCAGTGATCCGCACCGGATCGTCGAGGCCGGAGCCCTCTGGGTGAGGGCACCGCCCACCTACTGAAGTCCTGTGTCCGCATCACACGCATCCCGGTTGGAGCATTCATGACCCCGCATCGCAACGGCGAAGTTCACTGGGCCGGCGTGGGGAGGTGGAGGCGTCCGTCATGGACTTCGGCGATTTGGTCGACGGCGGTGAGATGGGCGCGGTCGTGGGTGACCAGGACGGTGGCGGTGCCCTGCTGGTGGGTGAGGTGGGTGATCAGGTCGATGACAGCGGCGCCGCGTTCGTGGTCGAGGGCGCTGGTGGGCTCATCGACCAGGAGGACGGTGGGGTTGTTCATCAGGGCACGGGCGATGTTGACGCGCTGGCGCTGGCCGCCGGAGAGCTGGTGGGGGCGTCGGTGCGCGTGATCGGCGAGGCCGACGGCGCCGAGGAGTTCCATGGCCCGGCCACGGTCCTTGGTAAGGGAGCGGCCGTCGATGTGGGCCATGACCTGGAGTTGTTCCACGGCGGTGAGGGAGGGCAGCAGGTTGGGCTGCTGGAAGACGATGCCGATCTTGTGACGGCGCAGGGCGGTGAGTTCGCCGCGGGTCATGCCGGTGGTGGTGATGCCGTCGATGGTGACGGTGCCGGCATCCGGGGTGACGAGGGTGGCGGCGACAGCCAGCAAGCTGGACTTGCCGGAGCCGGACGGTCCGACCACGGCGGTCAGGCTGCCTCGGGAGACGTCCAGGGTGACGTGGTCCAGGGCGGTCAGGCGGGTTTCACCGTCGGGGTAGGTGAGGGTGATGTCGGTCAGGTGCAGGCTCATCGGGCGTTCCCCAGGGCGGTCAGCGGGTCGACGGAGGTGATGCGGCGGATGGACAGGGCGGCCCCTAGCACGCCGAGCAGGATCATCACCGCAGCCGGGAAAAGGACGGTGGCGGGAGTGAGGAGGAACGGCACGGCCGAGCCGGAGACGATGGAGCCCAGGGCGGCGGCGATGCCGGTGCCGATCAGGGTGCCGCCGGCGAGCAGGACGACGGCCTGGCCGAGGGCGTCCTTGAGGAGGTGGGCGGTGGAGGCGCCCAGGGACTTGAGGACGGCGACGTCGCCGCTGCGCTGGATGGTCCACACAGTGAAGAAGGCGCCGATGACGAGTGCGGAGATGGCGAACAGGAAGCCGCGCATCAGCTGCAGGGAGCCGTTTTCGGAGGTGTAGGAGCCGATCGCGGACAGCGAGTCGTCCTTGGAGACCGTCTTCGTGCCCGCAGCTTGGTCGACGGCCGTCACGTCGGCACCGGGGGCGGTGTTCAGGGCGATCACGGTCGCGGTCCGGCTGTCGCCGATGCCGGTGGGGGGTGCGGTCTGGTGCCAGACGTCGAGGCTGGTCCAGATGACCGGGGTGTGGCTGAAGTAGGCATCGCCCTGCACGGCGGCCACAGTCAGGTCCTGCCCGGCCAGGGTGAAGCTGTCGCCGGGCTTGAGGCCGAGGTCGTCGGCGGCCGTGGCAGACAGCACCGCCGCGCTGTCACTGATTCCGCTGCTGCCCGGAGCGAGGTGGGAGCCTGGCCGAACACCGAAAACGGAGACCCCGGCGCTGTTGCCACCGGCGGTGGCTCTGGTGGTGGTGATGCCGAGCGGTTCGGCCCTGGTGACGCCGGGCGACCTGGCCCATTGCTGCCACTGCTTCTCGGTGACAGCGGAGTTGGCGTACGACAGGTCCTGTTCGCCGTCGGGCGCATTGAAGGCGATCTTGTCGGCGGGCAGGCCGGTGATCGCGGAGATGTTCTGCTGCCCCAGCCCGGCGGTCAGCCCGGACAACAGCCCGACCAGCAGGTTGATCAGCACGATGACGGTTCCCATGAGGGCGAAGCGCCCCTTGGCGAACTTCAGGTCTCTCCAGGCGACGAACACGGCCTTGACTGTCCTTTCCGGCGGCCGACGTGGTATGCCCCCACTGTCGTCCTCAGCTCCCTGCGTGGGCATCTGGCGGGGGACGACATTTCGCGGATCGGAAGGCAGCACGCGGATTCCAACTTTCGATGGAGGCCACGCAAGGGTCTGCTTCCTTAGTCTGGAAGGACTGTGAACACCACTGCCCCCACCCTCACCCCGACCACCCGGGCCTTGACCTGGTGCCTGCACCTGCTGGTCATCGGCCTGCTCGCCCTGGCCGCCGGCCGGGCCGTGACCGACAGCCGACCGCACGCCGGGTTGATCGTCGCAGCGGCGACGGCATGCGCTCTGGTGTACGCGGCCGGGCCCCTCCTGCCTCGCATCCGCCTCTCCCGGTGGGCCGCCGCCTGGTGGCTGGCCGCCGTGGGTGTCGTGTGGCTGGTGCTCCTGGGCCTGTCCCCTGACGGGGTGTGGGTAGCCTTCCCCCTGTACTTCCTCCAGCTCCACCTGCTGCCGCGCCGCGCCGGACTGACCGCCGTGGCCGCGACCGCGCTGGCGGCGATCATCGCCTTCGCCGCCCATCAGCGCTCCTTCAGCCCGGCCATGGTGATCGGCCCCGGGCTCGGCGCCGCTGTAGCGGTGGCGGTGGTGTGGGGGTACGAGGCTCTGTACCAGGAGAGCGAACGCCGCAGGCGTCTGATCGAGGAGCTCACCGTCACCCGCGCCGACCTGGCACAAGCGCAGCACACCGCGGGCGTGCTGGCTGAACGCGAGCGTCTGGCCCGCGAGATCCACGACACCCTGGCCCAGGGCCTGTCAAGTATCCAGTTGCTGCTGCGCGCCGCCGAGCGTGCTCTGCCCGGCCGGCCCGATGCCGCCGTCCGCCACGTGGAGGCGGCCCGCCAGGCCGCGGTGGACAACCTCGCCGAGGCCCGCCGCTTCGTGGCCGCCCTCACTCCGCCCTCCCTGGACGGCACCACCCTGGTCGGCGCGCTGGAACGCCTGTGTGCCGCCACCAGCGCCCGCCACAAGATCACCGCATGCTTCCACCTCACCGGCGACCCGGCGCCGCTGCCGACCGAGCACGATGTCGCCCTGCTGCGCATCGCCCAGTCCGCCCTCGCCAACACCGTCCGCCACGCCAACGCCACCACCGTCCAGACCACACTCAGCTACCTCGGCGACCACGTCACCCTGGAAGTCGTCGACGACGGCGTCGGCTTCGACCCCGACCAGTTGCCCGCCACCGACCCCGAAAGCGGTGGCTTCGGCCTGGCAGCCATGCACGCCCGCATGCACGCGCTCAGTGGCACCCTGACCATCGAATCCGCCCCCGGCCAGGGCTGTGCCCTGGCCGCCCAGCTGCCCCTCGCCCCACCCGCCGAGACCGAGACCGAGACCCAGGCCCGCCCATGACCGACACCCCCATCCGCCTGCTCCTGGCCGACGACCATCCCGTGGTGCGCGCCGGGCTGCGCGCCGTGCTGGAAACCGAACCCGACCTCGTGGTCGTGGCCGAAGCCGCCACCGCCGAGGACGCTGTCGCCCGCGCCGCCGCAGGCGACATCGACGTCGTGCTGATGGACCTGCAGTTCGGCAAAGGCATGGGCGGCGCCGAAGCCACCGCCCGGATCACCGCCCGATCAGACGCCCCCCGTGTTCTGGTCGTCACCACGTACGACTCCGACGCCGACACCCTGCCCGCCATCGAAGCCGGCGCCACCGGCTACCTCCTCAAGGACGCCCCTCCCGAGGACCTGGCCGCCGCCGTGCGTACCGCCGCCGCCGGCCGCACCACCCTCGCACCCACGGTCGCCGAGAGACTCATGAACCGGCTGCGCACTCCCGGCACCGCCCTGACACGGCGCGAGACCGAAGTCCTCTCCCTGGTCGCCGAGGGCCTGTCCAACCAGGACGTCGGCCACCGCCTCCACCTCACCGAGGGAACCGTCAAATCCCACCTGGCCCGCATCTACACCAAACTCGACGTCGACTCACGCACCGCCGCCGTCGCCACCGCCACCAACCTCGGCCTCATCCGCCGCTGGCCAGCAAGAAACGGTTGTTGCGACTCCACTCTCGCCCCGCGGAGAACCGACTGACCGACGGGACGTGCGGCCGGCCGCTGACCTGAGTCGGAGATTCGTCGTCGGTGCGGTGTGAGTGGTCGGGTCCGAAGATTCCGCCGTTGTCGGTGACCGATGCCCAGCGGGCCGTGCTGGCGGGCTGGGTGTGTCGTCATGCGACGGCCCAGGCTCTGGCCCAGCGGTCGCGGATCGTGCCGGAGTGCGCCGACGGGCACCCGATCATGGAGGTGTCGCGCCGGCTGCGCATCTCCGCGGACACGGTCCGCACCTGGCGGCGGCGCTTCCTGGAGTGCGGCCTGGACGGCCTGTCCAACGAGCCGCGGCCCTGGGTCCCGCGGAAGATCACCGACGGGGACGTCGAGCGGGTCGCCGTCAGGACGCTGGAGGAGAAGCCGAAGAACGCCACCCACTGCACCGAGCGACCGCGGACAGTGGTCGGTACCAGGTCACACAACAGGCTCCGTGAGGGACTGCTCGGCCCAGATGACCTTGCCCTCCGGCAGGTAACGGGTGCCCCAGCGCCGGGTGAACTGGGAGATCAGGAACAGGCCGCGGCCACCCTCGTCGGTCGTCTTCGGATGGCGCAGGTGCGGGGCGGTGGCTCCGCCGTCGAACACCTCGCAGATCAGGGACCGCTCCAGGATCAGGCGCAGCCGGATGGGACCGACGGCATGCCGCATCGCGTTGGTGACGAGTTCACTGACCACGAGCTCGGTGGTGAAGGTCAGCTCGTCCAGACTCCAGGCGGCGAGCTGCCGGGTGCTCATTCTGCGAGCCTCGGCGACGACCACCGGGTCGGTGGGCAGGTCCCAGGTGGCGACCTGCTGGGTGCCGAGGCGCCTGGTGCGTGATCAGCAGGGCCGCGTCGTCGTGCGGGCGGACGGGGACCAGTTCGTGGGTCACGGCGCGACACTGGTGGTCGAGTGAGGGGTCGGCGCGCTCCAGGTGGCGACGCAGACGCTCCCTCGCCACGCCGGGGTCAGTGTCCGCGTCGCCCTGCGCCTTGAGGAGGCCGTCGGTGTGGAGGGCGATTACGGTGCCGTCCGGCAGGTCGAGTTCCACTGCCTCGAAGGGCGGGCCGCCTACGCCGAGGGGTGGTCCGACCGGCAATTCGGCGAACGTGACTTTGCCGTCGGGGCTGATGAGCGCCGGCACCGGGTGTCCCGCGCTGGCCATGGCGCTTCGACCAGTGACCGGATCGTAGATCGCGAACAGGCAGCCGGCGCCAACGGCCCGGCGGCCGCCGGCGGCCGGAGCGCCGGATTCGACGTTCTCGTCCCGTGCGGCCTGGGCGACCAGGTCGTCGAGGTGGGCGAGCACCTCCTCGGGAGACAGATCCAGGTCGGCGAGGGTGCGTACGGCAGCGCGCAGCTGTCCCATCGCCGCGGCCGCGTCGATGCCGTGACCGGGGACCTCGCCCACCACCAGCGCGACCCGCGCTCCGGACAGTGGGATGACGTCGTACCAGTCGCCGCCGAGGCCGGTGAGCTCGTCGGCCGGCCGGTAGCAGGCGGCCACCGCCACCGCGTCCTGTTCCGGGAGCCGGTGCGGGAGAAGGTTGCGCTGCAGAACGAGGGCCGCGTCGCGTTCCCGGGTATAGCGGCGGGCATTGTCGATGCAGACCGCCGCACGGGCCACGAGGTCTTCCGCCAGGTTGAGGTCTTCCTCGCAGAACGCTTCCTGATGCTCACGCCGGAAGAACGTGGCGACACCCAGCATGATGCCCCGCGCCTGGATCGGCACGATCATCACGCTGTGCAGGCCGAGACCCAGGAACGTGGCTTTCCGTTCGGCCGGACGGCCTGCCGCCCACAGCGGGGCCAGCGGGTCCAGCCGCTCTTCCCGCCAAGAGCTGCCGCTGGTCAGGCAGCGGATCGGTGGCGAGCCGACCAGGTAAGAGGCCGCGGCACCGATGTCCACGACCGCTTCGGGAACCCCGTCTTTCGTGGACTGGTGCCCGGCGCGGCGAAGTGACGCGAGGTCGTAGTCGCTCAGCGGCCCCGGCGGGGGCTCCATGCCGCTCAGCACAGACTCCAGCAGGTCCACGGTGACGAAGTCAGCGAGCCCGGGGACGGATACGTCGGCCAGTTCCTGAGCGGTCCGCGTCACGTCCAGCGAGCGTCCCATGCGCTGGCCCGCCTGGTCGAGTAGGGCCAGCCGCTGCTGGGCGCGGTAGCGCTCGGTGATGTCCTCGACCGTGTAGAACACTCCGACGGGGTGCCCGTGGTCGTCCTCCAGTCGGGTGAACGATATCGAGTACGCCGTCTCCCGGTGCGGGGCCGCCCGTACCCGGCCCACGGTCTCGAAGGCGAGGACCGGTTCGCCGGTCTTCAGGACCCGGCGCATCCGGGCCTCGTACCCCTCGGCGTCGAGTCCGGGCTGGACGTCGGCGAGCCGCTTGCCCAGTCGTTCGTACGGAGCGCCTCCGCCGAACCGGGACAGGGCTGCATTCGACCACACGTACCGCAGGTCGGTGTCCAGGATCGCTATGCCCACCGGGGACTGGGACACCATGCGTTCGAGGATTCCTCGGCTCATCCCCCATCCCGGAGCACCGTCCAGTTCCTGGAGGAGCACCAGCCACCGATCCTGGCCGTGCACCTCCGGGGCCAGGACGATCCGCACCATCAGCCTGACGGGGTGCCCGTCGCGGTGCCGGGCCGTCAGCAGCCCGATCCATCCTGCGTTCGCGCGGCACCGCTGGGCCAGCTCGGGTACACGCGCCGCGTCGTCGGGCATCAGCAGCTCCGCCGCGGGCCGGCCGACAGCCTCGGAGGCCGGATACCCGAGCAGGCGTTCCACGTCGGGGGTCCAGCTGGTCACGGCCGCGTGGGCGTCCAGCAGCAGCGGTGCGGCATCCGCCACATCGAATCGCTGCCGGGTGACGTCATGGTCATCTTGAAGCCCCACAGCGGCACTCCCCATCCCTGCGAGCCGTCGGCCCCGCGTCCGATTCTTCCATCAAGTGGATTTCTGTACGGCTCTTTCACCATATGCGACGTCCAACTGCGCGGTGGGAGCGGTTGCTGTCAAAGGCTGAAACCGGGGGGATCGGCCCCGTCCGGTCGGTCTGTCGGTCAGCCGGAGTCCGCAGCCGCCGCCCTTCAGGGCGATGATCTCGGCCGCGATGGAGACGGCGGACTCCTCCGGGGTCCGGGCGCCCCGGTCCAGGCCGATCGGGCTGGAGAGCCGTTCCAACTCGGTCTCGATCAGCCCTGCCTCCGTCGGCCGGTTCCACCGGCCCCGGTGGGTGCGTCGGGAGCCCAACGCGCCGATGTGACCGACGTCCGGCAGGCGCAGCGCGACCTGCAGCAGGGGGACGTCCATGCCCGGGTCAGCCGGGAGGGGAAACGCCGCCGAGGTGGTGCCGTCCACAGCCACCAACATTGTGAGGATGCAGTGGGTGACCGAACCACGACCTGTCGCCGAGTCGCCGCTCTCCCTAACCTCCCGTATCCATGACAACAGAACACCAGGGAACAACCCGCAGACGATTCCTCACGGGTGCGGGGGTTGCGGCGGGCGCCCTCGCCCTGCGGCCGGGCCCCGCCGCTGCCGCGGCCTCCGCCGGCAAGCACGTCGCCGTCCTCGGCGGCGGCGTCGCTGGACTCAGCGCCGCCCATGAACTCGCCGAACGCGGCTACACCGTCACCGTCTACGAGTACTACGACGTGCTCGGCGGCAAGGCGCGCTCGATGAACGTCCCCGGAACCGGCACGGGCGGCCGCAGACCCCTGCCCGGCGAACACGGCTTCCGTTTCTTCCCGGGCTTCTACCGGAACCTGCCGGACAGCATGCGCCGCATCCCCTTCCCCGGCAACGCAGACGGCGTCCACGGCAACCTCCGCAGCGGCACCGAGGCGCTCTTCGCCCGCGAGGCGGGCCGCCCGGACCTTCACTTCCCCCTGCGACGGGTCGCCACCCCGCCCGCGCCCGGCGACATCACCCCGTCGTGGATCCGCGACCAGATCCTCTCCGTCCTGGACCTGGGCAGCCGGCTCCCCGCGAACGAGGCCGCCTACTTCGCCGACCGTGTCCTCGTCCACCTCACCAGCTGCGACGCACGCCGCGAGGACCAGTGGGAGAAGACTTCCTGGTGGGACTTCATCCGCGCCGAGCGAATGAGCGAGGAGTACCGCACGCTCCTCGGCATCGGACAGACCCGCAACCTCGTCGCCACCCGCGCCCAGGTCGCCTCCACCCGCACCGTCGGCCGCGTCATCATCGAGGCGCTGCTGCTGTGGGGTCTGCTGGGCCGCGGCATGGACGGCGACGCCGACATCGACCGGGTGCTCAACGCCCCTACCAGCGAGGCGTGGATCGACCCCTGGTCCGCACACCTGCGCTCTCTGGGCGTTCGGTTCGTTCTCGACACCCAGGTGCAGGAGGTGCTGTACGAGGGTGGACGGGTCACCGGCGTGAGAGTCTCGGCCCGTGACGGCAGCGGCGAACGCACCGTCACCGCCGACCACTACGTCTGCGCCATGCCCGTCGAGCACGCCCGGCGTGCGTGGGGTGCCGCCCTGCGCGCGGCCGACCCACAGCTCGCCCGGTGCGACGCGCTGCAGACGGACTGGATGACCGGTGTGCAGTTCTATCTGCGCACCCCGACGCCCGTCGTCCACGGGCACATCAACTGCCTCGACTCGCCGTGGTCGGTGACGGGGATCGGGCAGGCACAGTTCTGGGACGTACGGAACTTCTCGCAGGACTACGGCGACGGACGCGCCCATGACTGCCTGTCCGTCATCGTCTCGGAGTGGGACAAGCCGGGGATCCTGTACGGCAAGACGGCCCATGAGTGCACGCGTGAGGAGATCGTCGAGGAGTGCTGGGCGCAACTGAAGGACGCCCTGAACGACTCCGGTAAGACGACGCTCACGGACACCGACCGGCTCGGCTGGTTCATGGACCCGGCCGTGACAGGGCTCGGCGGCCCCGATCCGCAGAACCGCGAGCCGCTCCTGATCCATCCCACGGGCACGCTCTACAACCGCCCGTCGGCGAAGACCGCCGTGCCGAACTTCTTCCTCGCCGGCGACTACGTCCGCACCGACGTGGACCTGGCGACGATGGAAGGCGCCAACGAGTCGGCGCGACGGGCCGTCAACGCGCTGCTCGACCAGGACGGCTCGGACGCCGACCGGTGCCGGATCTGGGAGCTGTACCGCCCCCAGGAACTGGAGCCCCTCAAACGTATCGACGAGGTGCGCTACCGGCTCGGCCTGCCCAACACCTTCGACCTGGGATGAGGAGGAAGGCCGCGCCCCGAACGGCTGCGGCCCTCCCTCTCTGCGCGCTCCGGGCCGCGTGCGGTCAACGCACGGCAGGAGAAGGCCTGCCAGCAAACAAAGCACGAAGCCGCCGCAGGACGAGCCGTGCAGGTGCAGCAGCAGAATCCACAGCAGGCTCTGCCCTTCGTCGTCACCGATCTCGCGCACGCGCATACGTTCAGACAGCATGACAAAAGGAGGGCGTGACTCCTTCCGGTCGCGGTACGGTCCTGCCATGTCCCGATCAGCCGAGACTGGCCTCTCTCCGATCCTTGTTACTGCGGACGACCTCGACCTTGCCGTGCAGCTCGCTGTGACGGTCCTTCGCGAGGCGCCGCCAGCCGCGTGGGACGGTAAGGCCGGTTCGCTGGAATGGGACTGCTGGGAGACCGTCGAGCACCTCAGCGACGACCTCTTCGCGTACGCCGTGCAACTGGGCCCCAAAGCACCGCCGTTGGACGGGGAGGTGCCCTTCGTGTGGGAGAGCCGACGGCCAGGCGGCCCGGCGAACGCCATTCACGCGAACCGCGAGGCGGGTCCCGCCGGCCTGTTGCAGGTGTTGGAGGCGAGTGGTGCGCTGCTGGTCGCCATGGTGCGCACGAGGCCGCCGCAGACCCGCGCCCACCACGTCTTCGGCACTTCCGACCCCGAGGGCTTCGCCGCCATGGGAATCGTGGAGACCCTGGTACACACGCACGACCTGGCGCAAGGGCTCGGGCTCGCCTGGAACCCACCAGCCGACCTGTGCGCGCGAGTTCTCGCCCGGCTGTTTCCAGACGTACCGGAATCCACGAAACCCTGGCCCACCCTGTTGTGGGCCACCGGACGCGCCGAACTGCCCGGACGCCGTCGTCTGACCACATGGCGCTGGGACGGCGCACCCCGGGCCTGTGCTCAGCTGTCTCCGGCGAGAAAGTGAGGTTCGTCGGGCTGGGTGGTCAGGCCGCTGCTGAGAGCGGTCGGCCACCCCAGCGGATGCCTTTCTCGCTTCGGATGCGAGCGCGTTGCCTGGGTTCGGCGGCCCGGACGTCGCGGTGACGGGTGTTGTCGTTGCGCCGGCGCAGGTAGGCAGGCAGGGCCCTGGTCTGCGCGGTGCGATGGGGGTGGTTGAAGTTGCCGATGGCCACGCCTGCCCCGAGCCGCCGTCCGTCGATCCGGCCACGATGACCGGCGGCGTTCAGTGCGGAATCACCCAGCCCGGCGCCCAGGTCCCGGCGGCGTCGTGGCCGGCCGCTGTGGCGGCGAGGTGAGCGCGGAGGGTGGCTAGCGCTGGGTGGTGGTTGTCGCGGTGCCAGAGGAGCGAGTGCGGGTACACGGGGGTCGGGTCGGTGACCGGGATGCGGCGCAGGCCGTGGCCGGCGGGCCAGACGAGGCGGGTCTGCTCGCTCATGAAGGTGGACAGGGCCGGGGTGTCGGCGACGGTGTCGAGGAGCGCGTCGGAGCCGAAGTTGGGGCCGGTCGCCTCGATGGTGAGGCCGAACTCGGCGACGAGGTCGTCGTAGTAGGCGGCCCACTCGGTTCCGGGGACGATGCCGGGCATCCAGATCCGGTGACCGGCGAGCTGAGCGACAGTCACCGACCGGGCGCCCGCCAGCGCGTGGGCGGGGCCGGTGAGGAGCTGGAGCGGCTCGTCGAGCACCCGGACGGACTCGATGTCCTCGGGTAGGGGCCGGCCGGGCATGGCGACGGCGCGGAAGGACGCGTCGATCGCACCGGACCGGATGGCGGCGACGGCCGTCTCGACGTCGAACAGCATCACCACGTCGAGCTCGGTCTCGGGGTGCGCGCGGTGGAAGCCGCGCATCAGGCCCGTCGCCGCGCCGCGCGAGTTGATCACGTCGACGCGCAGTGGACGGCGGCCGGTGCGCACGGACGCGACCGCGCGCTCGGCGGCGCGCAGCAGCTCGCGTGCGTGGGGCAGGAACGCCTGCCCGTCGATGGTGAGCTCGGCGCCGCGCGGCGTGCGGGTGAACAGCCGCACGCCGAGGTTGCGCTCCAGCGCGGCGATGCGCTTGGAGACGGCCTGCTGGGTGACCGCCAGCTCGGCGGCGGCCTCCTGGAACTGCCCCGCATCGGCGGCGGCGACGAAGGTCCGGACGGCGTCGAGGTCCATGCCGACACTCTACGGTCACAACCGTTGGTTGTGGCCGACCGCTCTGTAGTTGTTTGATCCCTGGCTGTGGTGCTCACTTGGAATGCTTCCGATCGCGGATCGGTTGTGCGGGTGAGCGACGAGGGGCGTCGGACATGACAAACGGCCACCGGTTGAGGCGGCGGTTCGGGTGGCTCTGGGGAGCGTACGGGGCCAGCGCGCTCGGCACGTGGCTGGTCAGATGGAACACGGGCGAGAACGGAGCTCGCGGCCGTGCTGCAGCTGGCCGCCGCGGGCAGGCCGCGGCGCAGCGACAAGGCGAAGCGTCCCTCCACGACCACGATCCGCGCGCTGGGCGAGGTCCTCACCGGCGGACCTGGAAGCCATCCCCCTGTGGCGGACCTCGACGGACTTGGTGCCCCGCCGTGGCTGGGCGAGCTTCAATCTGTCCGGACGCTACGGCCGATCTGGGATGAGCACACGCGGTCGCCTCCAACTCCCCGTACGTGCGCGCCTGCGGCCACAGAGCGCGTGCGCAGCGATGTCGAGGCGGCGCATGTGCTCGCCGACGTCGGCTTCTGCGCTGCCGTGGTCAAGGCCATCTCGGAGACTCCGCCGGGGCGCCGCCATAGTGGGCTCGCACCCTTTGAGAGGGTGCGAGCCCTGAACTCCCCAGTTCACGTCCAAGCGGCCAGGGGCGAGAGACACGCGCTGCGTGAGGTCCGGTGCGTGAATTCCGTATGCGCCGCACGGGCCGGGCTCAGGGGCCCGTCCGTGCTGTCACGCGCGGTGGTACTGAACGGGAGAGGCAACCTGGCCGTCGAGTTCCTCGGCGGCGCGGCGAGCCCAGTACGGGTTGCGCAGGAGTTCACGTGCCAGGAGGATGGCGTCCGCCTTGCCCGAGGCGATGATCTCCTGAGCCTGGGCGGGCTCGGTGATCATGCCTACGGCCGCCACTGGCATGTCGCTTTCGTTGCGGACCTGCTCGGCGAAGGGCACCTGGTAGTTGGGGCCAGTCACGATCTTGGCGTTGGGGGCGTTCCCGCCCGTGGAGACGTCCAGCAGGTCCACTCCGTGGGCGTGGAGTTCCTTGGCGAATCGGACCGTGTCGTCCGCGGTCCAGCCGCTCCGGTCGTCCTCGGGGTTCTCGGTGAGCCAGTCGGTGGCGGAGACGCGGAAGAAGACCGGCAGGTCCTCCGGCCACACGGCGCGGACGGCGTCGACGACTTCCAGGGCGAAGCGGGTGCGGCCCTCGAAGGAGCCGCCGTACTCGTCGCTGCGGTGGTTGCTGTGGGGGGAGAGGAACTGGTGGATGAGGTAGCCGTGGGCGCCGTGGATCTCGGCGACTTCGAATCCGGCCGCGAGTGCACGCTTGGCGGCGTCGGCGAACTCCCGGACGATCTCACCGATGCGCTCCGTGGTCAGTTCTTCGGGTTTCGTCGACGACTCGTCGAAGGGGATGGCGCTGGGGCCGACCGGCGTCCAGCCGTAGGGCTCGTCGGGAGTGATCTGGCGCCCACGGTCCACCCAGGTGCGCTCGGTCGAGGCCTTGCGTCCGGCGTGGGCCAGTTGGATACCGGCAACGGTGCCCTGCGTCTTGAGGAACGCGGTGATGCGCCGGAAGGCGGCGGCCTGTGTGTCGTTCCAGATGCCCAGGTCATAGGGGGAGATGCGGCCCTCAGGGCTGACGGCTGTGGCTTCGGTGATGATCAGGCCGGTTCCGCCGGAGGCGCGCGCAGCGAGGTGAGCGAAGTGCCAGTCCGTCGGGGCTCCGACCGATTCACCTTCCGGCGCCGCGCTGTACTGGCACATGGCCGCCATCCAGATGCGGTTGGGGATCGTCAGCGACCTGAGGACGTAGGGGGTGAAGAGGGAGGTCAACTCAAGACTCCTTGTGCGTGGCCTGGCTGCCTTGCGGCAAAGCGACGTGATCAACCCGCGTCGACCGCGCGGCGGGTGCGGGCACCAGAATAATTGCATGCACGGGTTATTTATTCCAGCCGGTAAGCTGCGCAATAAATTAACTTGTCCCCCCTCGCCCCTTGGCGGGCCGCGCCTGTCGGCCCTTGTCTCGGCGGGACGTGCCGAAATGCCGGGCCAGGTGCGCCCTACGGGCGCGGACCTTGCGGTGGGAGGCGTTGCGCCCCTCCTTTCAGTCCGGGAGATCGGACTGGCCTTTCTGGCGCCGGTAGGGATCACCAGGCCGGCGCCTCGGCAGCCGCCGTCAGTGATGACCGTGGTCTTGCCGCTGCTTCCCATGCGCCGGACAGCTCCCTTGCCCTGCAGGCGTTCGCAGCGTTCATCGAAGCTCACCGTGCGCGGGGACGCTTGCGGTCATCGGGGCCTCCTTCGCCGGGCCGTCCCGTCAACGGTTGCACACGAAGGCAAATACGTTACACCTCTTGTTACGCCTACCCGTATCCCGCGCTTGCAACCATTGCTCTCGGTCGTAAGCCCCTCGAGCAATCACTTGGAAGGTAGCTCCCCATGCCTCTCGCGCTCCTGGCCCTGGCCATCGGGGCCTTCGGGATCGGCACCACCGAATTCGTGATCATGGCTGCCCCAGGTCGCAGGCGACTTCGGCGTCACCATCCCGGCCGCCGGCTGGCTGGTCTCCGGCTACGCCCTGGGCGTCGTCATCGGTGCGCCGCTCCTGACCGTGCTGGGCACCAAGGCGTCCCGCAAGAAGATGCTGATGTTCCTGATGGGGCTGTTCGTCATCGGCAACAGCCTGTCCGCCTTCGCGCCCAGCTTCGGCGTCATGCTCATCGGCCGGGTCGTCGCGTCCCTCGCGCACGGCGCGTTCTTCGACATCTCGCGGGGAGCGCCGCCCGCGCGCAGCGACTCGGTGGCCCGCACCCCGGCCGCGACGGCCATGCGCGCGGCGACCGGCGAGGTGTCTGTGACGCCGCCCTCGCGCACGAACCGCACGAACTCGTCGATCAGGAGCGGGTCGGCGCCGCCATGCCCGGCGTTGTCCTCGGCGTCCGGGACGCGGTACTCGGCGTCGGCGTCGGCCCGGTGGGCGGAGCGGCGGGAGTTCCACACCTTGACCACTCCCCCAGGGCCGTCCCCGAAGTTCTCCAGCCGGCCGGCGTCCCCGATGACGGTGTAGTTGCGCCGGTAGTCCGGCGTGACGTGGCACTGCTGGTAGGCCGCGAGCACCCCGTTGTCGAGGCGCATGTTGACGAGCGACACGTCCTCGAATGGTGCGGAGCGCGCGAGCATGGAAGCACGGGGCCGCCGCGGACCCGATGACTGGTCCGCGGCGTCCCCCTCCGGTGCTCCGGGCTACGGGTGCACCAGGACGTGGGCGAGGGCCACCCGCCCGGTGCCGGTGAGCCGGATGCGGACGTAGCGGGCCTCGGTGTCGGTGTCGAGGAGGGTGGGGCGCAGGGCCTTGCCGGTGACGTGCACGGTGGTGGCGTCGGAGAAGTCGGCCGCGGTGGCGAGCTGCACGTCGAAGTCGGTGGTCGTCATGGAGGTGTTGTTCCAGACCTCGACCTGTCCGACGTGGTGGGCGGCGCCGAGGTCCACCTGCCACCAGGCGCCCGCCTCGGAGAGCGTGCGGGTGTCGGTGCAGGTGTCGCCGTCGGTGGCGTTGGCCGCCGTGGCCGTGCCGTCCGTGGAGGACTGGCTGACGGTGCCGGTGCGGGCCAGGTCGGGGCGGAGCTGTTCGACGCTGCCGCGGCCGTTCGCGCCGGCGGCCTCGGCGACCTTGACGGCCTCGGCCGGGAGCCGGTCCAGCTTCGTGTGGTTGTCGGCCATGGTCGAGCCGGTGCCCGCGAGGGCCGGGGCGTCGGTGTCGGTCCAGTTGCCGGTGGCGTGGTTGTCGATGCCGTAGTCGGCCCAGTTGGAGACCCACTTGTAGCCGATGCGCGTGATGACGTTCTTGGTGACGGCGATGTGGCTGGACTGTTCGTCGAGGTAGATGCCGTTGCCGTCGCGTTCGGTGTTCCCGTACGCGCTGCGGTTGATGTAGTTGCCGGAGATCACGGTGCCGGGCTGGGCGCCCTGGGTGTAGATGGCGCCGCCGTCGTGCTGCTCGTGCTCGACCCGCATGACGTCGGTGATCCGGTTGTTCGTGATGCGGTTGTCGCGGAGCACGGACTGCCGGGCCTCGGGCTGGTTCCAGCCCCAGCCGACGGAGATGCCGGAGTACGGCAGGCCGTCGAGGGTGTTGTGGTCGATGGCGGTTCCGGCCTCGTAGCCCGCCCAGATACCGACGGCGTCCGTGTACTCCACGCCCGTGTGGCGGATGGTGTTGTGCGAGACCGTGTTGCGGGCCCCTACGAGTTCGGGGGCCGGCATGGGTTCCGTGTCGCCGATGTACGCGGCGCCGGAGGAGAGGTCGGTGAAGCGGGAGCGGGTGAGCGTGGAGTCCTGGGTGCCCCGTTCGAAGATCACGCCCGCGCCGCCGAGGTGGGTGAAGGTGCTGTGGTCGACCACCACGTGGCGGCCGCCGCGGACGCTGAGGGCGGCGGCGGGCTTGGTGTAGTAGCGGCCCGCGTGGTCGACGGGGCCGGTGGCGCCGGTCAGGGTCAGGCCGGCCTGCATGCCCGCGTAGCCCTCGTCCGTGTTCGGCTGCTGGTAGGCGGCGTAGGCGAAGCCGATGCCGGTGACGCGGACGTCGTGGGCGCCGTCGAGCTCGAGCAGCCCTTCCGTGACCGGGGTGACGGCCTTGGAGCGGCGCGGGTCCTCCCCCTTGCGGGGCAGGTATGTGACGGTGCGTGCGGCCGAGTCCCAGACGAACTCGCCCGGCTGATCGAGGAGTTCGCGGGCATTTTCGAAGAAGGCGACCTTGGAGTAGCGGGACGAGTCGACGGTCGTCGTGTCCCAGGCGGGCCCGGTGCGGTCGGTCCCGGAGGCCGAGTTGGTCCAGCAGGGCTGGGCGAAGGTCATGACGTCGCCGGTGACGGCGGCGATCCGGCAGTGGTAGTTGCGCCAGCGGACGCTGATGACGGCCTCGGCGTCGGTGGGCCGGGTCCAGTCGGCGATACCGGTCTTCTCGGCGCCGGTCATGCCGGTCTTTGTGGCGTCGCACACGGTGGCGGCGCAGGACCCGCCCCGGGCGCGCACGGCCCGTTGCCCGTCGACGAACAGCTGGCGCGGGGTGATGCCCTCGGGCACCTTCGCGGTCCAGGTTCCGTCGCCGTTCACGGTCCAGCCGGTCAGGGCCCGGCCGCCGGAGAGCACGGGCCGCGCGCCGCGGGCCGCGGCCCAGGTGACTCCGGAGTCCTCCGCGCCGAGCTTCAACGGAGCGCTCAATTCGTACGTACCGCCAGCCAGTTCGACGCGCACGTCGCGTCCGGTGACGGCTCGGGCGGCGTCCCGGGCGCCCTCCACCGAGCAAGGACGCCCGAGGGTGCAGTGGGACCCGGAGCCGTGCGGTGCGGCGTACAGGACCTTGGGGACCGAGGCCGCCTCGGCGGCGGGCAGCGGGCTGAGGAGCAGCGCCGCGCCGGCGAGGAAAGCGGCTCCGGCGGTGCGAGTTGTGCGGGTACGTGGTCTCATACGATGACCTTCCGCTCGGACGGCCCGCCGCTCGGGGCGGGCCGGGGAATGGGGGTGCGACTCAGGTGCGGGGCTGATGTGTGCGGGGCGGCAGTGATCCGGCCGCCACCGGTCAAGCCGTGGTCGTCCAGTCCGGGTGGCCCGGCATCGGCGGGTTCTTCGCGCCGAACAGCCAGTCCCGCAGGAACGGGTCCAGCGAGCGGTCGCCCGCCACGGTGACGGCGTGGGCGATGAAGTCCTCGCTGGTGACCGTGCGGTCCTTGAAGCGGCGCGGCCACAGGCCCATGATCCGGTCGAACTTCTCCTGGCCCACGTGGAGTCGGAGCGCGTAGAGCACCAGCGCGCCGCCGTCGTATATGTTGGTGCCGCCGAGGGCCTTGGGCAGGCCGGGCGGCCCGTCACTCGCGCGGATCGCGTCGAGCTTGGCGTACGTCGCCTTCATCTTGTCGGCCATGACCGACCAGCCGCGCTCCTCGCTGTGGAGCGCGGCGTAGTACACGGCGGGGCCCTCGTTGAGCCAGGCCTGCTGCCAGTCGTTCGGCGTGACGCTGTCGCCGAACCACTGGTGGGTCAGCTCGTGCACCATGGTGTTCTCGTACGTCGGGTTGCCGTCGGCGTTGAGCTTGAACCAGTTGGTGCCCATCAGGGTGAGAGTCGTGTTCTCGAGGGCGTCGGTGTACCCGTCGTAGATGTGGATGCCGTACACGGAGAACGGGTAACGGCCGAACTTCGCTTCCAGCCAGGCGAGATGGTCGGCAGTGCGGGCGACGATCGGGGCGTACTTGTCCTCCTGGCCCTGCGGGACGATGTGGCGCAGCGGCAGCCCGGTGTGCGAAGTGCCGTACAGATACGTGCCCTTGACGACGGCGATGCCGAGCAGCTCCGTCGGCATGCGCTCGCGCAGCGCGAAGTGCCAGACGGTCGAGCCGTCGGCTCGCTTGTCCTTCCCGGTCAACTCACCGTTGGCGGTGGCGACATAGCCCGCGGGCGCGGAGATGTGGAAGGTCCAGGTGGCCTTGTCGGACGGCGTGTCGTTGCACGGCAGGAATGTGTCGGCCCGTGACGACTGCACGGCGGAGGCGAAGCCGCCGTCCGAGCCGAACTTCCAGCCGGTCAGTCCGGCCCGCGGCGCCTTGCCGTTGCCGCGGTAGGCGACGGTGACGTCGAACGGGGCGCCCTTGTGGAGCGGCGTCTCCGGGGTGACCGTCAGCTCCTGGCCGGACTGGCCCGGGGACAGGGCGTGGGACGCGGCGCGGCCGTTCACCGTGATCGAGTCGATGGTGTGGCCGTCGGTGTCCAGGTTGAACGCCGACAGGTCCTGCGTGGCCCGCGCGTTCAGCTTCACCACGGCCGTGAAGTCGTACGTCACCGGTGTGAAGTCGAAGGTCAGGTCGTAGTGGACGACCTGGTAGCCGCCGTTGCCGAGAGTCGGGAACAGCGGGTCGCCGACCCCGTCGGAGCCTGGGCGCGGGTCGAACCCCGCGGCGCCGGCGGGCGAGCCCAGGACCGGTACGGTGATCGCGGCGGCGACCGCCGCCTTGGTGAGGAACGCGCGTCTGCTGGTGGTCACTTGGTCCCCTTCTGCGAGGCCTGCTCGAACTCGGCGCGACACTTGTCGCCCCCGGCGTTGCGCCAGTGCTTGACGATCGAGTCGTACGCGGACAACGGCTTGCGTCCGGTGACCAGGTCCTTCAGACCGTCGAGGTGGATGGTGTAGAGGCTGCCGAGCCCCTTGGAGTCCCAGGTCGGCGAGGAGTAGCTGAGGGTCGGGTCCTCGATGAGCTTCGGGATCAGTACGGAGTACGCCTCGTGCACGTAGCGCGCGGCCTCCGGGTGCGTGGCGCTGAAGAACGCGGGTGTCGCGGAAGCGAGCTTGCCCCACGGCACGGTCACGTCCTGGGTGCCCTGCTTGGTGAGGACGGGCGTGCCGTTCTCGTCCCGCTTGTAGTCGACGTTCTCGACGCCGTAGTTGATGAGTGTGTATTCGAGCGACCCGAAGGGCGAGGCGGCGAAGTCGGCGAGCCGCAGCAGTTCCCTGACACGCTCCTCGCTTGCCTTGCGGACGTAGCAGTTCTGCAGCGAGACGTTGTCGGTCCAGGTCACCGCGTCCTTGCCGACCGGGACCATGGGCCGTACGTCGAACGACTCGTCGATGGCCGCCATGGCGTCGACGTAGCCGGTGGCCGTGGTCAGGTACGCCGGCATGCCGTCGAAGACGTAGGCGGCCTTGCCGTTCTTGAACAGATCCGTGTACTGGGCCTTCTGGGCTCCGGACATCTGCACGGTGCCCGGGTAGTAGCAGCCCGCCTTGTAGAGCTTGGCGGCGGTCTCGACCGCGTATCGGTACTTGTCGTCCTCCAGCTGGTACGTCCACTTGCCGGACTTGCGGTCGAACTTCCACAAGTGCTGGGCGCCGGCCGACATGGCGAGCAGGGTGGTGCTGCTGCCGGAGAAGAAGTACTGCTTGTTCTTGGCGTCCGTGAGGTCCTTGGCGAGCTCGACGAGCCGCTCGATGCTGTCGATCTGGTCGAGGCTGGTGACGCCCGCCTGCTTGAACAGGTCGGCCCGGTAGAAGCCGGCGCCGGCGCTGCCCGAGCGGGCGATCGGGATGCCGTAGAGCTTGCCGCCCTTGATGGCGTCGCGCCAGGCGTACTCGGGGATGGCCGCGAGGTTGGGGTAGTCCTTGACCTTGTCACCGGAGAGGTGGGGGCCCAGCTCGGCGCACGTGGCGGCGAGGAACGAGCCCATGTTGTCGACACCTCCCGTCTCCGGGTACATGAAGATGTCGGGCAACTGGTCACCGGCAACCATCGTCGAGAACTTCGCCGGATAGTCGTCCGCGGGCACGGCCGTGAAGTCGACCTGGGTGCCGAGCAGCTTCTCGATCTCCCGCCAGGCGGCGTTCTTGCCCCGGCCGGGTGGCAGCGGCGCGAACGTCTCGGTGACCGCGGTGATCTTCTTGGCACCCTTGAGGGGGGTGCCTTCGGTGGCGCGGGCCAGTTCGCGCGGGTACTTCAGGAAGGCGTTCGGGACGCCCGTCGCGGTGCCGGGCAGGTCGGCCTTGATGCCGATGTTGCGCACGGTGGTGGTCGGCAGCAGCTTGGCGCTCTTGGCCTCGGCCTTGGCGGCGGTGCCGCCGTCGCCGCACGCGGCGAGTAGCGGCGCCGCCGCGACGGCGAGGCCGGCGCCGGCACCCCATCGGAGCAGGGTGCGGCGGTTGACGGATGTGGTGCCGGACATGGCGGGACTCCTCAATACGAGGGGACACGGGGAGAGTTGGGGGGAGCGCGAGCGGCTGATCGGAGCGCGGTCAGCCCTTGACGGCGCCGGTGAGGACGCCCTTGGTGAAGTACCGCTGGAGGAAGGGGTAGACGAGCAGGATCGGCACGACGGCGATGACGAGGACGGCCATCTGCACGGCCTGCTGCGGGGCGACCGCCTCGCCGGCTGCCGCGGTGTCGAGGTTCTGGCCCTGGAGGATGAAAGTGCGCAGGACCATGGGCAGCGGCCACTTGTCGTTGTCGCCGAGGTAGAGCAGGGCGTTGAAGTACGCGTTCCAGTACGCGACGGCGTAGAACAGGCCGACGACGGCGATGACCGCCTTGGACAGCGGCAGTACGACCCGGATCAGGGTCCGGAAGTCGCCCGCGCCGTCGATCTTCGCGGCGTCGTACAGCTCCTCCGGCAGGTTCATGAAGAAGGCCCGCATCACGACGAGGTTGAAGGCGCTGACCATGGTGGGCAGGACGAGCGCGGCGAAGGTGTTGTAGAGACCGAGCTCCTTCACCAGGAGGAAATTGGGGATGACGCCCGCGTTGAAGAGCATGGTGAACAGGGAGGTCATGAGGATGAACCGGCCGCCGACGATGCCGCGCCGCGACAGCCCGTACGCCATGCCGATGGTGGCGAGGAGGCTGCAGGCGGTGCCGATGACGGTGACACCGACGCTCACGAACAGGGCGCGGGTGACGCGCCCGCCGGTGAACGCGGTGCGATAGGCGTCGAGGCTGGGATGGTCGGGCCACAGGACGAGCCCGTTGGACTTGATGATGTCGGTCTGCGAGGCGAAGCTCGTGCCGATCACACCGATCAGCGGGTATGCCACCAGGCCCACGACGATCACGAGGGCGAGGCCCTTGAGCACGAGGCCGAGCCGGGTGGGCTTCTCCATCCACGGGGGCCGGGCGCCGGACGGGTTCAGTTCTCCCGCCGCGGGTGCGGGGCGGGTTGCGCTCCCGCGACGCGTCTTCACAGCGGACGTCTCAACGGTCAGCACCGCGGTACACCCCTTCATGTCCGAGCCGGTGGGCGAACTTGTTGGCGCCGATGACGAGGACGGTGCCGATCACCGCCTTCACCAGGCCCACGGCCGCCGCCGTGCCCCATTGGTTGTCCTTGATGCCGTGGAAGTAGACGTATGTGTCGAGGACTTCACCGGCGTCGGCGCCGACGGCGTCGCGCTGGAGCAGGATCTGTTCGAAGCCGACGGTGAGGATGTTGCCGAGGTTGAGGATCAGCAGCAGGACGAGCACCGGGGACAGGCCGGGCAGGGTGACGTGCCAGAAGCGGCGCCACCAAGCGGCGCCGTCCATGGCCGCCGCCTCGTACAGGCCGCGGTCGATGGAGAGCAGTGCGGCAAGGATGATGATGGTGCCCCAGCCGGCGTCCTTCCACATGACCTGGAGCGCGAGCAGCCAGGGGAAGGCGTTCGGGTCGGTCGTCATGTCGTAGCGGGGCAGGCCGAGGGATGCGAGCAGGTCGGGCACGACGCCGGCGCCGCCCAGGATCTGCTGGAAGATCGAGACGATGATGACCCAGCCGATGAAATGGGGCAGGTAGACGACGCTCTGCACGAAGCGGCGCAGCTTGTCGCTGACGATGCTGTTGAGCAGCAGTGCCAGCGCGATCGGCACGGGGAAGAACAGGACGAGCTGGACGAGTGCGATCTCCAGCGTGTTGCCGGTCGCCGACCAGAAGCCGGGGTCGGCGAAGGCCGTCGTGAAGTTGGTGAAGCCGGTCCAGGCACTGTGCATGTAGCCCAGGTAGGGCTGGTAGTCCTGGAAAGCCACCATGTAGCCCAACAGCGGTACGTAGTGGAACACCACGAAGTACAGGAAGCCGGGCAGGCACAGCAGCAGCATCACTTTGTCGCGCTTGAGGCGCTGCCAAAGGGTCTTGCGGGGAACGCGGTCGACGGCGGTCGGTGGTGCGGAGACAGTCATGGAGCGGTCCTGTTCGGCCGGTTGGCGCAGGAACTGAGTTTCTGCGGCGGCAAGTTAGTAAGCGGTTAACCCCATCGTCAATAGATCCGGAGATTTGATGGGGCACGAGAGCGCTGCGAACCGGCCACTTCAAACCATCATTTCCGGCCGTACCAGGGCAACTTGACCGCCGTACCCTCTTTGTGACCTTGACGGTCGAGCGACGTGCTCCCTACCGTTCGGTATCGCCATAGAACACGTTTACTGTCCGGAGGCAGGGTGCGTACCACTGACGAGGCGCCGGTCGAGGCCAAGGCCACCGGCGCCACACCGCCCCCGCGGCGGCCCCGTACGGTCCTCGCGATGGACTCCTCGGTCGTGGACGACGTCTTCCCGCCCGCCGTGCGGGCCCGCCTGGAGGAGACCGCGGACATCCGGCCTCCGCGTGTCGTACGGGAGTTCACCAGCCCGCAGGCGCGGGCGGCCCTCGCCGAGTGCGAGGTCCTGCTCACCGGCTGGGGCTGCCCACCGGTCGACAGGGCCGCGCTCGACCGGGCGCCCCGGCTGCGCGCGGTGATCCACGCGGCCGGCACCGTGAAGACGTTCTTGAGCCGGGAGACCTACGAGCGCGGTATCGCGGTCTCCTCGGCGGCCGCGGCCAACGCCGTGCCGGTCGCCGAGTTCACTCTCGCCGCGATCATCCTGGGCGCCAAGCGGGCCTTCCCGCTCGCCCATCTCTTCCGCAGCCGGCGCACCCACCGCACCGACGCCGATCTGGAGCGCCACCACTGGCTCGGCACCCGCGGTATCACCGTCGGTGTGGTCGGCGCCTCGCGCATCGGCCGTCGCGTCGCGGAACTGCTGCGCACCCTCGACGCCGAGGTGCTCCTGTACGACCCGTACGTCGGCGACGCCGAGGCGGAGCTGCTCGGCGCCACCCGCACCGACCTGGACACCCTGGTGGCGACCAGCGACGTGGTGACCCTGCACGCGCCGGACACCGCGGAGACCCACCATCTGCTCGACGCCCGCCGGCTCGGCCTCATGCGCCCGGGCGCACTCCTGGTGAACACCGCGCGCGGTCCGCTCGTGGACACGGAAGCCCTCACCGAACACCTGGTCAGCGGCCGGATCGACGCCGTGCTCGACGTCACGGACCCGGAACCACTGCCCGCGGGACACCCGCTGTGGGACCTGCCCAACGTCTTCATCACCCCGCACATGGCGGGCGCCCAGGGCAACGAGGTGGGCAGGCTCGGCGCGCTCGCCGTCGACGAACTGACCCGGTACGCGCGCGGGGTGCCGCTGGCCCACGCCGTGCTCCTGGAGGACCTGGAGCGGATCGCATGACCAAACCACCGCCGCACGCCATAGGCTCTGGGGCGGACCGAACACAGGCAGACCAGCACGACCATCAGGGGGTGGGCCGGATGTCCCAGCAGAGTTCCACGGCACCCGGGCCGGATGGGCACAGTGAGCGGCAGGGCGACCGGAGCGGGCAGCGCCGCGCGACGGTCGTCGACGTCGCGAAGCGCGCCGGGGTGTCCACGGCGACCGTCTCCCGCGTGATGAACCGCAACTATCCGGTCTCCGCCACCACGCGCGAGCGCGTCGAGGCGGCCATGCGCGAGCTCGGTTATGTGGTCAACGCCCATGCCCGAGCGCTGGCCGGCGCCTCCGGCCGCACCGTCGGCATCATCGTCAGCGAGCTGATCGATCCGTTCTACGCGTACATCGCGCGCGGCGTCGAACGAGAGGCCACCGACGGCGACCGGCTCTGCCTGGTGTGCTGCACCCAGGGCGACCCGCAGCGCGAGCTCGCCTTCATCGAGCTGATGCACGAACGGCGGGCGGACGCCGTGGTGCTGGTCGGCGGCAGCGTCGAGGACCGCGCCTACAAGGCCGAACTGGCGCGCCGGGCCCGGGAGCTGGACGCGGGCGGATCGAAGCTCGTGCTGTGCGGGCGGCCCTCGCTCGGCGACGACGTACCGACGGTCGGGGTCGAGTACGACAACGAGGGTGGCGCCTTCGCGATCACCGACCACCTGATCAGGCAGGGCCATGAGCGGATCCTCTACCTGGGCGGGCCGCCCGGCCTCTCCACGGCGCGGGACCGGCTCGCCGGACACCGGCGCGCGCTCGAGCTGCGCGGCATCGCGCGGGATCCGGAGCTGGAACAGCCCGGCGCCTTCAGCCGCGCCTTCGGGTACCGGCGCATGGCCGAACTGCTTTGCGGCGGCCCGGAGTTCACCGCCGTATTCGCCGCGAACGACATCGTGGCGGCGGGCGCGGCGCAGGCTCTGGAAGAGGCCGGGGTGCGCATCCCGCAGGACATGTCGCTGGTCGGGTACGACGACATCCCGGTGGCCCAGGAGCTGCGGCCCCGGCTGACGACCGTGCGCATCCCGCTGGAGGAGATGGGTCGGCAGGCGGTGCGGGTCGCGCTCAACGGCGGCGACGAGGACGACTGGCGCGCCCCGACGACCGGCACGCTGCGCCTCGGCACGCACATCGTCGTGCGGGAGTCGGTGGCGGCACCGATGAGCACGCCCTCGGCGAGCGGCAAGCCGCGCCGGAGCTGACACCGGGCTGCGGCTTGCTTGATTCTGCTCGCACCAGCCACCATCCGCACAGTAACGAACAGAAATTCGGCGGACCCTCTTGCGGCCGGATAGCAAACGCTTACATGCTGGCGCGCGAGCCCCACCGCTCGTCCCGCTGATCGCCCCAACGTAGTTCGCCCCCATGGGAGTCCCTGGATGCGCCATGCCCACAAGCCTCTCCATGTCCCCGCCGAGCCGTCCGGCCCCAGCCGTCGCACCGTGCTCGCCACCGCCGCGGCCACGGGCGCCGCGCTCGCCGTCGGCGGCCTCGGCGCCGGCACCGCTCGGGCCGCCGGCGACCTCACCGTGCCGCTCGTCGCCCGCCCCTCCGCCGAGGCGGAACGGCTCCGCCTCGGCCAGGCCCTGCGCGGCTCCGAGTTCCAGACGACCGGCCACTACGTCCCGCCGGCCACCGCCCTCCGCATCGACGTGCTGCCCTACGACGACGTGGTGCCGACCCTCTGGATCGGGCAGTGGGACTACTACGGCACCGTCACCGAACCGCGCAGCTATCAGCTGAAGCCCGGCGCGAACACCGTGACCGATCCGTACGGCGGACCCGTCTACTTCACCCTGGAGGGCCTCGGGCAGCGCGCCGCGGTCCGGTTCAAAAGCGGCTGCGTACCGATGCCGGTCTTCACACTCGGGCGCACCACCGAGGCCGACTACCAGGGCCAGTTGGACACGTACACCGATGTCCCGGTCGTCGAGCTGCACGGGCCGCGCTCCGTCGTGACGCTCACCCGCGAGGGAGCGCTGCTGTACCGGGACGAGGACCACGCCGCGCTGCTGCGCCTCCTGGAGCAGATCATCGAGGCCGAGTCCGACATCAGCGGCCTGGACGGCTCGAAGCCGGTGCACCGGCCCAAGGCCGGCGGCTACCACTTCACCGAGGTGCCGGTGGTGCCGTCCGGCGTCGGCGCGTACGCGACGCACGGCTACAACGGATTCCCGCGCGCCTATCTCGACCGGGCCACCACGGTGGAGGGGCTGCGCACCCGCGGCTGGGGGCTGTACCACGAACTCGGCCATCTGCACCAACAGATGGCGTACAAGCCGTCGGGGCTGACCGAGGTCACGGTGAACATCTACTCGCTGGCCGTGCAGCGCGCCCTCGGCCAGCCCTCCAACCTGCTCACCATCGACCCGAAGACGGGCCTGAACTACTTCCAGTCCGCCCGGGCCAAGTTCGGCACGGCGGGGCTGACGTACGAGAAGTCCTTCAGCGCGTACGAGAAGCTCGTGCCGCTGCGGCAGCTGGAGCTGGCCTTCGGCGCCGACTTCTGGCCCAGGATGCACAAGCTGGTGCGCGAGGAGAGCCCTCAGTCGGACTACACCGAGACGGCCAAGCGGTACCGGGCGCTGGCCACGTACGCGAGCCGTGTCGCGGAGCGCGACCTCACCGACTTCTTCGTCACCACCTGGGCGTTCCCCGTCGACGCCGAGGGACGGGCCGAACTGGCCGCGCTCCATCTGCCGAAACCGACGACCGACCCGGCCACGCTGACCGACTGACCCGGAGGACGAGACCCACCATGGACCTGAGCAGACGCCAGACCCTCGCGCTCGCCGGAGCGGGCGCGGTCGCCACCCTCGTCGCCCGCCCGGGCAGCGCGAACGCCGCCACCGGCTCCGCCGACGACCCGTACGAGCCCCTGCTCGCCCGCGCCGCGCAGCAGCTGACCGGCGGCGCCTTCGACCCCGAGGACCCGGACTTCGCCGCCGCGCTCACCGCCCTGGACACACAGGCCTCCGGCTGGTGGCGGCAGATCGACACCTCCGCGGGCCGCAAGGCGCTGTGGGCCGATCTGTCCCCGGCCTCCGATGCCGGCATGTTCGGCCAGAGCTATCCGCGACTGCGCACGCTCGCGACCGCGTGGGCCACCCCCGGCACCTCGCTCACCGGGCAGGCGGCCGTGCGCGACGGGATCCTCGACGCGCTGCGCTTCCTGCACACCGTCGGCTACAACGCCTCCCGTCCCGAGACCGGCAACTGGTGGTTCTGGGAGATCGGCGCGCCGCGCGCGCTGATGGACATCTGCGTGCTGCTGCGCGCCGATCTTCCCGCCGAGGACCGCGACGCCTATGTGAAGACGGTGGCCAGGTTCGTCCCCAACCCGGATCGCCGCACCAACTACCCCACTCTCGCCGAGACCGGCGCCAACCGCTCCGACAAGGCCGTGATCCTCGCCCTGCGCGGGCTGCTCGCGCGCGACCCCGCCGCGCTCGTCCTGGCCCGCGACGGCCTGTCCGACGCCCGCGACAAAGGGAAGAACAGCCTGTTCAAGTACGTCACTTCGGGTGATGGGTTCTATCGGGACGGCTCGTTCGTGCAGCACTCCAACGTCGCGTACACGGGCACGTACGGCAGCGTCCTGCTGGGCGGCGCCGGCCAGCTGATCGCGCTGCTCGCCGGCTCCGACTGGGCCGTCACCGACCCCTCGGTCGAGGTGCTGTACGAGGCTGTCGAGCGGAGCTTCGAGCCCTTCCTGTTCGACGGTCTCATGATGGACGCGGTGCGCGGCCGTGCCATCTCCCGCGAGTCCGCCCGCGACCACAACGACGGTGCGTCCGCGGTCTCCCACATCCTCCAACTCGCCGACGGCGCACCGCAGGCGTACGCGGAGCGCTGGCGCGCGGCGGCCAAGGGCTGGATCCTGCGCAACACGAAGACGCCGTACAAGGAACTCATCGGGATCCCTGCCCTGGCCCGCGCGAAGGCCCTCCTCGACGATCCGGCGGTGCGGCCCGCGGACCGCCTCACCGGGCACTTCGTCCTCGCCGACATGGACCGCGTGGTGCATCGGCGCCCGTCCTGGGCGTGCGCGCTGTCGCTGTCGTCGAAGCGCATCGCCGCCTACGAGATGGGCAACGGTGAGAATCTGCACGGCTGGTACACCGGCGACGGCATGACATACCTGTACGACGGCGACGACCCGGACGCCTTCGGTGACTCCTTCTGGCCGACCGTCGACCCGTACCGGCTGCCGGGCACGACGGTGGACACGCGGGCGCGGGCCGATCTCGGGACCGGCGGCGGGACCGGCACCTTCCGCCCGAAGAACGCGGTCGCGGGCGGCGCCGTGCTCGACGCCCGGTTCGGTGCCGCCGCGATGGAGCTGATCGCGGACGGGTCGACGCTGCGGGCCAAGAAGGCGTGGTTCTTCCTGGACAACGCGGTCCTCGCGCTCGGCGCCGGGATCACGGCGAGCGACGGCAGGACGATCGAGACGGTGGTGGAGAACCGGAACCTGCACGCCGAAGGGGCACCGCTGCTCATCGTCGACGGGCATCGGCAGCCCACGGAGCAGGGTTGGTCGGCCGAACTGGACGACGCACGCTGGGCCCACCTGGAGGGCACGGGCGGCTATGTCTTCCCCTCCGGCGGACCGCTGCGCGCCCTGCGCGAGGAGCGGACCGGCACTTGGCGCGCCCTCAACACCGGTGCGGACACCGGCGGCAGCACCACCCCGGTCAGCCGCCGCTACGCCACGCTCTGGTTCGACCACGGCCCCTCCCCCACGTCCGCCTCCTACGCCTACGTCCTGCTGCCGGGCGCGACCGCTGCCGCGACCCTGGCCTGGTCCCGCTCCCTCCCGGCGCGCGTACTCGCCAACGACGCCGCCGTCCAGGCCGTCGCCTCACCCCGTCTCGGCCTGCTCGCGGCACACTTCTGGGCGGCGGGCTCGGTCGACGGGCTGAGCGCGGACGGCCCCGGTACCGTCCTGGTGTGCCGCCGCGACGAGGGCATATCGGTGGCGGTGGCGGATCCGGGCCGCACGACGACGACCCTGACCGTCCGGCTCCCCTTCCCCGTGAGCACGGTGGTCAGCGCCGACGACACGGTGTCCGTCACGCCGGGCCGACAGCCCGTGCTCACCGTCCGCGTGGGCGGCTCACGGGGCCATACGCACACCGCCCGGCTGCGCTGAGCCCGCCGTCACCGGACCCACCCGTATCGCCCGCCGCCCGACGAAGGAGCCAGCGAACCACCATGCCCGCCCCGCACTTCCCCCTGCCGCCCACCGACCGCGTCCGCTCCCCCCTGACCGGCTGGACCCGGGCGCACTGGGAGGCCCTGGCCGACCGGCAACTGTCGGCCCTGCTGCCCTATGCCACACCGGGTTTCGCGCAGTACCGGCTGCCGGGGCGGGCCAGCTGGTCCGGGATCGTGTCGGACGGGCTCGAAGGGTTCGCTCGGACATTTCTGCTGGCCTCCTTCCGGATCGCGGGCGCGGGCGGCAGCGACGGAACGGATTCCGCAGCCGTCTCCCACCTGATCGAAAGGTACACGCAGGGTCTGACAGCGGGCACGGACCGTGACAGCACCGAGGCCTGGCCCGAACTCACCGACTGCTCCCAGCAGATGGTCGAGGCCGCCTCGATCGCGCTCGGCCTGCACGAGACCCGCCCCTGGATCTGGGACCGGCTCGACACCCGGGTCCAGGAGCGGGTCGTCGACTGGTTCTCCGGGTTCGTCGGCGCGAAGACCTGGGACAACAACTGGCGCCTGTTCCAAGTGGTGTCGGAGCAGTTCCTCGCCTCGGTCGGCGCGCCGTACAACCAGGGCGACATCGATGCCGGCCTCGACCGGATCGAGGACTGGTACGTCGGCGACGGCTGGTACACGGACGGCGACGGCCGCAACTTCGACTACTACATCGGCTGGGCCATGCACCTGTACCCGCTACTGTGGGCCCGCATGGCGGGGCCGGACGGGGACGGCGGGCGCGGCGCCGTCTACCGGGAGCGGCTGGCCCAGTTCCTCAGCACGTACCCGCAGTTCTTCGGCGCGGACGGCGCGCCGGTGCACCAGGGCCGGTCGCTGACGTACCGCCTCGCGGCGACGGCTCCGGTGTGGCTGGGTGCGCTCGCCGACTGCACCCCGCTCGCGCCGGGCCTGACCCGGCGCCTCGCCTCCGGCGCGGCCCGGCACTTCGCCGAGCGCGGGGTGCCGGACGAGCGGGGGCTGCTGCCGCTGGGCTGGTACGACACGTTCCTGCCCGCGACACAGCCGTACTCGGGGCCCGCGTCGCCGTACTGGGCGAGCAAGGGGTTCCTCGGTCTGCTGGTTCCCGCCGACCACCCGGTGTGGACGGACCGGGAACTCCCGCTGCCCGTCGAGCAGTCCACGCAGTACACGGCGCTGCCCGCGCCCGGCTGGCTACTGCACGGCACCCCGCACGACGGTGTCGTCCGCCTGGTCAACCACGGCAGCGACCACAACCCGCCGGACGGCCCGGCGAGCGACGACCCGCACTACGCCAAGTTCGCCTACTCCACGGCCACCGCGCCTGAGTCTGCACCGCACGCCTGGGCCCGCGCAGTCGACAACCACATCGCGCTGCTCGCTGCCGACGGCACCCCTTCGCGCCGCCGCCGCATCCACCCCCTCTTCTGCCAGGAGCGCCGCGCGTCGTCCCGTCACGACGTGCAACTCCCGGGCACGGAAGACGAGTTCCCGATCGAGTCGACGAGTGTGCTGCACGGGCCGTGGGAGCTGCGCGTGCACCGGGTGCGGGCACCTGAGGGCGTGACGGTGCGCGAGGGCGGGTACGCGGTCGCCGACGTGGTGCGCCCGCACTCGGAGCAGGGGCCCGGCTGGGCGCTGACCCGTACGGAGTCGGGGCTGACCAGCGCCGTGGCCGCGTTGTACGGGTGGGACGAGGAGACGGGCGTCGCGCGCGAGGTCGAGGCGAACGCCTACGGCCCGCACTCGGCGACCCCGTACCTGCGAGCCGTGCGCCATCCGGGCGGGGAAAGTGTCCACGTCACCTTGGTGGTGCTCACCCGCGACGTCGTCCACCCCTGGGCCCTGTGCGAGTCGATCACGTGCACGCGCGAGGACGACGGGCGGGTGACGGTCACGTTCCCGGACGGCGAGACGGTGACGGTTTGACAGGACAGCAAGTTCGAAGGGCCCGCTTGTGGCCCTGTCACATCCTGCGCCCGTGCACCGACACCGTCACCTCACCGGCCATGTTCTTGATGGTCGCGAGCCCGGCCCTCCCCCAGGGCCGTGGTTCGGTGTCCACCGCACATACGGTGCCGAGGGCGACTCCTGTGCGGTCGTCGATGAGCGGTGCGCCCGGGTAGGAGCGGATCCCGATCTCGTCGACTACGGGTTTGCCCGCGAACCACCGGGAAATCACACGCGTCTTCAAGGGCCAGCGCTGTGCTCCGCACGACCACATGGGGGCAGTAGGCGTGGACGCGCGCCATGTAGCGGCCCGTTGCACCGCCGTCGATGGACTCGGCGGCGGCCACGGTCAGTACGCCGCCGCGGTGCCTGCCGTCGGATGTGTGCGGTCCTCGGAGAACTGCCGGTTGTCGTCGATGAGGTTGACCACCACGTACAGCGCTCCGGTCATTCGCCGACCGGCGCGGCCCGACCCCACTTTTCTGGTCCCATGTACGGCCTTACGGCGAGGTGAGCCTCGACAAGGGCACCCGCCTGAACCTCACTGCGGTCCCGTGCCCGGCCCTCGGACACCTGCGGACGCCGGCGACAGCGCAAGTCGTCTCTCAGGCAATCCCGTCCGCCGTCGAGGAGGCAGTCGAAGGAGAACGCGTTGTGATCACGCGGAGGGGCCCTGACCTGCTCAGTTGTGCGTGATGCGGGTCACGGCCAACCTGCTCGGTAACTGCGTGGCCGTCTTCGCCGTGTCCCGCTGGGAGGGAGCGCTCGACAGGCAGTGTGCGAAGAAGGTGCTCGACGGCGAGATCGCCTTCGTGCGGCCTCGCAGGCCACCGACGAAGGAACAGCCCAGGCCAATTGACGTGCTCCCTGGCCTAAAGTCCAGGGATTCCGGCCTGGGTCGTCTGACCCTTCCGGGGGCTTCCTGCTTCAACGCGCTGTGCGGGCACGTG
>NZ_JBIAXG010000057.1:0-5705 GCF_042896465.1 Streptomyces sp. NPDC001292
GCGTTGACTTTTGGCACGCTGTTGAGTTCTCAAGGAACGGACGCTTCCTTCGTACTCACCCTCTCGGGCTTTCCTCCGGGCGCTTCCCTTCGGTGTTTCCGACTCTATCAGATCTTTTTCTCGACCTGACCCCCAGTCAGCGGGGTTTGTCCTGAGCTTTCGGACTTCCGTCCGTCGGCCCTTTCGACATTCACTACGCTAGCCGATTTCCCCGGCGACTCATAATCGAGTCCTGCGAGTTCGAATTCGGGTACGCGGGCGCACCGAAGACGACCCCGCTGAAGGGGTTCTCGGTAGGTAGTGGGTTGGCCGCTCCGGCTGCAGGCGATCGCCGTACCCGGTTCAGCGGCTTGGGCTACGTTACGCACCTTCCGCGAGCGAGTCAACTTCCGCGTCAGCTTCGACGGTGCCTCGGCACATGGGCCCGGTACGGGCTGACCGTCGGGTCGTCGGCGACCCAGAAGCGCCACGGGTGGACGTCGCCGTTGCCGCCCTCGCCGGCCACTCCGGTGCGCGGGCCGCTGCGTACCTGGTCGGAGGGGACGGGCGTACCGGTCAGCATCCGTAGGGGGGTGTCGCCGGCGGCGCAGGCGTCGGTGCCGTCGAGGGTTCGGTCCACGTCCAGGGCCATGGCCAGACGGGCCGGGCCTTTGGCCAGTTCCTTGTCGTTGCGGGCCGGGAGGCGGCGGGCGCGGGCCAGCTCGGCGCCCTCGACGATCTCTCCGGCGCGGAGCAGGACTCCGCTCGCCCTGCCCTCCGGTCCGCACACCAGGTTCATGCAGTGCCACATGCCATAGGTGAAGTACACGTATACGTGGCCGGGGGGACCGAACATCACGCTGTTGCGGGCCGTGCGGCCGCGGTAGGCGTGGGAGCCGGGGTCGTTCGGACCGTCGTAGGCCTCGACCTCCGTCAGCCGCAGGGCGATCGGGCCGTCGGGGGTCGTACGCACCAGGACGCGACCCAGCAGATCGGGAGCGACCTCCACGACGGGGCGGTCGAAGAACTCTCTGGGCAGCGGCGTACGGTCCGTGGGCGCGATCACGGCTCACGAGCGTAGTCCAGACGGGTGGGTGCTCAGGGTGGCGTGCGCTACCGGCGGATGGCCGGGGCCGGCATCGGGCTCGTCTGGTTCTAGGCTCGGGCACTGCGATTCCGTTGATCAGGAATCATTGATCAGGAATCATCCAGGAACCGATCAGGAGGTACCGAGGTGACCGAGCTCAAGCGGCGGCCGCTCCCCCACGACTTCCATCCGCCCGTGCCGTCCTTCACGGTCACGAGCGACGACGTCCGGGAGGGCGAGACGCTCGGGGACGCTCAGGTCCATGCGGGCGGGAACACCTCCCCGCAGCTGCGCTGGGCGGGTTTCCCCCCGGAGACCCAGAGTTTCGCCGTGACCTGCTACGACCCGGACGCCCCGACGGGCAGCGGGTTCTGGCACTGGGTGCTGTTCGACATCCCGGCCTCGGTGACGGAGCTGCCGGCGGGTGCGGGCGGCGGCGCGTTCGATGGGCTTCCCGAGGGCGCCGTGCACGCGCGCAACGACTACGGCACGAAGGACTTCGGCGGTGCCGCGCCGCCGCCCGGGGACGGACCGCACCGGTACGTGTTCACGGTGTACGCCGTGGACCAGGACAAGCTCGGTCCGGACTCGGACGCCTCGCCCGCGGTGGTGGGCTTCAACCTGCGCTTCCATACGCTGGCGCGCGCCCAGCTGATCGGTGAGTACGAGAATCCCGCCGAGGGCTGAGCCGCGCGGCGCGCAGACCGCCGTTCACTGAACGTTTGCCCGCTTCTGGTCTTGGACGTGGCCGGAGGCGGGCATTTTTATTGCGTTGTCCATCCCGGCGCGCCCGGCCAGAGTTGATCCAGCCCGCCAGGGGGTGGGCCGGCGCTCTTTGGAGGTGGGCTGGGATGCGGGACACGCTGGTGCTGAACGCGAGCTTCGAGCCACTGTCGACGGTGACGCTGAAGCGAGCGGTCGTGTTGGTGCTCCAGTCGAAGGCCGTGGTCGAGCAGGCCCATCCGGAGCTGCGGCTGCGTGGTGCCGAGGTCGACATCCCCGCGCCCCGGGTGATACGGCTGTGCCGGTATGTGAGGGTGCCGTTCCGAAGACAGGCTCCGTGGTCGAGGCGCGGTGTGCTGGTACGGGACCGGCACCGGTGCGCGTACTGCGGGCGGCGCGCGACGACGGTGGACCACGTGGTGCCGCGGTCGCGGGGCGGGCAGGACACCTGGCTGAACACGGTGGCCTCGTGCGCGGAGGACAACCACCGCAAGGCGGACCGCACTCCGGAGCAGGCGGGGATGCCGCTGCTGCGGGAGCCGTTCGAGCCGACTCCCGCGGACGCGATGCTTCTGGCGCTGGGGCAGGAGGAGTTCGAGGCGCTTCCCGCCTGGCTGGCCGGGTCGGCAGCCTAGTTCCACGGCAGTGGGGCCCGCCTTCGCGACGAAGGCGGGCCCCACTGCCGTGGCGGACTGGGCGGGTCAGTCGATGGACGGCTTCTCTCGGCGCTCGGTGGCCGCGGGGGCGTTGCCGCCGCCCGGAGCGCCGCCCAGGGAGCCGAAGTTGCCGATGGCTCCGGTCAGGCCCTTGAGGGCGTCGCCGATCTCGCTGGGCACGATCCAGAGCTTGTTGGCGTCGCCCTCGGCGATCTTCGGGAGCATCTGGAGGTACTGGTAGGAGAGCAGCTTCTGGTCGGGGTCTCCGGCGTGGATGGACTCGAAGACCGTGCGGATGGCCTGGGCCTCACCCTCGGCGCGCAGGGCGGCGGCCTTGGCCTCACCCTCGGCGCGCAGGATCTGGGACTGCTTCTCGCCCTCGGCGCGCAGGATTTCGGACTGCCGGACACCTTCGGCCTGGAGGATCGCGGCGCGCTTGTCGCGGTCGGCGCGCATCTGCTTCTCCATCGAGTCCTGGATGGAGGTGGGCGGTTCGATGGCCTTGAGCTCGACGCGGTTGACGCGGATGCCCCACTTGCCGGTGGCCTCGTCGAGGACGCCGCGCAGGGCCGCGTTGATCTCCTCGCGGGAGGTCAGGGTGCGCTCCAGGTCCATGCCGCCGATGATGTTGCGCAGGGTGGTGACCGTGAGCTGCTCGATGGCCTGGATGTAGCTGGCGACCTCGTAGGTGGCGGCCCGGGCGTCGGTCACCTGGTAGTAGATGACGGTGTCGATGTTCACGACCAGGTTGTCCTGGGTGATCACCGGCTGCGGCGGGAACGGCACGACCTGTTCGCGCAGGTCGATGCGGTTGCGGATGGTGTCGATGAACGGGACGACGATGTTGAGGCCCGCGTTCAGCGTCCGTGTGTAGCGGCCGAAGCGCTCGACGATGGCGGCGCTCGCCTGTGGGATGACCTGGATCGTCTTGATCAGGGCGATGAAGACCAACACCACCAGGATGATCAGAACGATGATGACCGGTGCCATCGTTGCTGCCCGTACCCTTCTCCGCCTCGGCTCTTTCGGAAGATCTTGCGGTTGTCGAAGATCTTGCTGGTCGAGTCTGACAGACCGTTGCCCAACTCGTGGCCTGTTCCGTCCACTTGCGTTGTTGCCTTTGGTGCGAGGTCACATGACGACGGCGGTGGCGCCCTCGATGTCCACGACGTCGACCTGTTCGCCGGCTTCGTAGACGTGGTCGGTGTCGAGCGCGCGGGCCGACCAGATCTCCCCGGCGAGCTTGATACGGCCGCCTGAGCCATCGACGCGTTCCAGGACGACGGCCTGCTTGCCCTTCAACGCGTCCACCCCCGTGGCCAGTTCGGGACGCTGCTTGCCGGGCCGGGCCGCGATGGGCCGGACGACGGCGATGAGGGCGACCGAGACGACGACGAAGGTGAGCACCTGGACGACGACGCCGAAGCCGAAGCCCGCTGCCACCGCGGCGGCGACCGCGCCCACCGCGAACATGCCGAACTCCGGCATCGCGGTCACCACGAGCGGGATTCCGAGCGCCGCCGCGCCGACCAGCCACCACACCCATGCGTCGATGTTGTTCACATGGTCATGTTAGGCCGCGGGCGGTGACGGCGGACAGGGCGCGCAGTGGGGTTCAGGACAGCGGCAGGCCCTGGGCGGTCCAGCGGTCACCGGCCTGTTCGACGACGAGCGGGAGGCCGAAGCACAGGGAGAGGTTGCGGGAGGTGAGTTCGAGCTCCAGCGGGCCGGCGGCGAGGACCTTTCCCTGGCGGATCATCAGGACGTGGGTGAAGCCGGGGGCGATCTCCTCGACATGGTGGGTGACCATGATCATCGAAGGGGCGATCGGGTCCCGGGCGAGCCGGCCGAGGCGGCGGACCAGGTCCTCGCGGCCGCCGAGGTCGAGACCGGCGGCGGGCTCGTCGAGCAGGAGCAGCTCGGGGTCGGTCATCAGGGCGCGGGCAATGAGGGTGCGCTTGCGCTCGCCCTCGGAGAGGGTGCCGAACCTGCGGTCCAGGTAGTCGCTCATGCCGAGGCGGTCGAGGAAGGCGCGGGCGCGCTGCTCGTCGACGTCCTCGTACTCCTCCTGCCAGCCGGCGGTCATGCCGTAGGCGGCGGTCAGCACGGTCTGGAGCACGGTCTGGCGCTTGGGGAGCTTCTCGGCGAGGGCGATGCCGGCCATGCCGACGCGGGGGCGCAGCTCGAAGACGTCGGTGCCGGGCTTGCCGAGGGTCTCGCCCAGGACGGTGGCGGTGCCGCTGCTGGGGAAGAGGTAGGTGGAGGCGACGTTGAGCAGGGTGGTCTTGCCGGCGCCGTTGGGGCCGAGGATGACCCAGCGCTCACCCTCCTTGACCGACCAGGAGACCTGGTCCACGAGAGCCCGGCCCTCACGGACCACGGATACGTCCTGAAGCTCCAGAACATCGCTCATGAGCGCGTTGTCTCCCCTTGCAGTGTGCCGCCGGTCTCGGCTGTCGCGTACGCCTGTGGCTGGGTCCGCCGCGCCGGTGGGCGCAGCCCTCACCGAATCTACGCCACGAGCCGGGCGGCCCGTTCCATCGGTCCGGTCCTTAGGGTGGAGGCATGCTCTCGGAACCGCGCTCTGGGCGCCTCGCCGCTTGGGGAAACTCCCTTTTGTCCGGATACGTCTCACCGGACGACGCCGTGCACGCCATCGTCGGGGACGACGCCGTCCACCGGGTGGAGGGGCTGCCCGGGGAGTCGGGGCCGGTCGGGCTCACGCTGGCGCTGGGGCGGCTGCGGAGGCTCGGGGTGGGCGCGCTGCGGGTGGCGCTGCCCGCGCCGGGGCATCCGCTGGGGCTGAGCGGGCCGCCGGAGTTCAACGCGCGGGCGCTGGATGCCGGGGAGGCGGTGCTCTGCCACGGAGCCGCCTTCGGGCTGGTGCCCGAGGTGCGCGAGGCCGGGCCGGAGGGCGATGTGCACGCGGAGGTGCTGTGGCACGTGCTGCCCGTGCGGGAGGCGCCGCCGGCCGACGTGCCGTCGCTGGGCGAGGCCGAGCGGGAGCTGACGGAGGCGCTGCGGGAGGCGACTACGGTGCTGTCGCGGCTGGACGTGGCCGGGTCTGGGCCGGTGGCCGAGGCGGCGATCGACGCGTACCGGGCGCGGGCCGAGCGGGGCCGGGAGGTTCTGGCGCCGGGGTATCCGCCGCGGGCGGTGCGGGTGCTGGAGCTGGCACGGCGGGTGGGGTTGCTGATCTCGCTGGCGTACGAGAACGGGCACGGGGGTGCGGTGAGCGCGTCCGAGATGGCGGCGCGGGG
>NZ_JBIAXG010000057.1:5803-14226 GCF_042896465.1 Streptomyces sp. NPDC001292
GGAGCCGCGCTGCGGCCGGTGGAGCGGACGGCTCGGCGGGCGCAGGTGGCGGCCTACAACTCGGTGGTGGAGGAGCGGGAGAAAGGGGTGCGGTGAGCGCGTCCGAGATGGCGGCGCGGGGAGCCGCGCTGCGGCCGGTGGAGCGGACGGCTCGGCGGGCGCAGGTGGCGGCCTACAACTCGGTGGTGGAGGAGCGGGAGAAAGGGGTGCGGTGATGATCGGCGACCGGCGTCGAGGTTGCTCGCGGATCGCGAAACGGCCTCCCGGGGGGAGCCGGGAGGCCGCCGGTCGCGGTGGACTCAGTGGTTGAGGCCGAGGTTGCCGAAGGCGGGGTTCAGGACGCCGATGACGTTGACGCTGTTGCCGACGGCGTTGACCGGGATGTGGATCGGGGCCTGGACGACGTTGCCCGAGACGACGCCCGGGGAGCCCTTGGCGGCGCCGCCGGCCCAGGCACCGTCGGTGGCGGAGGCCATCGAGGCGCCGGCGGCCACGAGCCCCGCGGCCACCATCGTCACGGCCGCTGCCTTCTTCACGATCTTCACTTCTGACCCCTCCTGGTGATCGCCGCGGCAGGCGCCGCGGCACGCACTGGAGAACGGCCGGGCCGCGCGGAGGTTGCGCCATCCGGGGGACATTCCCACGACGGTATGAATCTCAGCCCGGAGCGGGACCATCCGCATTGCCGCCGGCGGCCGAAGTCAGCCGCTCAGACCGTGGCGTACGGCCCACAGCGCGGCCTGGGTGCGGTCCGCCAGGTCGAGCTTCATCAGGATGTTCGACACATGGGTCTTGACGGTCTTCTCGGAGAGCACCAGGGCCCGGGCGATCTCGCGGTTCGAGCGGCCGTCGGCTATCAGGCCGAGCACCTCCCGCTCCCGCTCCGTCAGCGAGGTTCCCCGGCTCTGGCCGGAGTTGCTCTCCTCCTGGGACAACAGGGCGCCCGCGACCTCCGGTTGCAGGAGGATGTGCCCGGCGTGCACCGAGCGGATGGCGCCGGCGAGCGCGTCGGGATCCACGTCCTTGTAGACGTACCCGGCGGCGCCCGCGCGCAGCGCCGGGACCACCGTACGCTGCTCGGTGAAGCTGGTGACGATCAGCACGCGCGCGGGGTTGCCGAGTTCACGGAGCCGGCGCAGCGCGTCGACGCCGTCCATGACGGGCATCTTGACGTCCATGAGGACCACGTCGGGCCTCAGTTCCTCGGCGCGGGCGACTCCCTCGGCGCCGTCCGCCGCCTCGCCCACGACCTCGATGTCGTCCTGCACCTCCAGGAAGGTGCGCAGGCCCCGGCGGACCACCTGGTGGTCGTCGACGAGCAGCACCTTGATTGCGTCAGCCACCGGGGACCTCCATCTCGATCGCGGTGCCCTTGCCGGGCGCCGATTCCACCATCAGCCGTCCGCCGACCCCGCTCGCCCGGTCCCGCATGGAGACCAGGCCGAGGTGGCGGCCCGCGCGGCGCACCGCCTTCGGGTCGAAGCCGGTACCGTCGTCGGTGATCCGCAGGGCGGCACCGCAGCCGCGGCGGTCCAGGGTGACGTCGACGTGGTCCGCCCGCGCGTGCCGCAGCGCGTTGTGCAGGGCTTCCTGGGCTACGCGGAGCATGGCCTCCTCCTGCGCGGCCGGCAGGGCGCGGATGCCGCGGGTGGTGAAGGTGACGCGCGCGCTGTGGGCGCGGTCGAGGACCTGGACCTGGGTGCGGAGGGTGGCGACCAGGCCGTCCTCGTCGAGGGCGGCGGGGCGCAGTTCCACGACGGCGGCGCGCAGTTCGTCGACGGCCTCGGCGGCGAGCGCGGCCACCTGCTGCAACTCGCCCTTGGCGCGTGCCGGGTCGCGGTCGACGAGGGCGGTGGCGGCCTGGGCGGTCAGACGCAGGGAGAACAGTTTCTGGCTGACCGCGTCGTGCAGTTCATGGGCGATGCGGGAGCGCTCCTCGGCGATGGTCAACTCGCGGCTGCGTTCGTAGAGGCGGGCGTTGGTGAGGGCGATCGCGGCGTGCTGGGCGAGGATGGAGAGCAGTTCCTCGTCCTCTTCCGTGAAGCCGCAGCCGCCCTCGGGCTTCGCGCGGTTCTTGTTCGCCAGGAACAGGGCGCCCATGACCTCGTCGCCGTCGCGGATGGGCAGGCCCAGGAAGTCGGACATCTCCGGGTGGGCGGCGGGCCAGCCCTCGAAGCGCGGGTCCTCGCGCAGGTCCGCGAGGCGCTCGGCCCGCGCCTCGTGCAGCATCGCTGCGAGGATGCCGTGCTGACGCGGGAGCGGGCCGATGGCCCGCCACTGCTCGTCGCTGACCCCGTCGACCACGAACTGGGCGAAGCCGCCGTGGTCGTCCGGTACGCCGAGGGCGGCGTACTGTGCGTCGAGCAGCTCGCGGGCCGAGGCGACGATCGTCTTCAGGACGTCGCGCACCTCGAGGTGCCTGCTCATGGCCAGCAGCGCGGAACTCACCGCGGCGAGGCCGGACCTGGGACCTTGACTCATGTCCTCACGGTACCGGCGGGGGGTGACGGCCCGGATCGGCCCTGTGACGGCCGTGCCCGGGCCGCTGGACCTAGGTCCGGCGGCCGAGTACCGGACGGGTCCGGGGGCGGCGGAGCCTACCGCGTCCTGTCGGGAAAACCCGCTCACCCAGAGCGTTGCGGCGGCAACCAAAGGTGAGAAAACCTCTGCCCCGATGTGAGGGCACCCACAGGACGCGGATCACGTACGAAGGGACATAGGAGACAGAGACCCCCATCACGAACGGCACAGACGATCCCGTCTGTCCTGTTTTGTCCGTTCCACTCCACTATCTGGCTTCGTACATCACACCTTTGCCAGTGGATTTTGCGGCCGCTAAGAATTGCTCTCGTCGCTCAACGCCGCGGGTTTCCCCTCGCGGCGATTGTGTGGGACGGACCCCCTCCCGCAGTCCGGAGAGCGACCTCCGCGCTACTCGAAGAGGTCTATTTCGCCATGCCCGCAAACCTCCGTCGTCACGGTCGTGCCCTGGCCCAGCCCCGCAAGATCGCCGTCGCCGGCGTCGCCGTGCTCGGTGCGGCCGCCGTGGCCGTCTCGGCCGCGCCCAGCCAGGCCGAGCCGACGAGCAGCGTCGCCGCCGCCCCGGTGCAGCTCGGCTCCCAGCCGATCAAGGGCGTCAAGGCCAGCGTCACCGACCAGCTCGCGGGCGAGAGCGTGAAGATCCAGGCCATCGCGGCCAAGAAGCAGGCCGCCGCGAAGCAGCAGGCCCGGGCCGCCGCCCAGCACCAGGCCAAGGCCAAGGCCGCGCACCAGGCCAAGCAGGCCGCGAGCCGGTCCACCAAGCGCCCGCAGCTGCAGACGGTCGCCGTCTCCACCCGCTACGGCAACAACCTGGACGGCTGGATCCGGCAGGCACTCGCGGTCATGAAGCAGCACAACATCCCCGGCTCCTACAGCGGCCTGCACCGCAACATCATGCGGGAGTCCTCGGGCAACCCGAACGCCATCAACAACTGGGACATCAACGCGCGCAACGGCATCCCGTCCAAGGGCCTGCTCCAGGTCATCGACCCGACCTTCAACGCGTACCACGTGCCCGGCACGTCCCGGAACATCTACGACCCCGTCGCCAACATCACCGCCGCCGCCAACTACGCGGCGCACCGGTACGGCTCCATCGACCACGTCAACAGCGCCTACTGAGGCCGGCGCGGACCTCTGACAGCACGCCGAAGGGCGGCACCCCGCTGCGGGGTGCCGCCCTTCGTGCCGTGGCGCGTGACGCGGCACGGTTACTTGCGCATGACCTCCGGCTCGTGGCGGCGCAGGAAGCGTGCCACCAGGAAGCCGCACACGACACCGAGCGCGATCAGCGCGACCATGTCGATGCCCCAGGCGGAGGCCGTGTGGTCCCACAGCGGGTCGGTGCTGGTCGGGTCGTCGGTGTTCGGGGCGATGTTGTTGAAGTCCAGCGTGGTACCGGCGGCGGCCACCGCCCAGCGCGACGGCATCAGGTACGAGAACTCGTTGACGCCGATGGTGCCGTTCAGCGTGAACAGGCAGCCGGTGAACACGACCTGGACGATGGCGAACATCACCAGCAGCGGCATGGTCTTCTCGGCGGTCTTCACCAGCGAGGAGATGACCAGGCCGAACATCATCGAGGTGAAGCCGAGCGCCATGATCGGCAGGCACAGCTCGAACAGCGTGGCGTTGCCCAGGATCAGGCCCTTCTCGGGGATCTCGCGGCTGGAGAAGCCGATCAGGCCGACCATCAGGCCCTGGAGCACGGTGACCGCGCCGAGCACGACCACCTTGGACATCAGGTACGCCGAACGGGACAGGCCGGTGGCGCGTTCCCGCTCGTAGATGACCCGTTCCTTGATCAGTTCGCGGACGGAGTTCGCGGCGCCCGCGAAGCAGGCGCCGACCGCGAGGATCAGCAGCACCGTGGTCGCCGTGCCGTTCGGGATGTGCAGTCCCGTCTTCGGGTTGATCTGCTCGTTGACCAGCAGACCGCGGTTGTGGTCGATGAGCAGGCTGACCGCGCCGAGCACCGCCGGCAGGATCACTGTCAGCGCCAGGAAGCCCTTGTCGGAGACGATCACCGACACGTACCGCCGGATGAGGGTCATCAGTTGCGAGCCCCAGCCCTGCGGCTTGGGCGGCCTGATCGCCTGCGGCGGAGGCATGTGTACGGACTGCGGCTCGACGGCGTCGACGTCCGCGGCGTACATCTGGTAGTGCTGCGAGCCCTTCCAGCGGCCCGCCCAGTCGTAGTCGCGGTAGTTCTCGAAGGCGGAGAACACATCGGCCCAGGTGTCGTAGCCGAAGAAGTTCAGCGCCTCCTCCGGCGGGCCGAAGTAGGCCACGGCGCCGCCCGGCGCCATCACCAGCAGCTTGTCGCACAGGGCCAGTTCGGCCACCGAGTGGGTGACGACGAGGACCGTGCGGCCGTCGTCCGCGAGTCCCCGCAGCAGCTGCATGACGTCACGGTCCATGCCCGGGTCGAGACCGGAGGTCGGCTCGTCCAGGAAGATCAGCGACGGCTTGGTGAGCAGCTCCAGAGCCACCGAGACACGCTTGCGCTGGCCGCCGGAGAGGGAGGTGACCTTCTTGTCCTTGTGGACGTCCAGCTTCAGCTCGCGCAGCACCTCGTCTATGCGGGCCTCGCGCTCGGCTGCCGTGGTGTCGGCCGGGAAGCGCAGCTTGGCCGCGTACTTCAGGGCCTTCTTCACGGCCAGTTCCTTGTGCAGGATGTCGTCCTGCGGGACCAGGCCGATGCGCTGGCGCAGCTCGGCGAACTGCTTGTAGAGGTTCCGGTGGTCGTAGAGGACCTCGCCCTGGTCGGCGGGCCGGTAGCCGGTGAGCGCCTTCAGCAGGGTCGACTTGCCGGAACCGGACGGGCCGATGACCCCGACCAGCGACTTCTCCGGGACACCGAAGGAGACGTCCCTCAGGATCTGCTTGCCGCCGTCGACCGTCACGGTCAGGTGGCGGGCGGAGAAGGACACCTCACCGGTGTCGACGAACTCCTCCAGCCGGTCGCCGACGATCCGGAACGTCGAGTGGCCGACGCCGACGATGTCGGTCGGGCCGAGCTGCACCGAGCCGCCCTTGGGGACCGGGTGGCCGTTGACGTACGTGCCGTTGTGCGAGCCGAGGTCACGGATCTCGAAGCGGCCGTCGGGCGTGGCGTGGAACTCCGCGTGGTTGCGGGAGACCTGGAGGTCGGAGACGACCAGGTCGTTCTCCAGGGCACGGCCGATGCGCATGACGCGGCCGAGCGAGAACTGGTGGAAGGTCGTCGGGCTGCGGTCGCCGTAGACCGGCGGCACCCCCGCGCCGCTGCCGGGGCCCTGCTGCTGCGGGATCGACGGCGCCTGCTGCCCCTGCTGCGGCTGCTGCCAATCGGCCCGCGGCGCCTGCTGCTGCGTCCAGCCGGGGTTCGCGCCCTGGGCCGCGTACGGCTGCTGCTGGGGCTGGGCCTGCGGCGTCGCCGCCGGGGCCGCGGCGCCGGAAAGGCTCAGCACCGGCCCGTCGGTCGCGTTGCCGAGATGGACGGCGGAGCCGGGCCCGAGCTCCAGCTGGTGGATCCGACGGCCCTGCACGAACGTGCCGTTGGTGCTGCCGTGGTCCTCGATGACCCAACTGCGGCCGTTGAAGCTGACCGTGGCGTGACGCCAGGACACCCTGGCGTCGTCGAACACGATGTTTCCCTGCGGATCGCGTCCCAGGGTGTAGGACCTGGACGGGTCGAGCGTCCAGGTCCGTCCATTGGTTTCCAGTACGAGTTCCGGCACTCCAAGCCCCACTGAGTTGTCCCCCGAATTACCCCCGTCGCGGGGAGTCTAGGGATGTCGAACATCGTGGGGAACTATTTCAGGCTCAGCCCGCTGACCGAAAGCCGGGCCTTGTGAAGAGTGTGTACGTCCGCTTCGACTGCTTTTTCGCCGGCGGGGTTGAAACCCGGCCGCAGAGTGGTATTTGACGCGAGGGGGACATGCGCGGCGGCCGGGCCGCGCCGCGGATCGGGGGATCTGCCATGAGCGCTGCCACGGGCGTCGGGACCGCGAGGCGCGGTGCGCGCCTGCCATGGCCGGACGTGCTGCTGTCCGCGATCGCCTCCGTGAGCTGGGCGTTGATCGGCATGACGGGCACAGCCGCGCTCGGTCTGCATCTGCTGCGGGCGGACGCGGCGGGTTCGCTCGGGCCTATGACCGCCGCGATGGTGGCACTTGGGGCGGGTGGTTCGGTCACGCCGTCCGGCGATGTGTCCGCGTTCGGCCCGAAAGGCGCCGAGGCGCACACCGCCCTCCAGATCACGCCACTGGGAGTGAGCCTGGTCGGTGCGCTGCTGCTGTCGTGGTTCTTCCTACGGTCCTTGCGCGCGGCGGGAGTTGTGATCTCCCCGGCCGAACTCCTGGCCCGGGCGGGCGCGGTGGTGGCGCTGTTCGTGGCGGTGCTGGGCGGGCTGGCCTGGGCGGGGCACGACGTCGTCACGATCGACGGTGGTTCGCTCGGCCTCGGCAGGCTGCCGGGCGGCGCGGGATCCGGCGGCGTGAGCATTCCCGGACTCGGCGACCTGGGGGACATCGGCGGGCTCCTGCCCGACCGCATCGGCAGGCTCGTCGACGCCGAGGCGGCGGTCGGCTTCACCGTCGACACGGCGCCGACCCTGCTGGGCGGGCTCGGCTGGTCGGCCGGGGTCCTGCTGATCGCTTTACTTGCCTCGCGCCGCACGCCGCTGCCGCGCGGCTGGGAGGCCGTGCACCGGGTGGTGCGGCCCGCCGTGTCGGCGCTCGTCGCGGTGCTGATGACCGCCGTGGTGGCGGGTCTCACGGCGGCCGGGTACGCGGCGATCGGCGACGACCACCCCCGGCGCATCGCGGGCGCGGCGCTGCTCGGCACCCCCAACGGGGTGGGGCTCGGCATCCCGCTCGGCCTCTTCGTCCCCTGGGACGGCAGGGCGACCGGCGAACTGGCCGGGCTCCTGCCGGACCCGCTGGACAGGCTGCTGACCACGCACCCCGACCAGCCGGTCACACTGTCCCGTCTGGCCGACCTGGACGGCCGGGTGTGGCTGCTGGGCGTCGCGGCGGCACTGACGATGCTGACGGCGGGAGCGCTGACGGCGGTACGGACGCCGGTGGGGACGGCTTCGGGCCGAGACGCCCTCGGCTTCGCGGGGCGGTGCGCGGTGCGGCTGGGCATCGCCACCGCGCTGGCGCTGCCGCTGCTCGCGTGGCTGGCGGAGGTGTCGGTGGACGCGTCCTTGTCCGTACTCGGCTTCGACGCGTTCGGCGCCGGGGTGGAACTGCGTGGGCATCTGGGCACGGCGCTGCTGCTCGGCGCCGCGTGGGGGGCCGGCGCGGGCGCCGTCGGCGCCCTGCTGGCGAACGCGACCGGAGCCGCCGGCAGCCGTGCGGCGCCCTTGGCACGGGGTGACATGGAAGATACCGGAGGGGACAACTCGGGGGCCGGGGCCGTGGAGGGCGCCGGTCACGATGTGCAGGCCGTCGCGAAAGAGGCAGGGCTATCCGGCCACACGGGCGGACCCGGGCCCTGCACCTCGGGGAGCCCCTACGCTCCGGGTACGCCGTACCGCCCGCCGAACCCGTCCACCAACCCGTACCTGCGCCTGCCGGACGAGCTGCGAGACCCGCAGGACGACCGTCCTCACGAGGCCCGTCCGCACGACGGCCGGGGGCAGTCCGGCGGGGCGGAGTGCGCCGAGCCGGGCAGGCCCGGTGGACCGGGCGCACCGGGCCGGCCGGGCAGCGGCGGGCGAACCCGATCGGCCGCTTCGGGCGGACTACGAGACCCACAGGACGTCAGCCCTGTGGACAGCCGTCCGCCCGACAGCCGAGGCCAGTCCGGCCGGGCGGAGCCCGCCGAGCCCGACGAGCCGAGCGGACCGGACGGGCCGGGCGCACCGGGCCGACCGGGCAGCGGCGGGCGAC
>NZ_JBIAXG010000057.1:14322-46355 GCF_042896465.1 Streptomyces sp. NPDC001292
CGAACCCGATCGGCCGCTTCGGGCGGACTACGAGACCCACAGGACGTCAGCCCTGCGGACAGCCGTCCGCCCGACAGCCGAGGCCAGTCCGGCCGGGCGGAGCCCGCCGAGCCCGACGAGCCGAGCGGACCGGACGGGCCGGACAGGCCGGACGGGCCGGGCGCACCGGGCCGACCGGGCAGCGGCGGGCGAACCCGATCGGCCGCTTCGGGCGGACTACGAGACCCACAGGACGTCAGCCCTGCGGACAGCCGTCCGCCCGACAGCCGAGGCCAGTCCGGCCGGACGGAGCCCGCCGAGCCCGACGAGCCGAGCGGACCGGACGAGCCGGACGAACCGGGCCGACCCGGCGGCGGGCGGGGTCGGCCGGCGGCTTCGGGGGACGACGTGTACGGGGCGCCGACGGTGGTCGGTCCCGTGCAGCCAGAGCCCCCTCCTCCCCCGCGACCGCGCGGGCGGCCCCCGCGGGCGCCTGGGGCGCCAGAGGTGCCGGACGACGGCCCGATGCCTCCGCCTCCGCCGAGGCCGCCCCGGTCTCCGCGGAAGTGAGCGCCGGACGGTAGCCAGGTCGTCGTCCGGCGGACACCTGTTGTTCGCTGTCCGTCAGGCGGACCTGAGGGGCAGCGGGCACTGGGTGCCGGATACGGTGGAAGCACCATGAGCGCTTCGCAGACCTCTGCCGATCCCACCCTTCTCGTCAAGATCTACGGGAAGGACAGGCCGGGCATCACGGCCGGCCTCTTCGACACCCTCGCCGCCTACTCCGTCGACGTGGTCGACATCGAGCAGGTCGTCACCCGTGGCCGGATCGTGCTGTGCGTGCTCGTCACCCAGCCGCCCGCCGGGCTGGAGGGCGATCTGCGGGCCACCGTGCACAGCTGGGCCGAGTCGATGAAGATGCAGGCGGAGATCATCTCCGGCCACGGCGACAACCGGCCGCGCGGCCTCGGGCGCTCCCTGGTCACCGTTCTGGGCCACCCGCTCACCGCGGAGGCGACCGCCCGGATCGCCGCGCGGATCACCCGGGTCGGCGGCAACATCGACCGTATCTTCCGGCTGGCCAAGTACCCGGTGACGGCGGTGGAGTTCGCGGTGTCCGGTGTGGAGACGGAGCCGCTGCGCACCGCCCTGGCGACGGAGGCCGCGGCACTCGGTGTCGATGTCGCGGTCGTCGGGGCGGGCCTGCACCGGCGGGCCCAGCGCCTGGTCGTCATGGACGTGGACTCCACGCTCATCCAGGACGAGGTGATCGAACTGTTCGCCGGGCACGCCGGCTGCGAGGACAAGGTCGCCGAGGTGACGGCGGCGGCGATGCGCGGCGAGCTGGACTTCGAGCAGTCGCTGCACGCGCGCGTGGCACTGCTGGAGGGGCTGGACGCCTCCGTGGTGGACAAGGTGCGCAGCGAGGTGCGCCTGACGCCGGGCGCGCGCACCCTGATCCGTACGCTCAAGCGGCTCAGTTACCAGGTCGGTGTCGTCTCGGGTGGATTCACCCAGGTCACGGACGATCTGAAGGAGCGGCTCGGACTGGACTTCGCGCAGGCCAACACCCTGGAGATCGTCGACGGGAAGCTGACCGGCCGGGTCACCGGCGAGATCGTCGACCGGGCGGGCAAGGCGCGGCTGCTGCGCCGGTTCGCCGCCGAGGCGGGCGTTCCGCTGTCGCAGACGGTCGCGATCGGTGACGGCGCGAACGACCTGGACATGCTCAACGCGGCCGGTCTCGGGGTCGCGTTCAACGCCAAGCCGGTGGTGCGGGAGGCGGCGCACACGGCGGTGAACGTGCCGTTCCTCGACACCGTCCTGTACCTGCTCGGGGTCACCCGCGAAGAGGTCGAGGCGGCGGACGCGCACGAGGAGGGCTGAGCGGTCCGCGCCGGCCGCCTCCCGTACCGCCGTCGGGCTACTCCGACGGCGCCCAGTAGTCGAGCAGTGTGGCCACGCCCGGTTCCAGGGCCTTCCAGGAGCCGTCGAAGGACACCACGGCGAACGCGGCGGCCGGGAATCCTCGGCGGCTCATCCGCTCGCGGGCGTCGCCCTCGGCCGAACCGGACAGCACCTCGGCCAGTCCCTGGATGCCCGGGTTGTGGCCGATGAGGATCACGTTCCGCACATCGTCCGGCGTCTCGTTGAGCACGGTGATCAGTTCGCCGGGCGAGGCGTCGTAGACCCGCTCCTCGTAGACGGTCTTCGGCCGCTGCGGCAACTCGTGGACGGCGAGCTTCCAGGTCTCGCGGGTTCGGGTCGCGGTCGAGCACAGGGCCAGGTCGAAGCGGACACCGGTGCCGGCCAGCCTGCGGCCGGCGACTGCGGCGTCCTTGCGGCCCCGCTCGGCGAGTGGTCGTTCGTGGTCGGTCACCTGCGGCCAGTCGGCTTTCGCATGCCGGAAAAGAACAATCCTGCGGGGTTCTGCGACGCTCATGCGTCCCAGCTTCGCATGAAACAGGCCATGCGGCGCAGGGAGTTGACATGCGCCTTCTCGGGTGCGGCGGGCGGCAGGGGGCCATGCCCGGGGACCGTGTCCGGGCGCCCCTGCGGGGGGTCAGCCGGCGAGCAGTTCCCGGGCGTGCCGGAACAGCTGGGCGATCGCGGGGTCGCCGGAGGCCGCCTGCGCGTCCGCCGGGTTGCGTATCAGGAGGAGCAGCGCGACGAACGCCAGCACCGGCAGGGCCACGGCCCACCACGGCAGCCGGGAGTCGACGCCGGCGCCCGTGGTCGCCGGGTGGGGCCGGGTGTGCGTACGGGCCGACATGATCGCCTCCGCTGGTCTCCGAGGTCCGCGCACCGCCTCTCGCGGTCACATCCCGAAGCTACGGAATCCGCGCTCCCCGGCCCATCCGGTGATCCACCCACTTGCCCCTGACCCTCACCCCCTAGGGGATGGGGGGTTAACCCCACCATCGACCCTGAGGAGCCGGGCTCACGGACGCGCGGGCGTCACGGGACGCACCTGCGGCGCGGGGGTCACGGCGGCGCGAGGACGCGGCGGCAGGCGGGTCACGGCGCCGCGAGGGTCGCGACGATGGCGATGATCACGAAGATGGCGAAGAACGCGCCGAGGACGAACAGCAACTTCCGCTGGCCGTCCTTGGGGTTCGGGTCGAGCACAGGCTGCATGCGCCCCAGTCTCGCACCCTTCGCCCGGAGCGCGGTCCCCGGGGCCGCCTCAGCGTGCCGCCTCGTCCTCCACCGTGCGGTCGCGGCCCGCCACGTAACCGACCACCATCTGCGGCACCATCAGGCCGGCCATGAGCGCGATGGGCAGCCCCCAGCCGCCGCTGCTCTGGTACAGCACGCCCACCAGCAGCGGGCCCGGGATGGAGATCAGGTAGCCGGTGCTCTGGGCGAACGCGGACAGCTGGACCACGCCCGGACCGGTCCTGGCCCGCATGCCGACCATGGTGAGCGCGAGCGGGAAGGCGCAGTTGGCGACGCCGAGGAGCAGGGCCCAGGCCCAGGAGCCGGCGGCGGGCGCGAGGTAGAGACCGGCGTAGCCGACCAGACCGCAGACGCCGAGCACCAGCACGATCGGGCCCTGGTGGGGCAGCCGGGTGGCCAGGCGCGGGATGACGAAGGCCAGCGGCACGCCCATCACCATGGTGACGGCGAGGAGCAGACCGGCCTTTCCGGCGGGGACGCCCGCGTCCCGGAAGATCTGCGCCATCCAGCCCATGGTGATGTAGGCGGCGGTGGCCTGGAGTCCGAAGAAGACGGCCAGGGCCCAGGCGGTACGGCTCCGGGCGATGCGCAGGGTCGGGGCCTGCGCCTCCCGCGCCCGGGACGGTTCCCCGGACGCGGGTCCGGTGCGGGCCGGCGCCTGCGCGGCGGACCGGGCGCCCCGGTCCCGTACCAGCGGCAGCCACGGCAGCACCGCCACGGCGGCGAGCAGGGCCCACAGCGACAGTCCGGACCGCCAGTTGCCGCCGAGCGCCCCGGTAAGCGGCACGGTCACCGCGGCGGCGGCCGAGGTGCCGAGGGCGAGGGCCATCGAGTACAGGCCGGTCATGGTGCCGACCCGGTCGGGGAACCAGCGCTTGACGATGACCGGCATCAGGACGTTGCTGACGGCGATGCCCATGAGGGCCAGCGCGCTGGCGGCGAGGAACGCGGCCGTGCTGCCCACGTAGGGCCGTATCACCAGTCCGGCGGCGATGGCGAGCATGCCCGAGCACACCACCGCGGCCGGTCCGAAGCGGCGGGCCAGCCGGGGTGCCATGACGCCGAAGACGGCGAAGCAGAGCGGCGGTACGGAGGTGAGCAGTCCGGCCACGCTGCCGCTCATGCCGAGCCCGTGGCGGACCTCTTCCAGAAGGGCGCCGAGGCTGGTGATGGCCGGGCGGAGGTTCAGCGCGGACAGCACGAGGCCGACGACGACCAGGCGCGTGGTCCACGCACGCGTGGCGCCGCCACCGGACGCTCGCTGTCCGTGCGGTTCCGGTTCCGGGACGGCCCGGTCACCGCTGGTCGCGGCCGGGGCGCGTTCGGTCGTCTGTGTCGTCGTGCGGGTCGTTTCCTCGGGTGGCATGAGAACCATCATAGAATCATGGGATGATTGGTTGTCGACGGCTCGGGGTGCTGCCCCCGGGTCCCGCGTGCGAAGGTGTGCCATGCCGCTGAGCCATCCGCGCCGGTCGGCGCTGTCCGAACAGGTCATCGCCGCACTGCGCAGCCAGATCACCACGGGCGAGTGGCCGGTCGGTTCCCGCATCCCGACGGAGCCGGAGCTGGTGGAGCAGCTCGGTGTGGCCCGCAACACCGTCCGCGAGGCGGTCCGTGCGCTGGCCCACAACGGCCTGCTGGACATCCGCCAGGGTTCGGGCACGTACGTCGTGGCGACCAGCGAGCTGGCGGGCGTGATGCACCGCAGGTTCGCCGAGGCCGACCCGCGGCACATCGCCGAGCTGCGTTCCGCGCTGGAGTCGGCCGCGGCCGGGCTGGCCGCCGTGCGGCGCACCGAGAAGGACCTCAAGCAGCTCCACGCGCAGTTCCTGCGCCGTGAGGAGGCCTGGGAGTCCGGTGACACGGAGGCGTTCGTGACCGCGGACGCCACGTTCCACCTGGCGGTGGTGGCCGCCTCCCACAACGACGTCATGACGGCGACGTACGCGGATCTGGGCGAGGTGCTGCGGGACTGGCTGCGCGCGGACGTCGGCGCGGAGCTGACGCCGGACACGTACATGGACCACACCCGGCTGCTCGAAGCGATCCGCGCGGGCGACGCCGAGGCGGCCGCCGCCGAGGCCGCGAGCTACCCGCTGCTGTGCCGTCCGGGCCGGTTCGCTTCGCCCGCTGGTGAGTGACCGCACGCGCGCGTGTCCGGCGTCGCCCCGTACGGCGGCGACAGCGCGAGAGCGACGGCCACGGTCAGTGGGCCGCACGGCGGAGCAGGCGCCGCACAGGCGGAACCGGTGAGGGCCCGCGGGAACGGCGGAGGGCCCGCGCCCCCTCGGGGTGCGGGCCCTCGAACGTCGCCGAAACTCAGCGGCAGCGTCACGCGCCGATGGCGTGCAGACCGCCGTCGACGTGGATGATCTCGCCGGTGGTCTTCGGGAACCAGTCGCTCAGCAGCGCCACGACACCGCGGCCGGCCGGCTCGGGGTCCTTCAGGTCCCACTCCAGGGGCGCGCGGGTGTCCCACACCGAGGCCAGCTCGGCGAAGCCCGGGATGGACTTGGCGGCCATGGAGCCGATCGGGCCCGCCGAGATGAGGTTGCAGCGGATGTTCTGCTTGCCCAGGTCGCGCGCCATGTAGCGGTTGGTCGCCTCCAGGGCGGCCTTGGCCGGGCCCATCCAGTCGTACTGCGGCCAGGCGTACTGGGCGTCGAAGGTGAGGCCGACGACCGAGCCACCGTTCTGCATCAGCGGCAGGCAGGCCATGGTCAGCGACTTCAGGGAGAACGCCGAGACGTGCATGGCGGTGGAGACCGACTCGAACGGCGTGTTGAGGAAGTTGCCGCCGAGCGCGTCCTGCGGCGCGAAGCCGATGGAGTGGACGACGCCGTCGAGGCCGCCGAGCTCCTCGCCGACGACGTCGGCCAGGCGGCCCAGGTGCTCGTCGTTGGTGACGTCGAGCTCGATGACCTTGGTCGGCTTCGGGAGCTTCCTGGCGATGCGCTCGGTCAGCGTGGGCCGCGGGAAGGCGGTGAGGATGATCTCCGCGCCCTGCTCCTGGGCCAGCTTGGCGGTGTGGAAGGCGATGGAGGACTCCATCAGCACACCGGTGATCAGGACGCGCTTGCCCTCGAGAATTCCGCTCATGGTGATCAGTGACCCATTCCCAGTCCGCCGTCTACGGGGATGACGGCTCCAGTGATGTACGAGGCGTCGTCCGAGGCGAGGAACCGCACCGCGGCGGCGATCTCCTCGGGCTGCGCGTACCGGCCGAGCGGCACCTGCCCCATGATGTTCTCGCGCTGCTCGTCGGAGAGCGCCCGGGTCATGTCGGTGTCCACGAAACCGGGGGCGACGACGTTGAAGGTGATGTTGCGCGAGCCGAGCTCACGGGCGAGGGACCGCGCGAAGCCGACCAGGCCGGCCTTGGAGGCGGCGTAGTTGGCCTGCCCCGCCGAGCCGAGCAGACCGACCACCGAGGAGATCAGGACGACACGGCCCTTCTTGGCGCGCAGCATGCCGCGGTTGGCCCGCTTGACGACACGGAAGGTGCCGGTGAGGTTGGTCTCGAGGACCGCGGTGAAGTCCTCCTCGGACATGCGCATCAGGAGCTGGTCCCGGGTGACGCCGGCGTTGGCGACGAGGACCTCGACGGGGCCGTGCTCGGCCTCGATCTCCTTGTAGGCCTGCTCCACCTGCTCGGGGTCGGTGATGTCGCACCTGACGGCGAGGCAGCCCAATTCCTTGAGGGCGGCCGGCGGCTCCCCCGAACGGTAGGTGATGGCGACCTTGTCGCCCGCCTCGGCGAACGCGCGGGCGATGGCGAGGCCGATGCCCCGGTTGCCTCCGGTGACGAGAACCGAGCGGCTCAACGGATCACCCTTTCGATAGCGGTCTGAAGCATTCCGACAACCCGCCCGAACACCTTGATGACAGGCGGCTTCACCGAAAACCTATCGGTCCGGCCACGCCACCGGGCAATCGGGCACCGACAGTGGCTCTCCCCGGCTCCTGTCGGGTTCCTACAGTCGGAACGCCCTGGTCAGTCCGCGGTGCCGGGTGCGTGGGCGGGCAGGCCCTCGGCGCGAGCCGTCTCAAGCATCCTGCGGTCGTACGTCACCAATGCGGTCAGATCGTCCCGCAGCGACAGGGCACTGGCCACATGGATCGCGTCCAGCGTGCGCAGGCGCCCGACCAGCACAGCCGCCGCGTCACGCACCTCTCGGGTGAGGAGGATCTCGGTGACCCGGGCATCCAGTTCCTCTATCGCTTTGGGAAAGTGCCCCACGAGGTCCAGCGTCCGTACGGTCTCCACGAAGCCGAGCGTGCTGGTGGCGAGCGGTGCCGTGACTCGCTGCTGGAGGAAAGCGTCCAACTCGGCCCAATGGCTGCGGCGGGTCATCCATGTGACCAGCGCCGATGTATCCATGTAGATCAACGGTCGTCTTCCTCGCGCTCGGCCAGGAGCACCGCCACAGGGTCGACGTCCTCGGGGACCTCATAGTGCGGCATGCTGTGCCGGTCGGCGGCGGTGGCCGACTTCAGCTTGATCTTTCCTTGCGCCACCAGGTGCGCGTACCGCTCCATGGGCCCGCCGGCCGGCGACAGTATGGCGATCACGTTGCCATGCCGGGTGACCTGGATCGCCTCCCCTTTCTCGACACGCGCGAAGACGGCGCTGGGGTTGTACGAGAACTCACGCACGGAGATGGTGCTCATGGAGGTCCCCATTCAGCCGGGCAGGTGCGTACCTACATTGCAAAAAGTGTACCCACATCTTGCAGGGCTCTACGTGGCCGCACGCGACAGTACGAGTCCAGCCAGGACATCAATACTCTGCTTCACCTGATGCGGGGGCTGGTCCAGATCCAGCACATGGCGATGCAGCCTGACCTCACCTTCGGCCACTGGCACGCCTACGACATCGGCACGTCCGGACGCGTACACCAGGTGACCGTCCCTGAGCCCGAGGCGTATGCAGTATGCAAGCATCTGGTAAAGATCGTCCCGGTGGAAGCCACGCTTGTACTTGGCGTCGACGACCACAGCGGCCCGGCGCCCACCGGAGGGCGCCGGGAGGTAGTGGACCAGGTCGGGTCTGAGGACGTACCTGCGAGGCGTCGCGAGGAAGTGATCGCGATCCTGCGTCTTGTACCAGCCGCCCGCCTTACGGGTCAGGGCCTCCCCCAGCGCGCGGGCGAGGAACGCTTCGTACACCCGCCACATCTGGAACATCACGCCGTCCACGGTGACGGCCCGTCCGTCCTCAAGTTCGTACGACGTCCCGCCGAGGATGAGTTCGGCAAGGGCGAGGGACCGGTGATAGCGGGCGTTCAACCGGTTCCGCCGCCAACGCGGGGGCGGGGCGCCAGGTACCGGCGACGTGACCCCGTCCAGGCGTGCGGTCAGTGCGTGGAGTGCCACGCGCTGCCTCCCGCCGACCCCCGGGACACGCAGCAGCCGCCGAGCAGCGCCGAGCAACAGCTGGTTCTCCGCTATGTCAACGGTGTGCTCGTCGTAGGCGACTTCCAGCGGCAGCGCGAGTCCGGGGCGGCGGCTCATCTGTGCCGCCGCCCTCAGCCTGCCACGCAGGACGGGCTGGGACGCCTCCGTCTCCCGGTAGCCGAGCAGCACTCCTTGCCGCAGGGCCCTCTGTGCGGCTCGCGTGTAGGCGCGGGCGACGGCCGGCAGCAGGTCCGTGCGGGGCGCCGCATCGACCGGGCCGCCGTCGTGCAGCCACTCCTCTTCGGCGTAACCGAGGAGGTGGAGGAGCCGGTCCACGGGCACCTTGGGTGCGACGGAGAGCCGGACCTGTGCCGGGCCACGGCCGACCCGGGCGGCGCCGACCCGGTCGCGGGCCTCGATGCGGCACCAGCCGGGGCGGCGGGAGGGCCGTACCTTGACGTGTTCGCTTTCGTCGAGAGCCACGATCTGTTCGGGGGTGAGCTGCCATTCGCTCCAGCCGTCGGCCTCCTTCAGCCGGACCGGCGGCGCGCCGGTCACGTGGCACCGCCGTTGTCGGCAGTCTGGGCGTCCTCGGCGCCTTCTTCTTCGATCCCGAGGTGGCGGAGCAGTTCGTCGAGTGCGTATTCGCCGGCGACGTCGGTGTCGTCCCCCCAGTGGAATTCGGTGAGCAGCGGGATGATCTGGGTGCGCCACAACCGTTCGAGCGCGGCACGCCCGCCGCGCGCCAGGGGCTGCATGAAGTAGGACGGGCCGATACGGAATCCCTGGTCGCCCGAGGGACTCGCGCCGATGCGCCGGTTGAGTTCCGCAAGAAGTTTCGCCGCGTCCTGGGACTGGCCGTTGGCGTCGAGCCAGCGCTCCAGCATGCCGTCCAGCGGCTCGACCTCGGGGTGCAGCTCCATGAAGGAGAAGCGGCGCCGCATCGCCGCGTCCATCAGGGAGACGCTGCGGTCGGTGGTGTTCATGGTGCCGAGGATGAACAGGTTGGGCGGCAGCCTGAAGCCGTTGCCGTCATCCGAGCCGTACTGCAGGTGGATGTACTGCTTGCGGTATTCGAGCAGGAAGTACAGCTCGCCGAAGACCTTGGCGAGATTGCCGCGCGTCATCTCGTCGATGACCAGTACGAAGATCTCGGCGGGTCGGAGTTCGGCCGCGTCCGCGAGCCTGCGCAGCGGTCCCTTCGCCAGGTGGAAGACCACGCCAGAGCCGCCGTCGGGGCCGGTGTCGGCGCCCTGCTGGGCGAGCCTGGGCCGGATGCCCTCGAAGAAGTCCTCGTAGGAGTAGGCGGGGTGGAACTGCACCAGCCGTACGTTGCCCGGGTTGCCGCCGGTCAGGTGGCGGGCGAGGGCCAGCGCGGTGAAGGTCTTGCCGGTGCCGGGCGGTCCGTGGAAGACCAGTTGGGGTTTGGCGCGCAGCAGTTCCACGCACTCCTGGAGCCAGACCGCGTTCTCCTGGGTGAGCTCGGCTACCAGGGCCTCGGTGACATCGGGCAGTTGAGGCTCGATGTCGGCGGGCGGCGCCTCCTGCACGGGGTCCGGCCCGATGAGTGCTTCGAGGCGGGGCGCGAACTCGCTGATGTCGACGATCCGGGCGTCGGCGTCCCCGAGCCGGCCGAGCAGCGCGTCGCCGAGGTCCTTGACGATGTCGAGCGGGTCGTCGAGGTTGCGCCAGTCGACCCTGCGCCGGTACGCGCTCGTGGTGCCCGGCTCGTACACGGCCGGGCCGGTCACCACCCCGAGGTATCCCTTGGTGCCGTCCGTGCACACCACGATGTCGCCGTCCTGTATCCGGGCGACGAAGGTGTGCACCTCCTTGGCCAGCTCCTCCCGGCGGCCGGCGGACAACGACTCGTACGCGTCGTCGACGGCCTTGCGCACCCGCTGCGGCCCGGCGCCGGCGGGCAGCGGTGACATGCGCCCTGCCCCGAGGGTGACCACGGACTCCTCGCGCCAGAGTGTCCGGATGAGGCTCGCGCCGCCCTCGTCGGTGCCGCGCAGCACCCAGACCCGGCGGGGACGCTCGGGCAGGACCGGGTCGTCGGCCGGTTCGCCCAGGACGAGCGCGGTGATCTCCTCGCGGCTCAGCTTCCGTTCGGGCAGGGCCCGTACGACGTCCACGCTGGACGTCTGCTCGTCGAGGAGGCGGTCCTCGCTGAGCAGGTTCCGCCATGTCTCGGTCTCGTTCGACAGCAGCGTGATGCCGATGCCCACCGTCGTGCCCTCGGAGTCGAGCGCGAGGTGCCAGCCGTCGGGCCGGGTGCCCTGGAAGACCGAAGCGAGTGTGTACGCGTCGACCTCGTACTCGGCGGCGAGGTCCTCGATGTCCAGCCAACGGCTGTCGGGGAGGAGCTGGAGCAGAGCGGCGGCCGCGTCGAACGCGTCCCGGTCTCTGCGCCAGTCCATGTAGCGGTCGCCGGCCTCGCTGAGGAAGTCGACCGGCTTGGGATACTCGGCGAGGGCATCGACACCGAGCCCCGTCAGCCGCCAGACCCGGCCCTTGCGACATAACCAGCCGGCCTTGACCAGGCTGGTGGCGTTGTGACTGAGGTTGACGTCGACACCCCGCGTGGCATTCGGGGCGACGGCCCGGAAGTCGTCCTCCAGGCTGGGGTCGGCCTCCAGGACGAGCGGCCACAGCCGCCGGAACGGAAGGCCGTCCTGCGTGTGGTCGAGCAGGATCGTCGCCGCCTGGTGGACCGCCCTGGCGCTGACCTCGAACGGCGTGCTCACGGGTTCCCTCCGTCCGGAGTTGACCTTCAACTCCCCCCACCCGAGAGACTAACTCCGGCCGCTGACAATCACCGGGGCCGTCGGGCTTCCCCTGCGGTGGTCCAGCCATCGGCCGCCCTGCCTTCAGCCGACTCCGTCAAGATCCCGCGGCAGCAGACAGCGCATCTGCTTCCCGACGGGCGTGGTCACCACGTCCCAGCCGGGCGCGAGCAGGTCCACGAGCGGCAGCCCGCGACCTGACTCCGCTTCAGCGTCGTCGAGTTGAGCCCCGGGCGTGCGGTGCGGACGCCGGTGCCGGTCAGGGTCGTGCAGGCGCACCCAGACTCCGGCCCGCGCCGCCTCCACCTCCGCGACGAGCGGCACGTAGTCGCCGCAGGCGCGGACGGCGTTCGAGTACAGCTCGGAGAGGACGAGTTGGGCGGCGTCCACCAGGTCGGGGCCGGCACCGGCCCCGCGCAGGGCGTGGGCGGTGAGGCCGCGGGCGGCGTGGAGGTTCCGGGGCGAGGCGGACATGTGGAGGGTGAAGCCGGTGGGGGTGGGAGTGAGGTAGTGGCCCAGGGAGGCGGTGGGAGCGAGGGGGTGCAGGAGGGGGTGGGGGGTGAGGGGCACGGTGGCTCCTTGCGGTTTGCTCGCCAACTTGCCGCGGCTGCGACGAGGTTGAGCGTGGACCCATTCCTCGATCAATCGCAACCTTTCAACCCGATCGGGTGACGATTTCGTCGTTCCATGGGTGGCGACGAATATTCGATGCAGGCTTTCCACATGCCCAACTCGCCCATGGTTCCGACAGTCCGACGGCGTCGTCTCGGAGCGACCCTTCGCAGATTCCGCAACGAAGCGGGCCTCAGCCTCGATCAGGCCGCTGAGGCGATGGGGTGGAGCGGCCCGAAGATGTCGAAGATTGAGAACGCGTTTCAGGGCATCAAGCCCGGCGATCTTGCAGAACTTCTCAAGGTGTACGGGGTGACGGACCCGGACGTCTGTTCCGTACTGGAGACGCTGCGCGCCGACACTGCGAAGAAGGGCTGGTGGCAGGCCTACTCAGGGATCGTGCAGCCCGCGTACGCCGACTACATCTCCCTGGAATCGGACGCCGAACAGGTCTGCGCCTGGACCCCACTGCTGATCCCGGGGTTGCTCCAGACCGCAGCCTACGCCCGCGAAACGATCACCGGCATCACGACGACCCGTACGCCGGAGGAAGTCGCCGCGCTCGCGGAGGTTCGCATGGCGCGGCAGTCCGTATTGACCAGGCCCGGTGCCCCCTTGGAGCTGTGGGCCATCGTCCATGAGGCCGCCTTATACCAGCGCTTCGCCGCACGTCCGGCCACCATGCGCGAGCAGCTGCGCAAGCTACTGGACGCCTCTGAACTTCCGAACGTGACCGTCCAGGTCATGCCACTGGCCTCCACTGCCCATCCAGGGCTCGAAGGAGGCTTCAGCCTCACCAAGTTCAGGCCCCCGCTGCCGGATGTCGTGCTCTTGGAGAACGCCGGGAGCGCGACATACGTTGAGGGTGAGGACGCGGCGCCCTTCGAGAGGGCGTACGAGCGTATCCGGGCTACGGCGCTCTCCGTGGAGGACTCGCTCGTCCGCATCGCCGAACTGGAAGAAGGCCTGAGACAGTGACCGACCGCAAGAGCGACCTGTACGCCCTGGACCTCGATGGCGCCGCTTGGCGCAAGGCGTCCGCGAGCGGCGCCGAGAACGACTGCGTCGAGATAGCCGAGCTGCCCGGTGGCGCTCGGGCCGTACGGGACTCGAAGAACCCGGAGCGGGAGCCGTTGCGGTTCACCGCGTCGGAGTGGGCGGCGTTCCGGACGGGTGTGCTCGCCGGCGAGCTCTGAGCGCTTGGGCACTACGCAGGTGGCCGTCACCCGGAGGGTTCGGGTGACGGCCACCTGTGCCGTTCCTGCGCCGGGCCGGTTTACTCGCCGCCGGAGGAGAAGATGTCGAGCTGTACGTCGACTCCTTCGACCTCCTCCAGCCCGAACAGGCCGCCACCCAGCTGGTCCATCCCCGATGCCTTCTTGGCCTTTTTGACGGGAGCGGCCTTCTTCGGCTGAGTCAGTCGGCCGACCGTCGGGGCAGGCGGAGATGGCGGGGCCACTCGGGTTAGAGGGCTGATGCCAGGGGCGTGGCGGGGACCTTCACCCGGAAGAGGGTCGAGGGGGGTGACGTAGGGAGCACCAGACGACATCTCCTCGTAGACACGGAGGATCTCCTTCTTCGTGCGCTCGAACAGCTCCGGTTTCTTGTTGCGGAAGGCGCGGAAGCTGTCCATGACAAGATCGACGTCCTGGCGCTCGATGCCGTAGAGGTGGAAGTACGCGGCGTCGAGTTCCGCGCGCATGAGGAAACGGCGTTCCTCGTCCCAGATGAACGGGGGGTTTTCGTCACCGAGGTAGTTGGCCCAAGGGGCCATCTCGTAGGAACTGTAGGTGAGTTCGAGGACGCGAGAGCGGACCCAGGACTCGGGTGGCTGGTTGCCGAGCCAGCGAACTGACTTGTCATAAGTACCTGGAGGGAGGACTGGCAGTTGCTCGAGGTAGGTATATGTGACATGCGAGCCCTGAATCTTTTGACGCGCCGCGAAGTCAAGCACGAAGGCTGACAGGTTGGCGAGCAGGGCGTCCATCGGCAAATCAAGGTCCCTGGGCACTATGAATGGCTCAGTATGACCTACAGCTGTACGCGGAAGCACGGAGGGAATAATCGTGCGCTGGTTCGCCGACGGGGCCACATCTCGCCAACCCAACAGCCAGCCGTGCGGCCAGTTGACACCCGGGTCACCTGGCTCGGCAGCTAGCCAAGCCTCCACCTCGTCCTCAGAAATCCAGTGACGCGGAAGGGGCAACTTTGCAGGATCACGGTGGTGTTCAAGACTGAATCGAGGCAACGTGCCTTTGTTAATCTGCGCCTGCGTGGCACCCTCGAATGTCGCGAAGCGACCATCGAAGTGGTGTGTGAACTTCCCTTCATAAAGGGGAAGGAAACGAGATTCCCCCTTGACGAAGACGGAGCCTTGAAGCATCCAGCGTCCCGAGAGGAGAGCATCCAGGCTGCGGAATCGATCCGAGTCATCCGACATATGGAACATACGGATGAGCAGGAGATTCCAGGGATTACCCTGCGCACTGCTCTTGTCCCAAAGGACCGACGATGCTTGGTGCATCTCATCAATGATCCGATAGTGGTCAGGTCCTTCGCACACCGGCGCCGTTAGACTGTTCGGGTTGATCCGACGAAGGGCCTCAGCGTCCATGGGGAACTCCCGGGAGTCCAGCTGATCTGGCCGCCGCGCACGGAACGCAAGTCGCACCTCCCCGAACTCACAGGCAGACCCACCAAATGTGAAGAGGCAGAAGCGGTATTTGTTCGTCACATCCGCGAACAGCCTTTCCTCGTTCTCGAGGTCAAGCACCGCCGCCAACTGTCGCCCATCCACTAGATCCGCGAAGAACGCCGACCAGGTCTTGTCCGTAGCGATCCCCGTCGGCAGGACCAGCCCCGCCATCCCCTCTGGCGCGAGCAGCATCCGGGACTTCTCCGCGAACACGGCGTACGTGTTGACGTCGCCCTTGCCCGTCAGCGGAAAGATGCCCGAGTCCCGGAGCATGTTGGTGGTGCCCTTGGACTCGCGCTGGGCGGTCAGGTACTCGCGGTGGAGCTTGCGGTCGGCCTCGATGGGATGGCCGTGTTCATCCACGGTACGGAGCAGCTCACCGATGCGCGCTTCGCGCTCGCTCGCCGTGGCCGCGTCGGCGACGTACGGGTTGTGGGCGGCGAACCACTCCTTCTTCTGGATCTTCACCCGTTCCCACGGCGGATTCCCCAGCACCGCATCGAATCCCCCCTGCCACCCCGTGGCCGGGTTCGCGTCCTCCGCGTCCCCGTCCTCCACCCGGAACACGCGGGGAAACTCCAGGTGCCAGTGGAAGAAGCGGTTGCGGGAGACTATGTCGCGCAGTTCACGCTCGCCCGCGCGTTCGCGCCACTCCACCTCCTCCTCCGTCTCCTCGACGGGCTCCTCCCCCATCTTCGGCTCGGGCTTCGGGATGCCCTCCAGTAGCTGGTCCTTTTCCAGCTTGGCCAGCGTCCCCGTCGTAATAGGAGCGGGCGCGTCCGCGCGCTTGGGCCAGATGAACGCCGCACACCAGGCGTCGGCGACCCGCTTGAGCCGCTTGAGCTCCGGGTCGCGCTCGAACTCACGGTGTCGCTTGGCGAGTTCGCGTATGGCGGCGAGGCCCTTGCCGACCGGGCGCCGGGCGGCTTCCTCGGCGGCCACGCGTACCGTCGCGGTGCTGGTGTGGGTCGCGGGCTCGCCGAGCTGGGTCTGGACCCAGACCTCGACGCCCTTGAGTTCCTTGCGGTTGCGGTCACGGGCCTCGGTGACCGCCTTGGCCTCGTCGCCCTCCAGTCTCTTGAACGCCGTCTCCGGGATTCCCGACTCCAGGAGCTTCGGCGTCGTACCGAGGAGGCCGTTGCCGACCTTGATGCGGTCGTCGAGGTAGGCCAGCGGCTCACCCGGTGTGAGGGATTCCAGCCACAGGGATACCTTGGCGATCTCCGCCGCCAGGGGGTTGATGTCGACGCCGTGGACGCAGTCGCGTACGACCTTGGACATCGCCTCGCGGATCCGCTCGGGCGCGGGTTCCAGTTCGTCGTCGTACATCTGGGCGTAGCGCAGCGCGATGCGGCGGGCCGCGGCGACCAGGACGTGTCCCGATCCACAGGACGGGTCCACGAAACGGATCTTGAGCAGGTCGTCCGGGATGCCCGATGCCGCGTACTTCTCGATGACCGGGTCGAGAGCGTTGTCCAGGAGCTTCTCGATCAGGACGGACGGGGTGTAGTACGAGCCGGTGGTCTTGCGCTTGTTGCCGGCCACGAGGTCCTGGAGCCAGAACTCGTTCTTCGCCGGGTTGTGGCGCGGGATGAGTTCCAGGAGGGATTCGTAGACGCTGCCCAGTTCGTCGGCGCCCAGGTGACGGTAGTCGACCCGGGTGGGGCGGCCCTGGCGGTCGTACACCCGCGAGAGCAGTTTCACCGCGGCGAGGAGGTTTTCGTTCGGCAGGTCGGCCGCGCGCAGAGGCTCGGGGCTGCCGGGCAGCAGCGCCGCCCACTCCGGGTCGTCCTCCTCGAAGCGGAAGTACAGGCCGCCGAGTTCAGGGAGGGCGAGCGCTTCGAGACCGCCCTCCTGGCCGAGGGCGTTGAGGACGGTGCGCAGGCCGACCCACAGGTCGGTGTTGCGGTCTCCCGGTCTGCGGGAGGCGATGCGGCGCAGGCGGGCCGTGGAGAAGTAGCGGGTGTAAAGGTCGCGGGCCTCCTCCAGGGCTTCGGCTTCCTCGGGGGAGGTGTCGTCCTGGGGGCGCAGCAGCAGGGCGTCGCGGTCCTCCGCGACGAAGAGGAACACCAGTTGGTAGGCCAGGCGGAGGAGTTCGTGGTGGAAGTCGTCCAGGGCCGCCTTGCCACCGCGGGTGAGGGCTTCGCCGAGGCTTGGGTTCGCCTGGAGGAAGCCGCTGCCGAGGATGCCGAGGGCCGCCTTGACCTGGTTGCGCAGGCGGTCGCGGGCGCGGATGCCGGTCTCGATGGCGAAGGTGCGCCACCATTCGATGCGGCAGTCGGCGGGAGTCAGTTCGTCGATGTCGTCCGCGACGCTGGCGGCCTCGTCGAGCGTGCCGTCCTCGGCCTCGTCCTCCGCGTCGTCGGTGACGGCCGCCTTTCGGCGCTTCTTCTCCGGCTTGGCCGTGAGTTCGAAGCGGGAGGCGTGGAGCATCGCGTACAGGAGCTGGAAGTCCGCGAACTGGTCGCCGCCGAAGATCGCGTCGAGGTCGAACTCGACGTACGCGGAGCCGACGAGCGCCGTGGAGTCCCGAAGGACACGCAGCACCCTGCCGTTGGAGAGCAGGGCCCACAGGTGTTTGTCGGAGACGTTGAGCAGCTCCTGGAGCATCGACTGGGGGGCGCGGTCGTTGCCGATCCCCCGGTCGAGGTGGGTGTCCCAGCGCAGGAGGTGGACGGGCAGGTGGGACTGCCAGAGGTGGCTGACGCGGTACGTGCCCGGGTCGCGGCCCGGGACGAGGATGCCGAGCCGCTTGGGCACGGCGGTGCGGCCCGCGTAGCCGAGCTCGTCCAGGAGGACGCTCAGCCATTCCCTGTACGTCAGCTTCGCCGAGTCGGCTTCGGGGCCGAGCGTCGCCAGCTGCTCGCGGAAGGAGGCGTACGTGGCCTTGAGGTACTCCCATTTGCGACTGGCCGCGTCCTCCACGCGCACGCCACGCGGCAGGCCGTAGTCGGCGGGGGCGGCACCGGGAAGTTCCCTGTCGCCGAAGCGGATCTTGTTGATCAGGTCGGCGGAGAGCAGGGCTCCTTCCACGCGTACCGCCGTGCTCGCCGGGAGGTGATCGGGGGCGAGAGTCGTCACCTGGAGCCTCCGGGGCGCTTGACGTACACGTAGACACCGAGCAGGTCGGGCTCGCCTGCCGGTTCGGCGGTGATACCGCGGACCGCGGCGGCGCCGCGTGCCCGGCCGCGTTCGCCGGCGGCCTCGCGTACCCGCTTGTGAGCGGCTTCGAGGCGGCCGGCCACGTCACTGCCGTGGGCGGCGAGGCGCTGCTCCACCTCTTCCTCGCGGGTTTCCTCGAGGGCCCGGCCGATCTGCTGCTCCCGCATGGAAGGGATCGTGTTGCGGTCGGGGGCGGCACGCAGCAGGACCGCGATCTCCTCGTCGGTCAGCCATTCGCGGGTGCCGTCCTCGGTGGCGCGCCAGGCCAGCAACTGGGCGTCCTCGGCGACCAGTTCGTGAGGCCGGCCCTTGTCCGGGCCGGTGCGGCGACGAGGCAGGGTCAGCCGGAAGCGGTAGCGGGCCAGCAGCAGCACGGTGCGCGCCTCGACGGCGGTGGTACGGATGACGCCGAGCCGTCGGGCGGGGCGGTCGTGCTCGGACAGTTTCGGGTCGAGAGCGGAGTCCAGCACGTAGCGGGCCACGGCCCGCACGGCCGGGTCGCCACGGAAGAGGGCGTGCTCCCCCGCCGCGACCGGTAGATCCTGCCGGAACACGAGTTCGGGTGCGGCCTTCGTGGCGCGGCCCCGGCCCTTCGCAGCCGTGCGCGCGGGCGCCGGGGCGGCTCCGGGGCCATCGCCCTGGTCCGGGTCCTCGAAGATGCCAAGGGCGTGGCGCAGGCCGCGCGGCAGCGGGCCCACCGGGGCGGTGAACCCGGTGGAGCGCGGATCGGGGCGTACCGGCGAGCCGAGTGCCTTCAGCGTCTCCCGGGTGAAGTCGGCGATGTCGGCGGGCTCGCCCAGCGCCTGGCGCAGGGCCGCCAGTTCCGCCTGGACCTCGTCGGGCCGCAGGCCACTGTGGGCGAACTTGGTCAGGACTTTCGACTCGCGGTCGGCGGCGCTGTCCCACTCCTTGTGGAGCCGCTCCCTGGCCTGGCTGAACAGTTCGTCGGTGCCGAAGTCGAGCGTGAGCTGCTCGTCGACGCCCTGGCCGCGTACCAGGAGGCTGTTGGCCAGAGCGCGCAGTACCCCGTCACCGCCGTCGGGGACAGGGACGACGACGCCGATCTGCTGGGCGATGTCCCGGTGCTTGCGGATGAGGACGTCCAGGACGAGGCCGTCGATGCCGGTGTCGGTGTCGTACAGGGTGACGGCCCGGACGTTCTCCCGGGACTGCCCGAAGCGGTCGACGCGGCCCTCGCGCTGCTCGTGCCGGGTGGGGTTCCAGGACAGGTCGTAGTGGAGGACCGCGCCGAAGTGGTCCTGGAGGTTGACGCCCTCGGAGAGGCAGTCGGTGGCGACCAGGACATGCCGGCCGCGCTTGGCGGTGAGTTCGTCGATGCGGGCCTGACGGGCGTCCGGGTGCAGCTTGCCGGTGACGGCGTCGACATGCGCGCTGCGCCCGAGGGCATCGGCCAGGTGCTGGGCGACGTACTCGGCTGTGGGGATGAATCGGCAGAAGACGATCGGGTCGTAGCCGTCGACGAGGAGACCCTTCACCTCGTCGACGAGGGTGCGCAGCTTGGTGTCGGTGTCGGGGCCCGCCAAGCCTGCCGCCCGGGCGGCGAACGCCTTCAGTTTGCGGCTGCCCCGGGCGCCGTCGCCGATGTCGTCCGTGTCGAGGAGGGAGCCGGGGACGGCGTCCATTCCCTCGGTGGCGTCGTCGTCGATGAGTTCCAGGGCCGCGGCGCGACCGATCCGGTCGGCCTCCTCCTCGCTGCGGGCGGCGGCGACCGAGGCCCGTACGGTCAGCGTCTCGGCGGCGGCGGCGGGCGAGGACAGAACGCAGCGCAGCAGGGTCAGTACGGACCACCAGGTGAGGCGCTGTTTGTGAGAGCCATCGGGGCGGCGGACCTGCTCGCGGGCGTAGGCGAGGATGTCGCGGACGAACCGGGCGTATTCCGAGCCCAGTTGGTAGGGAACTTCACGCAGCTTGCGGTCGCGCGGGAACGGTGTGTCCTGGTCGAGGTAGTGGCGGATGTCCCGACGGCGTCGCTGCACGAAGTGGCGGGCGAGGCGGTCGCGGTGCGCGGGCAGTGCGGGGTCGAGGCCTTTCAGGCTGGGATCGAGCAACCCGGTGAGCTTGGCGAAGGCATGGGGATCGCCACTGTGAGGGGTCGCGGTGACAAGGATCAGATGGCGGTCCGCGTCCTGGGCAAGGGAGCTGAGGAGCTCGTACCGTTGCTGGCGCCCGGTGCCCGCGCCGACGCAGGTGTGCGCCTCGTCGACGATCAGCAGATCGGGGCAGGTGCGGCGGAACTGGTCACGCCGGTCGGCCTGCTTGATGAAGTCGGTGGACACCACTGTGTAGGGGTAGCGCTGGAAGAGCGTCTGCCCCTGCTCCACCCCCTTCTGGAGCCTGGCCGCGGTGGAGGGCAGCACGAGCTCCGCCTCCATGCCGAACTTCTCGCGCAGTTCACTCTGCCACTGCTCGGCGAGGGACGGTGAGCACAGCACCACCATGCCAGAGGCCGAGCCCTGCTCGATGAGTTCCTTGCCGATCAGGGCGGCTTCGACGGTCTTGCCGATGCCGACGTCGTCTCCGATGAGGAGCCGTACGGTGTCCATGCGCAGCGCCATCATCAGCGGCACCAACTGGTACTGGCGCGGCTGCACCGAGATGGACGCCAGCGAACGGAAGGGGCCGCCCCCGTGGCTCGCCGCGATCCGCAGGGCGGTGCGCAGCAGTCCGGCGGAGGCGAAGTCGCCGACCTCTCCGGGGACGGCCCGGGGCCTGCCGAAACCGGGTTCGTTGATCTCGTGCGGGAAGAGTGCGGTGACGAACTCGCGGTCCCCGTCGAGGGGCTGGGCGATCACCAGGCCGCCGGGCGAGCCGGGCTGCACCACCCAGTCGCGGCCGCGGGCGGAGACCAGGTCGCCGGGTGCGCGGGGAGGCGTCGTCGACTGTGCCGAGCCGGTGCCAGGGAACGTCATCGGATGCTCCGTCCGGGGCCGAAGACGTCCGGGTGTGCGCGCACTGCGTTCTCCCACTCCTTGGTGTCCGAGCCGGCCCGGATGACGAGCCAGCCGTCGTCGATCAACCGGAACTCGGTCTGCCGGTCGAGATGCCGGCCGCCCGGTTCATCCACGTAGACGGCGACGTCCGCACCCGGGAGCCGGTAGACGACATCGGGGCGGGCCGAGTCACCGGACCGCTCGGGGTGAGTCTCGTCGGGGAGGCGGTGGCCCGAGCGGTCCAGCCACTCTACAAACTCGGCGACCGGTCCCCGCGTGTGCTCCGTGGCCAGTGCGAGTACCTGGGCCCGCTGCGTGGCGGGCGTCGCCTGCCGCTCGCCCCGGGTGGTCGAGGCGGCCAGGCGCATCAGGAGGGGGACGACGACGAGCCGGTCGATGCTGGTGTGGAAGCGCTGGTTGCTGTACGTGAGCAGGCAGTCGTAGCAGCCCCGCTCGCAGCGCTCCACGGCACCGGGGGCCTGACCGAGGTCGCGGCCGTCGTCCGGGTCGACGTGAATGATCCGCAGAGCGGTCCGGGCGACCTCGGCGAGGGCTCCGGGGTCGTCGTGCAGGAGCCTGAGCACGCCTGCCCCGCCTTCGGCGCCCTCGATGAGGAGCATCCGGCCGCGTTGATCGTCGTCCGGGAGGTCCTGGCTGTCCAGCTCGGCGTCCTCGAGCTGGTAGCGGGCCTCTATGCCGCGCTCCAGGGCGTAGCGCAGAGTGACGGCGACCGTTTCGTCCTCGACCGGCTCGGCGAGGCGTAGCACTGCGATGTTCTTGCGGTCCTCGACGTAGGGGATGACCTGGAGCGTGCGGTCCGCGGAGGCGAACGGGCTCAGGGCCTCGTCCTCGGCCGACGCCTCCTTGATCTCACCCGCCTTCTTGGCGCTGAGCCACCGTCCCTGGATCGGGTCGAGCCAGAAACCGCGGTCCGTGGGCTGCTTCCGCTTGCGGCGGCCGATGTTGAAGACCCGGACCCGTGCCGTGTCGCCGTAGGTCAGGGTCAACACCGGACCGTCGTCGTCCGCGGTTGTGGCGTCCAGCCGCCCGCCGCCCTCGGAGAACTGGTAACCCGTCAGCAGCTCGAAGCCGGATCTGAGGCGTTCCTCCTCGTCGGAGGAGATCCGGCGCACCGGTGACGCGTGCACCGTGGACAGGAGCATGGTCCGACTGAGCGTGAGGGAGAGCGGAACCTCGCAGTCGTCGCACCGGTCCAACCCGTCCGAACGGTCGTACCAGGTTCCGCAGCTGCCGCAGATCCGCACGTCGCTGGTGGCGACCTGCCCGGGGGTGGCGCCCATGGGGACCTGCACCCGGTCTACGGCGTACCGCTGGCCCTCGTGGTAGATCAGCGCCCCGGGGCCGAACTCGGAGATGGCGATGAAGCGGGGTCGCTGAATGTATGCCCCGTTCTTCTGCCCGAGCCGTCCTTCGCCCCGCTGTCCGGGGATGTAGGCGGCGAGCGGAAGGCGGGGGAAGGAGTAGCCGGGGAGATATCCCTCGGACGCGAAGTAGCGGTAGGAGTAGAAGTCGCTGAAGGACTCCTCGCTGTCCTCGTTGCGCAACAGCTTCAGCTGGTTCTCGGCCTCGGCCCGGCGTGCCTGGGCACTGCGGCGGCTCTTGGGGTCGACGGAGAGATCGCCTGCGATGCGGTGCTGCTCCTCACGCTCGGCGAGCGCCGCGCGGTACAGGCGGCGCCAACGCTCACAGTCTTCGTCGAAGCGGCGCAGCGCGGTGCGCACGACGTCCTCGATCCATCCGTCGTACCACCAGGTGGTGCGCGCCCGGAGGTCGTCGAGGAGCGGTTCGAGCACCGCGGTGGCGCGGTCGATGGCCCGGCGGCGGGCGGCCTCGCTGTCGAGCTGGGTGCGCATGGCCTCGGTGAGCCGGAGGGGCACCGGTTGGCCGGGCTCCCGTGCGGCGGTCTCGGCGTCGATGATGTCGGTCATCCGCCGGCCGAGGGAGGCTCCCGTCTCGGCCAGCCAGATCGCGTGGACGTGGCTGCGCAGCAGTTCCTCGTTGGCCAGGTCGAGGCGGGGCGGTGTGACACTGCCCGCGACCATCAGCTCCGGTCGCCGGAAGTAGTACTGGTCGTGGGCGCTGCCCGTCGAGCAGTACGTGGTGACCAGCGCGGGCTGCCCGGAACGGCCGGCCCGGCCCGATCGCTGGGCGTAGTTGGCCGGGGTCGGCGGGGCGTTGCGCATGGCCACCGCGTTCAGGGTGGCGATGTCGACGCCGAGTTCCATGGTCGGCGAGCAGTACAGCAGGCCGAGGTCGCCCTCGCGGAACGCCTTCTCCCGCTTCTCCCGCAGGTCGGAGGGGACCTGCGCGGTGTGCTCCCGGGCCTCGATGCCTGTCAGCTCGGACGCGGTGTCCTGGTAGAGGTGCCTGAAGTACGTGTTGACGTGAGGCTCGGCGTCCGGATCGCTGACCTTGCGCAGCGGGTCCGGCTCGGGGGCAAGGCCGTCACCCGGTAGCCATCGCAGGGCGGCGGCTCTGACTTGGTGGCCGAGTGAGCCGTCCCGCTCCTCGCGGACGATCGCGACCAGACCCTGGGTCTCCAGGACGCGCAGCAGACCGCGGATCACCGCGTCCGCGTCGGCGACGGACATGCGCTTTCCGGCGAGCCCGGGAATCTCGTGGAACTGGCCGGGGCGGCGCAGGAAGCGGCCGTACGCACCGAGGCCGCTGAGGTAGATGGCCTCGCCGGAGGGGGCGCCCTTGGGGCCGCTGCCGGGGAAAGCGACCCGCGAGATCACGCCGGGCTCCCTCGGCGGGAGCGCCCAGACGCCGAGCAGGTGTGCGTCGGACTGGCGCCGAAGCTGGTCGAACCCCTCCTGTGTCAGCAGCGGCTCGTCGACCGCGAGGGAGCGGCGGAGCTCGTCCAGGAGGACCCGGGCGAGGTACTCGCGGTGTTCGGGAGAGTCATCAGCGAGCGCCGCCGGTGCGTCCTGCCAGCACTCCTGATCGGCTGCGATTTCCCGCAGGTCCGTGTACTCGAAGCGCAGCAGCCCGGTCTGGGTGAGGTTGGGCATCGTGATGCGCCAGCCGCGTTCGAGATCGGCGTTGACCCGGTAGGCGAGGACGGATCGCAGGGCCGAGCGGGCGGACTCCCGCTGGCTGTACTTGGCTGCGGGGTTGCGGGCGAAGTCCTCCATGCGCAGGCCCAGCGCCTCCTCGACGGCCTGCGGCAGCGCGTCGTGGAACAGCCCCGTCGGTCCCGCGGCGGCGAGTGCCCGGTACAGGGCACCGCGGATCTGAGTGACCTGGGCGAAGTCGTTGAAGTGCCCTGCCTGGAGACTGGCGTCCTGACGGTTGTCGACGAAGGTGAGGAGCTTGCGCGCCCGCTCGTCGATGTCCTGCTGGCCGCGCAGGGAGCGCACCACGCTGGAGCTGATGAGGGAGACCGCCGAGCTGCGGCCCTCGGCCGCGAAGGTGGCGAGCTTCGCGAAATCACGGGCGCGCAACTGTTCGTGGCTGACGCGACAGCGCAGACAGAAACGGAAGGGAGCGGCGATCCACCAAGCGCGCACCCCGCCCCCCGCTCCGGCGAGGACCGTTCCGTCCGGGGCCACCCGAACCTCGCGCGGGACGTCACCGCTGCGGGCCTGCACGATGGAACGTGACCCGTCGTCAGCGGTCTCGACCCAGCTGTCAGGCAGGCCGGCCAGGATCTCGTCGGGTGCGGTCGGCCAGGGCCGCTCCTCACTGACGTACAGGTAGCCGTCGCCGTCCTCGGCGGGGGCCTCGGGATCCCGGCGCGCGACGAAGCGCTGCCCGGCTGCGCCTTCCTCGCGGGTCACCACCAGGTATTCGTGGCCGCAGTCCCGGCAGAACGCCAGCGGGATCAGCGGCTTGTCCCGCTGTGCGGGCACGCTGACCTGGTACTGGCTGGTCAGGTGGCGCTGCCCCGACGGTTCGAGGCTGGTGTAGACGGTGTCCCCCTTGGAGAGGAACTGGTGCAGCCTGAAGGCGAACAGCGGACGTCTGTGCTGCGGGTGGAGCGCCTTCGCGCCGGCTCTGAGGATGGCCTCGATCGCCGTGCGGCAGACCTCCTGACTCTCGCCACAGTCCGCGCTGAGCGCCTCGGCCGCGGCGGGTGACGTGACCGGCGTCCGGCGCACCAGCCGGCCGTCCGACTTCTCATCCTCGACCAGGCCGAAGGAGTCCTCCACCCAGATGGCAAGGGGGTCGGCCTTCAACACCGAGTAGTCGCGTGACAGCGCGTGGGGTTCCTGCACGGCCCGGCGCACAGCGGCGGCCAGCGCCGCTCTGCGTTCGGCAACCGTCAGTGCGAGGTAGGCCCCCGGGTCGGTGGACCGCTCCAGGGTCTCGCCGATGACGCTGTCGGGGCGCACCGGCGTACCGAACAGCCTGGACGCGACGTCGGCGACCTTTTCCTGGGCCTCCTCGAAGGTGGCCGTGCTGGCCATGGTGGCGGACGTACCGATGCACTGCAGATCGGGGGCCGCGCAGGCGTCCCTCAGCCTGCGTACCAGAAAGGCGACATCCGCTCCCTGCCTGCCGCGATAGGTGTGCAGCTCGTCGAGGGCCAAGAACCTGAGGCCCTGGGCCGCCCCGATGAGTTCCTCCCGCTCGTGGGGACGCGTGAGGAGATACTCCAGCATCACGTAGTTCGTCAGCAGAATGTCCGGCTTCGAGCGCAGTACGGCCGCCTTCCCCTCGGCATCCTCCTGACCGGTGTACCGGGCGAAAGTTACTCGGCGGTCCGCCTCGGGAATTCCCCATTCCAGATAGCGGGCGAGTTCGTATTCCTGACTATTGGCGAGTGCGTTCATCGGATAAACGGCGATTGCCGAAATGCCGCTGGGGTTCGGGTGGCGCAGCACCTCGTTCACGATGGGAAGGATGTAGGCGAGACTCTTGCCGGAGCCGGTTCCCGTGGTCAGGACGTACGAATCCCGGCGAGCCGCCGCATCGATCGCCTGCCGCTGATGGCGGTGGAGCCTCAGGGTCCGGGAGCCGGGGTCGTGCTCGTGTTCCTTGACACGGAAATAGTCGCGGCACATGGGATGCAGGACACCGGCATCAACCAGTTCAGCGACGGTGCCACCGCTGCGGAAATTAGGATTGAGGGAGACACGGGGATCAGGCCAGCGCGCTTTGCGTGCACGCTCCTCATCAAGATGCTGCTGGATATCCCTGTCCCGGACGGATACCAGCGAACTCGTGAATGCCTCATAATCACTGATCAGATTCTGGTGGACCCCGAAGACGTCCATCGTCGCCTGCGCTCCCCTACTGCTGTAACGGCTCTGTCAGCGCCGTTGCCCGGACAACGCCCCCCACGGATCGCCGACGGCTCATCAGCCTACTGCCATGGGCGCTCCACGCAGGCGTGAAACAGGTGGCCGCCCATGAGCACCGCACGGCATGGTTCACTGCGGACATCCGCAGAACAGACGGGAAGAGCTTCATGGCCCACGGCATCGAAGAGACATTTCTGGCCCTGCCCCTGAGGGCCCTGGCCGACGCCGCGCTGGCACGCGCGCGTGCGCTCGGGGCCGAGCACGCGGACTTCCGGTTCGAGCGGGTGCGCAGTGCGTCGTGGCGGCTGAGGGACGCGAGGCCGGCCGGGTCGTCGGACACCACGGACCTGGGCTACGCGGTGCGGGTCGTGCACGGCGGGATGTGGGGGTTCGCCTCCGGGGTCGACCTGACGCTGGACGCGGCCGCCAAGGTGGCCTCCCAGGCCGTGGCGATGGCGAAGCTCTCGGCCCAGGTGATCAGGGCGGCCGGGTCGGATGAGCGCGTGGAGCTCGCCGACGAGCCCGTGCACGCGGAGCGGACCTGGGTCTCCTCCTACGGGATCGACCCCTTCTCCGTGCCGGACGAGGAGAAGTCCGCACTGCTCGCCGAGTGGAGCGCGCGGCTGCTCGCCGCCGACGGCGTCGACCATGTCGACGCCTCGCTGCTGACCGTGCGCGAGAACAAGTTCTACGCCGACACGGCCGGGACCGTGACCACGCAGCAGCGGGTGCGGCTGCATCCGCAGCTGACCGCCGTGTCGGTGGACGGCTCCAGCGGCGAGTTCGACTCGATGCGCACCCTCGCCCCGCCCGTCGGGCGCGGCTGGGAGTACCTCACCGGCACCGGCTGGGACTGGGAGGGCGAACTGGAGCGCATTCCCGGGCTGCTCGCCGAGAAGATGCGCGCGCCGAGCGTCGAGGCGGGCGTCTACGACCTGGTCGTCGACCCCTCCAACCTGTGGCTGACCATCCACGAGTCCATCGGGCACGCCACCGAGCTGGACCGGGCCCTCGGCTACGAGGCCGCCTATGCCGGCACCTCCTTCGCCACCTTCGACCAGCTGGGCAAGCTGAAGTACGGCTCCGGGCTGATGAACGTCACCGGCGACCGCACCGCCGAGCACGGCCTGGCCACCGTCGGCTACGACGACGAGGGCGTCGAGGCGCAGTCCTGGGACCTGGTCAGGGACGGCACGCTGGTCGGCTACCAGCTGGACCGCAGGATGGCGAGGCTGACCGGGTTCGAGCGGTCCAACGGGTGCGCCTTCGCCGACTCCCCCGGCCATGTGCCCGTGCAGCGCATGGCGAACGTGTCGCTCCAGCCGGACCCGGCCGGGCTGTCGACCGAGGACCTCATCGGGAGCGTCGACCGGGGGATCTACGTCGTCGGGGACCGCTCCTGGTCGATCGACATGCAGCGCTACAACTTCCAGTTCACGGGTCAGCGGGCGTACCGGATCCGTAACGGCCGCCTCGAGGGGCAGGTCCGGGACTTCGCCTACCAGGGGATCACACCCCAGTTCTGGGGCTCCATGGCGGCCGTGGGCGGCCCGCAGACGTATGTCCTGGGCGGCGCCTTCAACTGCGGCAAGGCCCAGCCGGGCCAGATCGCGGCGGTCTCCCACGGCTGCCCGTCGGCCCTCTTCAAGGGCGTCAACATTCTGAACACCACGCAGGAGGCCGGTCGATGAGCCCGCGTACCAGCAAGCCGCACGAGGCCGTCGAGCGAGCCCTCGCACTGTCCCGGGCGGACGGATGCGTCGTGATCGCCGACGAGCAGTCCACCGCCAATCTGCGCTGGGCGGGCAACGCGCTGACCACGAACGGTGTCACGCGCGGGCGCACCCTCACCGTGATCGCGACCGTCGACGGCCGGGAAGGCACCGCCTCGGGCGTGGTGTCGCGGGCCGCCGTGACCGAGGACGAGCTGGAGCCGCTGGTGCGGGCCGCGGAGGCCGCCGCGCGCGGGGCCGGGCCCGCCGAGGACGCCGAGCCGCTGGTCGCGGACGTACCGCAGTCCCCCGACTTCACCGACGCGCCCGCCGAGACCTCCTCGGCGGTGTTCGCGGATTTCGCGCCGGCGCTCGGCGAGTCGTTCGCACGCGCGCGTGCAGGTGGCCGCGAACTGTACGGCTTCGCCAACCACGAGATGGTGTCGACCTACCTGGGGACGTCGACGGGCCTGCGGCTGCGCCACGACCAGCCGGCCGGGACGCTGGAGCTGAACGCCAAGTCCCCGGACCGCACCCGCTCGGCGTGGGCCGGGCGGTCCACGCGGGACTTCAAGGACGTCGACCCGGCGGCGCTGGACGCGGAGCTGGCCGTACGGCTCGGCTGGGCGGAGCGCCGGATCGAACTGCCCGCGGGACGGTACGAGACGCTGCTGCCGCCGACGGCCGTCGCCGATCTGCTGATCTACCAGATCTGGTCCTCCTCGGGCCGGGACGCCGCCGAGGGGCGCACGGTGTTCTCCAAGCCGGGCGGTGGCACCCGCGTCGGCGAGAAGCTGAGCAAGCTTCCGCTGACGCTGCGCAGCGATCCGCGCGAGCCCGGCCTCCAGTGCGCGCCGTTCGTGGTCGCGCACTCCTCCGGGGACGACCGGTCGGTGTTCGACAACGGGCTGCCCGTGCACGCCACCGAGTGGATCGGCGGTGGCGAGCTGCGGCACCTGCTGACCACCCGGCACAGCGCGGGCCTGACCGGTCTGCCGCTCGCCCCGTCGGCCGGCAACCTCGTCCTCGAGGGCGGCACCGACCGGTCGCTCCAGGAGATGGTCGCCGGCACCGAGCGCGGGCTGCTGCTCACCTGTCTGTGGTACATCCGCGAGGTGGACCCCGCGACGCTGCTGCTCACGGGCCTGACCCGGGACGGCGTGTACCTCGTGGAGAACGGCGAGGTGACCGGCGAGGTCAACAACTTCCGGTTCAACGAGTCGCCGGTGGACCTGCTGGGAAGGGCGACGGAGGCCGGGCGGACCGAGAAGACGCTGCCCAGGGAGTGGAGCGACTACTTCACCCGGGCCGCGATGCCGGCGCTGCGCGTCCCGGAATTCAACATGAGCTCTGTCAGCCAAGGCGTATAACCTCGTAGTCGGCTGTCACCCGACTGCCCGGAGCACTGAGCATCACCTAGGAGACACGAGAACCGTGACGGACATCGTCGACGAGCTGAAGTGGCGTGGGCTGTTCGCCCTGTCCACCGACGAGGACGCTTTGCGCAAGGCGCTCGCGGACGGTCCCGTCACGTTCTATTGCGGCTTCGACCCGACGGCGCCGTCACTGCACGTGGGGCACCTGGTGCAGGTGCTCACCGTGCGCCGGCTCCAGCAGGCCGGGCACCGGCCGCTGGCGCTGGTCGGCGGCGCCACGGGCCTGATCGGCGACCCCCGCCCGACCGCCGAGCGCACGCTGAACGACCCGGAGACGGTGGCCGGCTGGGTGGACCGGCTGCGCGGCCAGATCGAGCCGTTCCTGTCCTTCGAGGGCGAGAACGCCGCGGTCATGGTGAACAACCTCGACTGGACACAGGGCCTGTCCGCGATCGAGTTCCTGCGGGACATCGGCAAGCACTTCCGGGTCAACAAGATGCTGACGAAGGACTCCGTCGCCCGCCGTCTGGAGTCCGACCAGGGCATCAGCTACACCGAGTTCAGCTACCAGATCCTCCAGGGCATGGACTTCCTCCAGCTCTACCGGAGGTACGGCTGCACGCTCCAGCAGGGCGGAAGCGACCAGTGGGGCAACCTCACGGCGGGCCTCGACCTGATCCACCGGCTGGAGCCGGACGCGGCGGTGCACGCGCTCGCGACGCCGCTGATGACCAAGGCGGACGGCACCAAGTTCGGCAAGACCGAGGGCGGCGCGGTCTGGCTCGACGCGGAGATGACGACACCGTACGCGTTCTACCAGTTCTGGCTGAACGTGGACGACCGGGACATCTCCCGCTACATGCGCATCCTGTCCTTCAAGTCCTGCGAGGAGCTGGAGGAGCTGGAGCGGCTGACCGAGGAGCGTCCGCAGGCCCGGGCCGCGCAGCGCGCGCTGGCCGAGGAGCTGACGACGCTGGTGCACGGCGCCGAGCAGACGGCCGCGGTGATCGCCGCGTCCAAGGCGCTGTTCGGCCAGGGCGATCTGACCGGGCTGGACGAGCGGACCCTTGCCGCGGCGCTGTCGGAGGTGCCGCACGCCGAGGTCTCCGAGCTCGGCCCGGTGGTCGACCTGTTCGCCGAGGTCGGCCTGGTGCCCAGCAAGTCGGCCGCGCGCCGCACGGTGAAGGAGGGCGGCGCCTACGTGAACAACGTCAAGGTCACCGCCGAGGACGCGGTTCCCGCCAGGGAGGACCTGCTGCACGGCCGCTGGCTGGTGCTGCGCCGGGGCAAGAAGAACCTGGCGGCGGTCGAGGTCACCAGCCGCTGAGCCCGGAGGTACGGCCAGGCGTGAAGGGGCGGCCCACCCGGGATTCCGGTGGGCCGTCCCCCTTCGGTCGCCCTTCGTCCTGTGCGTTCGCACTACGCCTGGCGGGCGTCCTGCCGCTTCTTGTTGCCCCACAGCGCCATGTACGCCATGTCGCCGACGAAGACGATGATGATCGCGGCCACGAGCTGGAAGAAGTGCCGGCTCCAGTCGATGCCGCGGGTCGAGGCGACACCGGCCGCGCGGGCGACCGCGTTGCCGACGATCGCGCCGAGCATGCCGAAGATCGTGGTGAGCCAGAGCGGGCTGTGCTGCTTGCCCGGGATGACCGCCTTCGCGATCAGCCCCAGCACGAGCCCCACGATGATCGCCCACAACCAGCCCATGGCCGCCTCCTCGTCCAGCTCGACGTGAGCATTACGCCCCATTACGCCCAGTGTCGGGGCGGTCCCCGTGTGTCGCACCTCGGGTGCGGCCACCCGGAAGGCTCGGGGGCCGGCCGGGGGCCGTTCGTGCAGGCAGAGGGCGGCCCCGCCCTCGTAGGCGCTGGGAACGCGGCGTAACGTGGAGTCCGTGCGGGTGGTTGCCCCGACCGGTCAGGGACCGGACGCGGGCCGGGGAGTTGTCCGATACGGGCGAATGGTGGACAGGTGATGCGGAAACAGCACGGCGATGGCAACGCCCAGGTGTTCCGGATCACCGGAGCCCGGACGGGCCTTCAGGAGGATGTGCGCGGCCGGCAGCGCCGGTACGTCATCTCGATGTCGATCCGTACGGCGTCGGTGATCCTCGCGGTGGCGCTGTGGAACGTCGAGCGGTATGTGGCGATCGTGGCGCTGGTGCTCGGGGCGGTGCTGCCCTACATCGCCGTGGTGATCGCGAACGCGGGGCGGGAGGGCGCGCCCAAGCTGCCGTCGACGTTCGTCACCATGCCGCTGAAGCCGATGATCACGCCGCCGCGGACCGACGACGCTTTCGCGCGGTCCGCCACGGAGGACACCGCGGGCGACTCCGCCGCCGGTGCCGCGCGCGAACCGCGTGACAGCGCTTGACCTGGCCCGCCGCGGTGGCCGGACGGCAGCTTCACGGGAAGCTCAAGAAAAGCTCAGATCAATCATGTTGTTCCGGTGCCGGGCGGCGGGTTACCCGTGACATACTTCCTACGCGCTCCGCATCCCCCGTCGGAGCGACAGACCGACGCCGGGCAGCTCCCCCCGTGGCTGCTCGGCGTCGCCTTGTGTGCCGTGGCTGTGAGAAGAACCCGTGACTGACGAAACCCCGATCTGCTCCGCCAAGGGCTGCCGTGCCGCCGCGGTATGGGTGCTGGCCTGGAACAACCCGAAGATCCACACACCGCAGCGCCGCAAGACATGGCTGGCGTGCGAGGAGCACCGGGAGCATCTGTCGCAGTTCCTCGGTGTGCGGGGCTTCCTGAAGGACGTGGTCCCCTTCAGCGAGTGGGAAGCGCCGGACGGCAACGCGAACGGTAGCGCCTAGGGCGCGTTTCGAAAGTCCCGCCTGCCCCGCGACGCCTGGCACGGCGCCTCGCCGCGTTGTCGGGATCGCCCGCGTACGCCCAGTACGCG